>FR884124.1:3085-18189 GCA_000435975.1 Oscillibacter sp. CAG:241 | reverse complement strand
CCCCCCCCCCCGCCGGCGATCCCCCCCGCCCCACCGTCCGCACCACCCATATGGGCCTGCTGCGCAGCACGCTGGCCGATGATTTTTCCCCGGACTGCCCCCGGCTGCTGCTGGACGGGAACCCCCGCCGTATTTTAGAGGACCGCCCCATGGTGGGGGCGGACCGGCCTATTTCTTCTCCAAGGGAGGACGAGCTATGAGAGCCATCCGCAAAATGCAGCGCGTGGTCATTGCGCTGTTTATCCTGGTGCTGCTGGCCTTCTGCGGCCTGCGCATCTATCGCCGCGTCACCGTGGATACCACGCCCCCGGTGATCACCTGCTCCAGCGACTCCATCGACGTCAGCGTCACCGCCGGGGAGGATGCCCTTTTGCAGGGCGTCATGGCCTCCGATGACCGGGACGGCGACCTGACGGACCAGATCCTCATCAAGGGCGTGACCCCGGCTCTGGCCGACAGCAGCGCCCAGGTGACCTATATCGTGTTCGACTCTGCCAACAACATGGCCACCGTCACCCGCACCGTCCGCTACACGGACTACCAGGCCCCCCGCTTTGCGCTGTCCCGGCCCCTGGTGTATCCCCTGGGCCAGACGGTGACCCTGCTGGACCGGCTCACCGCCTCCGACGTGCTGGACGGCGACATCAGCAAGACCATCCGCATCACCTCCCAGAACATTGTCAACAGCCAGCCCGGCGTCTACAACGTCACCGCCCAGGTGGACAGCCGTCTGGGCGAACCGGTGGTGCTGCCGCTGAAGGTGGTCATTACCACCGGCGAGACCCAGCTGATCTGGCTGAAGGATTATCTGATTTATTTGTCCCAGGGCGCGTCCTTTAACGCCGCCGGATACATCGACAGCGTGGTGGCCCCGGACGGGTCCACCCTGGCTGCCTCCCAGGTATCCGTGGACGATCCGGTGAACACATCGGTCCCCGGGGTGTACTATGTGGGCTATACCGTCGCCGCCCAGGGCCAGAGCTACACCGTCTATCTGACGGTGGTGGTGGAATAAGGAGAGAATGCCATGGATGAAAAAAACCGGGGCCTTCAGTGGTCCCATATCGAGCCCTACTGCCTGGTGCGGACCCTGCTGCGGCAGCTGTGGATGCTGCTGCTGGCAGCGGCTGCCTGCGCTATGGCGGCGTGGATCGTGCTCTCGTGCTTCGTGACCCGGCAGTATACCAGCTCCACCACCTTTGCCGTCACCGCCCGGGCCAGCACCCTGTACTATACGAATATCACCGCTGCCGCCGACATGGCCGCGTCCTATTCCCAGCTGCTGCAGAGCCGGGTCCTGCGCCAGACCATGGAGCAGAATCTGGGCATGTCTCTGGACGGCACCGTATCCGCCCAACAGCTGGGCGAGACGAACCTGATCCGCGTCACCGTCACCGCCGACACGCCCCGCCAGGCGCTGGTGCTGCTGAAGGCGGTGTCTGACAACTATGGCACCCTGTCCGCCCACGTATCGTCCACGGCGGTGCTGAGCCAGCTCAACGCCCCCACCCTGTCCGTGGCGCCGTCCCGCAGCTATAACGTGCCGAAGATCTGCCTGCTGGCCGGCGTGATCGGCGCGGGACTCACCGCCGCCGCCGTGGCGTGGGCCAGCGTCACCAGCGGCACGGTCCAGACCCAGGAGGGCGCCCGCAGCGACCTGGACGCCAAGCTCATCTCCACCGTGCCCCACGAGGGCCGCCGGACCCGGAAGCTCCTGGGCTGGATGGACGACCGCTGGGAGCGGCGGTCCCGCCGGGGCGGCAAGCGCCTGCGCCGGAACCTGAATATCTCGTCCCCGGCCATCAGCTTTGCCTTTACCGAGTCCATCCACCGCATCGCCGAAAAGTTCCAGCATGAGCACGCCAAGGGCCGCCGGGTATTCCTGTTTTCCAGCGTGTCCGCGGCAGAGGGCAAATCCACCCTGGCCGCCAACACGGCCATTTCCCTGGCCTCCCGGGGGGTGTCCGTTCTGTTCATCGACCTGGACCTGCGCCGCCCGGTGCAGAGCGAGATGCTGGGCCTGCCCGTGAAGCAGAAAAACGAGCTGGGCACCCTGCTGTCAGAGTCCGCCGCCCCGGAGAAGATCCTCTCCGCCGCCGTCACGGACCCCTCCACAGGGCTGCACTCCCTGCTGAGCACCAAGTCCTATACCGACGTTATCGAGCTGCTGGCCTCGGACCAGCTGGCCAAGGTGGTGGCCCTGGCCCGGGAGCAGTACGACTATGTGATCATCGACTCGCCGCCGCTGGGCTTCTTCTCCGACAGCGAGCTGCTGTCGGACCTGTCCGACGCGTCGGTGCTGGTGGTGCGGCAGGACACCGTCCCCGCGCCGGAGATCAACGACGCCATCGACGCCCTGCGGGCCGGTAAGGCAGAGTTTTTGGGCTGCATCCTCAACGATATGGCCCACCTGACCGCTTACTCCGCCGGATACGGCTATGGCTACGGTTATTATGGCTATGGCTACGGCAAGAAATACGACAAATACGGCTACGGGCACCGCTCCGGCCAGAAGCAGCAGTGAGGCGCACTATGGAACATACGACCCATACCAATAACGAAGAGCAGGCCATCGACCTGTCCGTCCTGCTGCGGCGGATGCTCCGGGCTCTGCGGCGGCTGTGGCCCGTGTGCCTGGCGCTGATCGTGCTGTGCGCCGCCGTGATGGGGTGGCGGGCCCACCGCACCTTCCGTCCCATGTACCGGTCCGAGGCGGTGTTCTCCGTGAGCCTGAGCTTTATCGGAGGCACCGATGTGTCCAGCTACAGCCAGTATTACAACAAATCCGCCGCCCAGCAGGTGACGGATACCTTCCCCTATCTTCTGTCCTCCGACCGGATGCAGGAGCTGCTGCGCCAGCGGCTGGGGACCGCCTCCATCAACGGCAGCATCTCCGCCTCGCCCATTCCGGATACCAGCTTCTTCGTCCTGACGGTGGAAAGCCCCGGCGCCCAGGATGCCTACGACATCCTCCGGGCCGTCATCGACGTATATCCCCAGGTGAACCGCCTGGTGCTGGGCGAGACGCAGCTGGTGGTGAACCAGGAGCCCTCCCTGCCCGACGCACCGTACAACAGCGATCCCTGGGTCCGCAGCGCCGTCAAGGGCGCATTCCTGGGCCTGGTGCTGGACCTGGCGGTCCTGATCATTGCCGCCGCTCTGCGGCGGACGGTGTCCTCCACCGGCGACGTCAAGCGCCTGGTGAGCCTGCCGTGCCTGGCCTCCATTCCCCGCACGGCGCCCAAGCGCCGCAAAAGCGGCCCCCAGCAGGGGCTGATCATCACCCATATGCAGACCGACAGCGCCTTCTGCGAGGCATATCGTCTGCTGCGGCTGAAGCTGCTGCGGCAGCTGAAGCCCCAGGACAAGATCATCATGGTCACCAGCTCCATCCCCTCCGAGGGCAAGAGCTCCGTGTCCGTGAACCTGGCCCTGTCCCTGGCCCGGGAGGGGAAGAAGGTCCTGCTCATCGACGGCGACCTCCGGGGCCCCAGCGACAAGGCCCTGCTGGGCCTGACCAAGCCCTCCGACGGCCTGGGCCAGTGCCTGTCCGGCAGCCTGGGCCAGGTGCACTTCCTGCGCTATGAGGACACGTCCCTGTACGTCTTTGCCGGCAGCGAGCCCATCCACACCCCCATGAACCTGCTGCAATACGACAAGCTGGAGGCGCTGATGAACACGCTGCGCCCCATGTTTGATTACATCGTGCTGGATACCCCGCCCTGTGCCATGATGGCCGACGCCCTGGCCCTGAGCCGCCATGTGGATCGGGTCATCTACGTGATCCGCGAGGATTTTGCCGCCACCACCCAGATCTTCGAGGGGGTCCAGGCCCTGGCCGGGGCCGATTCCCGAATGGTTGGCTTCGTGTTCAACTGTGCCACCAATGTCCGGGGCTCCGCCTCCGGCTATGGCTATGGCTACGGTTACGGCTATGGCTACGGCTACGGCTACGGCTATGGCTACGGCAAGACCAAGCGCAAGAGCGACGCATAAGCCCCTCCCAGGTCCCCCGGCGGAAAGCCGGGGGACCTCAGCTTATCAAAAAAGGCTGCCGCTCTTTTTTGGCAAGCTGACTATACAACCCCGGGAAAATGTGGTATACTGAACCATCAAAGCCCCTGAATTTACAGAAAGTTCAGGAAAGCCCCATCCGGGGCGGTATAATAGAGGAAAGCATCAACGATACTCACAAGTGGGAGGCTGAGCGCATGGCACGCAACATTCTGGTGGTGGAGGATGACCGCAACATCTCCGACCTGATCCGCATGTACCTGGAAAAAGAGGGCTTCGAGGTCCGAAGCGCCTATGACGGCGGCAAGGCCGTGGAGGAATACGACAAGCAGGCCCCGGACATGGTGCTGCTGGATATCATGCTGCCGGTGATGGACGGCTGGGCCGTGTGCGCCTACATCCGGGAAAAGGCCAAGACCCCCATCATCATGCTCACCGCCAAAAGCGAGGTCAACGACCGGATCACCGGCCTGGAAATGGGCGCGGACGACTATCTGGTGAAGCCCTTCGAGATGAAGGAGCTCATGGCCCGCATCAACGCGGTGCTCCGCCGCAGCGAGATCCCCGACGACACGAAAAAGCGCCTGGTGTTCGACAAGCTGGTCATCGACCTGGACAGCTACGAGCTGCTGGTAGACGGCAAGAAGATCGACACGCCTCCCAAGGAACTGGAGCTGCTGTATCACCTGGCCTCCACCCCCAACCGGGTATACACCCGCAACCAGCTGCTGGACGAGGTGTGGGGCTTTGACTACTTCGGCGACTCCCGCACCGTGGACGTCCACATCAAGCGCCTGCGGGAAAAGGTGGAGAACGTGTCCGACCAGTGGGCCCTGAAAACCGTGTGGGGCGTGGGCTATAAGTTCGAGGTAAAATGAGCCAGGAAAAGATTTTCCAGTTCCGGCGGCGGTTCGACAGTCTGTACTGGCAGCAGTTTCTGCTGACGGCCGGGATGGTGCTGCTGACGCTGCTGCTGCTGGGCGTGTCGTTTTATGGCCTGAGCTATAACGACACCGTGGCCGAGCGCCGCAGCGAGATGCGCCAGCATGCGGAGCTTATTGCCAACATGTCCGGGGACTATCTGGCCTCCAACGGCCAGACCCAGAGCCCCAGTCTGCAAAACCTGGTGGCTCTGGCCGCCGGCCTTACCAAGGCGGATTTTCTTCTGTGCAACCAGGAGGGATACGCCCTGCTGACCTCCGACCAGCGCCTGGGGGGCAAGGTGGTGTCCGTGCCCCAGGATATCCAGGACGCCATCCTGGGCGATCAGGGCTTTTACCAGGGCCGCAGCAGCATCGGCGGCGCATATGATCTGAAGCAGTTTGTGGTGGGCGTCCCCGTGACCCGGGAGGACGGCAGCACCGTGGGCATGGTGCTGGCGGTGATGGACGCCCGGTCCCTGATGAGCATGTGGCGCTCCTTCATCGGCCTGTTCTTCATGACGTCGGCCATCATCCTGCTGATTTCCTTCGTGGCCAGCTCCCTGACCTCCATGCGCCAGATCCAGCCCATCCGGGAAATGGCCCGGGCCACCCGGGCTTATGCCGCCGGGAATTTCGATGTCCGCATGCAGGACACCGGCCGCAACGATGAGATCGGCGAGCTGGCGGCGTCGTTCAACAACATGGCCGACTCCCTGGCGGAGACGGAGCGCCAGCGCAGCGACTTCATTGCCAACATCTCCCACGAGCTGAAAACCCCCATGACCACCATTGCCGGGTATACCGACGGCATCCTGGACGGAACCATTCCCCCGGAGAAGGAGAAAAAGTATCTCCAGATCATCTCCGACGAGAGCCGGCGTCTCAGCCGCCTGGTGCGGCGGATGCTGGATATCTCCCGCATCCAGTCCCAGCAGGACATGAAGAAGGAGGACTTCGACCTGTGCGAGAGCATGCGCCTGGCCCTGCTGTCCATGGAGCAGAAGATCACGGACCGGGGCCTGGACGTGGAGGCGGACATTCCGGAGGATTCCGTCATGGTCCAGGGAGTCAACGACCTGATTACCCAGGTGATCTATAACCTGCTGGAAAACGCCACCAAGTTCGCGGCCCCGGGCTCCACCCTGTACCTGGGGCTGACGGAGACCGGCGGCGACAAGGCGGTGGTAACGGTGCGCAACACCGGCCACACCATCCCCCCGGAGGAGATCCCCCTGCTGTTCGAGCGCTTCCACAAGTCCGATAAATCCCGCAGCGAGGACAAGGACGGCTACGGCCTGGGCCTGTATGTGGTCAAGACCATCCTGTCCCAGCACAAAGAGAAAATTTCCGTTACCAGCGAAAACGGCGTCACCTCCTTCAGCTTCACCGTTCAGCTGGCCCACCCCATGCGGAATACATGAGAGGAACCATTGCTATGTTTGACGAAAACAACCCGATCCGGCCCCAGGACCCCAAAATCCGGCCCCAGGACCCCGAGACTCCGGCGGAGACCCCGGCAGTCCCCCAGGAGAGTCCTGCCCCGGCGGATAATCCGGAATGGGAGGAGCCGGAGGAGATCGTCTCCTGGTATACCCCCAAGGAGCCTGAGGGCCGGGAGGTGGTCAATTACTATGTCCAGCGCACCCCCATGCCCCAGAGCGTCTGGAAGCAGGCCGCCAAAAAGGAAAAGCGCCGCAGCCGCCTGTGGCTGTGGATCTCCCTGGCGGTGGTGGCAGTGACCGTGGCGGCGGTGGTGCTGACGGCGATCTTCGCCGGGCGCGGCGGCCAGCAGCGGCCCCTGCCCGACGGCGACGGCGACAACCCCAGCAGCATTGTGGACATTTTCGGCAGCAAGGCCACCACCATCCCCCGCATCCAGGGGGATAAGGGCGTGCGCCTGACCTGCCAGGACCCCCAGGGCCAGCCCCTGACGGCTCAGGAGGTATATGCCAAGGTGAATCCCTCTGTGGTCACCGTGGTGTCCGAGCAGGCAGACGGCGCCTCCATCGGCACCGGCGTCATCATGACCTCCGACGGGTACATCATCACCAATGCCCACGTGATCTCCGGCGGCAAAAGCTGCTGGGTGGCCCTGGACACCGGAGTCACCTACGACGTGAAGCTGGTGGGCTATGACGAGGAGGAGGACCTGGCCGTTCTGAAGGCCGATCCCCAGAATCCGCTGCCTGCCGCGGAATTCGGCAACTCCGACCTGGTGCAGGTGGGCGACACGGCCTACGCCATCGGCAACCCCCTGGGCGTGGAGCTGCGGGGCACCATGACCAACGGCATCATCTCCGCCATCAACCGGGCGGTGGAAGTAGACGGCAAGTCCATGACCCTGCTGCAAACCAACGCCGCCCTGAACAACGGCAACTCCGGCGGCCCCCTCATCAACGCCTATGGCCAGGTCATCGGCATCAACACCCTGAAAATGAGCACCACGGACGATACCGAGGCCACCGTGGAGGGCCTGGGCTTTGCTCTGCCCATCAGCTCCGTCAGCTTCGTGGTCAACGACATCATTGCCACCGGCAGCTACCGGGGCGCTCCCTCCCTGGGCATCACCGTCACCACCGTGGAAAAGGATGGAGGCGGCACCCAGGTCCAGGTGGTGGAGGTGTCCGGCGGCTCCGGCGCCGCCGACGCCGGCATCCAGGCCGGCGATGTGATCCTGGCGGCGGATGGCCAGTCCATTTCCGTCACCAGCGACCTGCTGACGGTCCGGCGCAGCCACGTCATCGGCGATACCGTGACCCTGACCATCCTGCGGGACGGCCAGCAGTTCGACGTGGAGGTAGTCCTCCGGTCCAACCGCAGCTTCGGATAACAGATGATAGCGACTCTCCCCGGCGGTTTTCCGCCGGGGAGATTTTTTTGGTTCTGCCGCCGTCCGCCTCCGCATAGACTGCCACCAAACGAAGGGGGGATGGACATGCGTTACTGGGCAGCGGGATTTTTGCTGACGGTGCTGCTGTTTGGCGGGGCTCTGCTGGGCGCCGGGAAGGACACCGGGACATCCCGGCCTGTCCCGGATGCTGACCCGGGACAAACCGGGACAGTCCCGGGACAAAGCGCCGCCGACGGGGCGGTTCTGCTGCGGGTGTGGGACGGGGAGCAGGTGGTGGAGATGACCATGGCGGAGTATCTGCCCGGGGTGGTCCGGGGAGAAATGCCTGCCTCCTTCCACCAGCAGGCCCTGGACGCCCAGGCCGTGGCGGAGCGGACCTTTATCTGTTACCACATGGCCTCCGGCCGCAAGGCAGAGCACCCGGACGCTGATGTGTGCATGGATTATCACTGCTGCAATGCCTACACCTCCGCCCAGGCGGCGGCGGAAAAATGGGGCGAGCACGCCGCCGAATACGAGGCCAAGGTCCAGCAGGCCGTCTGGGACACCGACGGACAGGTGATCCTGTACAACGGACAGCCCATTCTGGCGGCGTTTCACTCCTCCTCCGCCGGAGTCACCGCCAACTCCGGAGACGTGTGGGTGTCCACCCTGCCGTATCTGCACAGCGTGAAAAGCCCCGAAGGGGAAGGCTCTGTGCCCAATTACTACAGCGTCAGGGAACTGCCGGCGGCGGAGTTCCAGCAGACGTTTCTGGCGGCTCACCCGGAGGCCTCCTTTGCCGGGGCGCCGGAAACCTGGATCACAGGCCGGACGGAAAATGCCTCCGGCCGGGTGGAGACCGTGACCATCGGCGGCGTCACCGTGGAGGGGACCGAGGTCCGCAGCCTGTACGGTCTGCGGTCGGCGTGCTTCACTGCGGAGGCCGCGGCGGACAGGGTGACGTTTCACGTCACCGGCTTCGGCCACGGTGTGGGCATGAGCCAATACGGGGCCAACCAGCTGGCGGCAGAGGGCAAAACCTGGCAGGATATCCTGCACTGGTACTATACCGATGTGACCATCGGCCCCTACGGATAAGCTGATCCGTAGGGGCCGGCCCTGCAAAATAATCGAGAAAAACAGCCGGAAAAACCTTGACTTTTCCGGGAAAACCGGTATAATATATGAGTCTGCGTATGCGGACATATCCTTGCTCTCACAGAAGGTGAGGGCCATAAGTCCAAAAGGAGGTGCAAAAGTATGGCTAAGATTTCCGCCAACTACGAGGTCGTTTACATCATTGACCCGGCACAGAGTGAGGAGGCTATTGCCGCTACCGTGGCAAAGTTCCAGACCCTGGCCGAGCAGAACGGCTCCGACGTGGTCGTGGACGAGTGGGGCAAGCGCCGTCTTGCTTACGCCATCGACTACAAGACCGAAGGCTACTATGTGCTGATGAGCTTCACCAGCGGCCCGGAATTCCCCAAGGAACTGGATCGTATCCTGGGCATTACCGAGGGCATCATGCGTTCCATGATCGTCTGCAAGGGCGAGTAAGGGAGGCAGTTTTATGCTCAACAAGATTTTCATCATGGGTCGTCTGACCCGGGACCCTGAGCTGCGCCGTACCCAGAGCGGTACCGCCGTCACCAGCTTCTCCCTGGCCGTGGACCGGGACTTCAAGTCCCAGAGCGGCGAGAAGGAGACCGATTTCATCGATGTGGTGGCCTGGCGCAGCACGGCCGAGTTCGTGGCCAAATACTTCACCAAGGGCCGTATGGCCGTGGTGGAGGGCCGGCTTCAGATCCGTGACTGGAAAGACCGCGAAGGCAACAACCGCAGAAGTGCGGAGGTGATTGCCGACAACGTCTATTTCGGCGATTCCAAGCGGGACGGTGCTCCCACCGGCGGTAATTTCTCCGCTCCCCCTGCTTACAGCGCACCCACCGGCGGCTATTCCGCTCCCGTGGGCGGCAGCTCCGACTTTGCCGAAATCGACGAGGAGGACGGCGACCTGCCGTTCTGAGTACCCCAGGTACACCTAATTCTATAAAGGAGGAATTCTTCCATGGCTATGGAACGCGAAAATAGAGCCCCCCGGGGCGCCGGCCGCAAGCGCAAGAAGGTTTGCCAGTTCTGCGTTGACAAGTGCGAGTATATCGATTACAAGGATGCCGCCAAGCTGCGCCGCTTCATTTCTGAGCGGTCCAAGATCCTGCCCCGCAGGACCACCGGCACCTGCGCCATGCATCAGCGTCAGCTGACCGAGGCCATCAAGCGGGCCCGTCAGATCGCTCTGCTGCCCTTCGTCACCGAGTAAGTTTTTTTACTCCGTAAGGGCCTCGCAAGTTACAGGAAGGAACTCCCTCTGCGTTTACCGCAGAGGGAGTTTTTTGCGCACAGGGGTGGGGCAGAGTCCCAGCCCATGCATTTAGACCTGTAGGGGCGGACGACTCTGTCCGCCCGATATCCTGCGGGAATAACTATGGAAAAGGAGGAATGCTTCATGATGGATCATATCGTGCGGCCGGGGAGGGGCCGCAGCTGCTGACCCTCCCGTAAATCGCGTCATTTGGCGCAATATAATGGAGGAAAAGTACATGATAGAAAACATTGTCATCCGCGAGGCCGTCACGGCGGAGGAACGGTCCCTGTTCTGGGAGCGGCTTCGGGCCTATTTCTGCCGGGATATTTTCCCGGACCCGGAGGACGAGGACCGGCCGTATTTTCTGGGAGACGACTACCGCCGGACCATGGAGAGCCTTCGCACCCGGCCGGTCCATCCGGTCCATTGGCTGGTGTTTTCCCGGAACGGGCAGGATATGGGCTTTGTCCTGGCGGCGGTGTTCACCGGCGAGGACGGCAAATGCTTCATTCTGGAGTTCTGCGTGCTGCCGGAGCACCGGGGCGGCGGAATGGGCACGGCCTGCGCCCGGACGCTGCTGAACTGGGCCCGGGAACAGGGGGCCGGATACGCGGAGCTGAACTGCACCACACCGCCGCGGCAGCGCTTCTGGGGCCGACTGGGCTTTGTGGCCAACGGGGCCGATGAGTGGGGTGTGCCGCTGATGCTGCTGCCGCCCCGGGAGCACCGGCCCATCACCGTGGAGCGGCTGACCGACCCGACAGACTGGCAGCTTGGGAAGCTGGAAAACGGCTATCGCCAGGACATTGGAGAGGAACCCCTGACGGAGGAGCAGCAGGAGCGGCTGACCCAGGCCGTCCGGGAGGGGAGAATCACCTTCCTGGTGGCCAGGCGGGATGGCCGGGCTGTGGGCATGTGCTCGGTGGCGGAGATATTCTCCACCTTTGCCTGCGGACCGGTTGGTCAGCTGGAGGATTTCTATGTGGAGCCGGTATTCCGCCGCAGGGGCGTGGCCCGGCAGCTGGTGCAGGCCGCCCAGGCACTGTGCCGGGAGCGGAGCATCGCCAGCCTGTCGGTATGCTGCGCACCCTGTGACGAGGCCATGCACCGGGCCCTGGGGTTCACTGCGCCTCTGGGCCGGACGCTGGCCTGGCTGCCGGAAGAATAACGCAAAGAACGCCCCGGCCAGTTTTGGCCGGGGCGTCCCGCTATATCCCGGCCTGTCCCGGCGCTATATCCGGCGGTGATGGCCGCTTACCACAGGCCCGCCAGAGCGTATGCCGCCAGCGACACCAGCCAGGCCACGCCGCACTGCATGGCCACCACACCCAGCGTTTTCAGCGAGGAATCCAGCTCCCGCCGGATGGTGGCCACCGCCGCCACGCAGGGGGTGTACAGCAGGGTGAATACCAGGAAGCTCAGGGCGGACCGGGTGGTGAACAGGCCGGAGATGGCCCCGCCGCCCAGCAGCACCCCCAGGGTGCTGACCACGGACTCCTTGGCAATGAAGCCGGAGATCAGCGACGTGGCGCAGCGCCAGTCACCGAAGCCCATGGGTGCGAAGATCGGGGCGATGACCTGGCCGATCAGGGCCAGCAGACTGCCGGAGCTGTCGGACACCACGTTGAGCCGGGTGTCGAAGCTCTGGAGGAACCAGATGACGATGGTGGCCCAGAAGATCACCGTGAACGCCCGCTGGAGGAAATCCTTGGCCTTTTCCCACAGCAGCAGGGCCACGCTTCTGGCGCTGGGCAGCCGGTAGTTGGGCAGCTCCATGACAAAGGGCACAGGCTTTCCGCGGAAGGCGGTCTTGTTCATGATCAGGGCCGCCGCAATGCCGATGGCAATGCCCAGCACATACAGGCCGATCATCACCAGAGCCCGGTAGCGGGGAAAGAACGCCGCCGTAAAAAAGCCATAGATGGAGATCTTGGCCGAGCAGCTCATGTACGGCGTCAGCAAAATGGTCATTTTCCGGTCCCGGTCCGAGGATACCGTGCGGGTGGCCATGATGGCGGGAACGGAGCAGCCGAAGCCGATGAGCATGGGGACGATGCTGCGGCCGGACAGGCCGATCCTGCGCAGGGGCTTGTCCATGACGAAGGCCACCCGGGCCATGTAGCCGGTGTCCTCCAGAATGGACAGGAAGAAAAACAGCGTCACGATGATGGGCAGAAACACCAGCACGCTGCCCACACCGGCAAAAATGCCGTCCACGATAAGGCTGTGTACCACCGGGTTGATGCCGTAGGCCGTCAGCGCCCGGTCCACCACCGCCGTCAGGGCGTCCACCCCCACGGACAGCCAGTCGGACAGCCGCTGGCCGATGACGTCGAAGGTCAGCCAGAACGTCAGCAGCATGATGCCCAAAAACACCGGCACCGCCGTGAATCGCCCCGTCAGCAGACGGTCCAGCCGCACGGACCGGGCGTGCTCCCGGCTTTCGTGGCACTTGACCACCGAGGCGTCCACCACGTTTTCAATGAAGGCGTACCGCATGTCCGCCAGGGCGGCGTTGCGGTCCAGGCCCGTTTCCGTCTCCATCTGGACGATGCAGTGCTCCAGCAGCTCCCGTTCGTTCTGGTCCAGGGCCAGCCGGTCCGCCAGATCGTCGCCGCCCTCGATGAGCTTGGCGGCGCAGAACCGGGCCGGAACGCCCATGCGGTCGGCGTGGTCGGCGATCAGGTGGACCACCGCGTGGATGCAGCGGTGAACGGCGGAGTCGTCGGCACAGAAGTCCGTGACCTTGGGCAGCACATGGCCCCGGGCCACAGAGAGTGCCTGGTCCACCAGCTCCGACACGCCCTCGCCCTTGGCGGCGGAAATGGGCACCACCGGAATGCCCAGCGTGCGGCTCATTTTCTGCACGTCCACGGTGCCGCCGTTGGCGCGGACCTCGTCCATCATGTTCAGGGCCAGCACCACAGGCACCCGCAGCTCCAGCAATTGCAGCGTCAGATAGAGGTTGCGCTCGATGTTGGTGGCGTCCACGATGTTGATGATGCCGTCGGGCTTCTGCTGAAGGATGTAGTCCCGGGAGACGATCTCCTCCTGGGTATAGGGCCGCAGGGAATAGATGCCAGGCAGATCCACCACGGAGCAGCCCTTTTCTCCCCGGATCTCGCCGGTCTTTTGGTCCACGGTGACGCCGGGGAAATTGCCCACATGCTGGTTGGAGCCGGTGAGGGCGTTGAAAAGCGTGGTCTTGCCGCAATTCTGGTTGCCGACTAAGGCGAAGATCATACCGTCTCCCCCTTTACCTGGATATTCATGGCATCCTCCACCCGCAGGGTCAGCTCGTATCCACGGACGCGGATCTCGATGGGGTCCCCCATGGGAGCTACCTTTTGCAGCCGGACGGCGGTCCGGGGAATAAGTCCCATATCCAACAGACGGCAGCGCAGGGGCCCGTCCCCGCCCACGGCGGTGATGACCCCGGACTGGCCGACTTTCAGTTCATTGAGTGTCATACAGCTTGCCTCCTGAAAAAGTAAGTCCAGTATAACACATCGAACCGCCGGACTCAATCCCCAAAATCGACGGGGCTCGACTCAGGCCCAAAGGGCCTTCATCAGATCGGGATACGCTTTGTCGCAGATGTCCACGCAGCGGGCCATCAGCTCCAGGCAGATCTCCCCCACGTCGTGGCTGCGGAATACGGCGTCCAGCTCGGCCTGGACGCTGTTGTCGTCGGTGTCCAGAACGAACTTGGCAAAGCGGAAGCGCCGGTTGACGGCGTTGATGGCCTTCAGGAGAACATCCAGCTTGGCCTCGGGCACCTTCACCAGGTCAAATACCCGGATGGCCACATCCTGGCAGTCCTGGTCGAAGAAAAAGCGCATGCGGATGGAGGGAATATTCTCACCGCTGTAGATCACGGTGACGGTTTCCCGGCCGCCGGCGGCGGCCTCCGGGTCGGAGTGCTTGATGTCCTTGGCGTCCATGGCCCGGACAAACTGTTGGGTGGAAGAATGCATGGCGGATACCTCCTTGTGTTCAGTTACCTATTTATACTCTTTTCACCGGGGCGCTGTCAAGGCCGGAGGAACCAAATATTCCGGGGGGACCGGGAAAAAAACCTCGCCATCGCCGCAAAACCGTGCTATACTAAGGGAAAATCCGGGAGGTGACGGCATGGAGGAGATCACGGCTTCGTGGGTCCGGGGGCGTCTGCCCCGGCGGGACCCCATGGGCCACAAGGGCACCTTCGGCAAGGTGCTGTGCATCTGCGGCAGCGTGGGCTTTTCCGGCGCGGCGGTATTTGCAGGCCGGGCGGCGGTACGCACCGGGTCGGGCCTGGTGTATCTGGGGGTTCCGGAGCCGGTGTGGCCGGTGGCGGCGGCCAAGTGCGACGAGGTCATGCCGTTTCCTCTGCCGTCCCGGGAGGGAAGGCTGTCCCCGGAGGCGGAGGAGCCCATCCGGCGGCGGGCCGCCGCCTGCGACGCGGTGCTTGTGGGCTGCGGCCTGGGGCGCGGCCCCGGATGCGACGCCCTGGTCCGGCGGCTGCTGGACCTGGACCGGCCCCTGGTGCTGGACGCCGACGGCATAAACGCCCTTTCCGGGCATATGGATGCATTGTCCCTGCGCCGGGGCCGCACCACGGTGCTGACGCCCCATGAGGGAGAATTCCTCCGGGCGGGCGGCGACCTGTCCCGGGGAAGGGAGCAGGCCGCGGCGGACTTTGCCGCCCGGCACGGGGTGTATCTGGTGCTCAAGGGCCCCGGCACGGTCATTGCCGCCCCGGACGGGCGGCGGATGGTGAACTCCACCGGCAACTGCGGCATGGCCAAGGGCGGCAGCGGCGACGTGCTGTCGGGGATGCTGGTGAGCCTGCTGGGCCTGGGCCTTGCGCCGATGGACGCCTGCTGCGCGGCGGTGTGGCTCCACGGACGGGCCGGGGACCTGGCCGCCCGGGACGTGGGCCTGTGGGGCATGACCCCGTCGGACCTGCTGGACCGCATTCCTGCCG
>FR884124.1:0-3080 GCA_000435975.1 Oscillibacter sp. CAG:241 | reverse complement strand
GCCCCCGTCGGACCTGCTGGCCCCCATTCCTGCCGCTCTGCGGGAGGTAACGGAGTGACAGACACTGTTTTAAAAGGGCTTTGCCCTTTTAAAACAAAAGATTCGCAGCCTGCCGCGCGCATAATTTGTTCGCTGAAAGCGAACAAATTCCACACTTGCAGACTGAGAAGTGTTTTTTGCGACGTACACGCCGCCGCAAAAAACGGATTGCACTTTATTTGCCGCCTGCGGGCGGCAAACTCTGCGAGGCTTTTTCGGCAAGCTGCAATAGATAGAGAACATCGCTGGGATAGCGGAGAGCCTTCCGGAAAGGGAGGGTTTACCGTGAAAAAATGCTTGGTATGGCTGCTGGCGGCGGCGCTGCTGCTGGCCGGCTGCGGGAGGAAAACGGCGTCCCAGACGGACGCCCTGCGCCAGCGGTACCGGGATATGCAGGCCGCCCATATGGAGGCGGAGATCACCTGCCACCTGGAGACGGAGAACCGCACGTTCACCGTGTCCTGTGACTGGACCCCCACCGGCGCCGGGACCACCGTTACCGCCCCGGAGGCTCTGGCGGGCCTGACGGCCAGCGTCAGCGGGGAGGACCTGACGGTTTCCTACGACGGGGCGGCTTTGTCCGCCGGAAGTCTGCGGGACGTGGCTCCGGCCAACTGCCTGCCGTGGCTGCTGCACGCCGTGGCGGAGGGCTATCTGGCGGAGGCGGGCCGGGAGACCCTGGATGGGGCCGACTGCCTGCGTCTGGCCCTGGACACCACCGCCGCCGGCGGCAAGGTGCTGTGCACCGTGTGGCTGGACGGCGGCGGCGCGCCGCTGTATGCCGAGTTTACCCAGGACAGCCGCGTGGTGCTGACGGCTCGGCTGCTGTCCTTTACTTCAGAATAAAGAGAGGCTATCATCATGGAATCTACACTGCGGAGGACCTGGGCGGAGATCGACCTGGACGCACTGGCCCACAACTATCGCCGACTGCGGCGGCATATCGGGCCGGACGTGCGCTTTCTGGGCGTGGTAAAGGCCGACGCCTACGGACACGGGGCCGTGCAGGTGGCCCGGACCCTCCAGGACCTGGGGGCGGATTATCTGGCGGTGTCCAGCATTGACGAGGCCATGGAGCTGCGGGCCAACGGCGTCTCCATGCCGGTGCTGATCCTGGGCCACACCCCCAAGGAGCAGGTGGGGCGGCTGATAGAGCACCACATTACCCAGGCCGTCACCTGCAAGGCCAAGGCCCTGGAATACAGCCATGAGGCCACGGCCCTGGGCGGCACGCTGAAGATCCACATCAAGGTGGATACCGGCATGTCCAGGCTGGGCTATCTCTGCGACGGCAGCCACTTTGACGGCGGCGTGGAGGGCATCTGCCAGGCCTGCGCCCTGCCGGGGCTGGAGGCCGAGGGCATCTTCACCCACTTTGCCGTGGCCGATGAGCCGGACCCGGACAGCGTGGCCTATACCCGCCGGCAGTTTGACCTGTTCTGCCGGGTGATCCGGGCGGTGGAGGAAAAGCGCGGCAGGCGCTTCCCCCTGCGCCACTGCGCCAACACCGGGGCCACCGCCTGCTATCCGGAGATGCACCTGGACATGGTGCGCCCGGGCCTGCTGCTGTATGGGTATGGGGAGTTTGCCAAGGGGCTGGACCTGCGGCCGGTGATGACCCTGAAAACCACCATCAGCACCACCAAGACCTATGAGCCCGGCACCTCCGTCAGCTATGGACGGCTGTTCACCACCCAGCGCCGCACCCGCATGGGCGTGGTGCCCTACGGCTATGCCGACGGGTTCTTCCGGTGCCTGTCCGGCCGGTGCAGCCTGATGACCGCCAAGGGTCCCGCGCCCCAGCGGGGCCGCATCTGCATGGATATGTCCATGATCGACCTGACGGACCTGCCCGGGGTGGACGTGGGGGACGAGGTGGAGATCTTCGGGCCCCGGAACCCGGTGGAGACCATGGCCGCCCAGGCGGGGACCATCCCCTATGAGCTGACCTGCGCCGTCAGCAAGCGGGTGCCCCGGGTGTATCTGCAAAACGGGCAGGTCACCGAGCGGGAGCTGCTGCTGCGGTTCTGACGCACACTGGACGCCCCGGCTCCATAGAATGAAACGGGGCGGGAAAACCGGGTATAAATTCCCCGGCTGCGTGGGAGAATGAAAGTGACCCGATGCTTCGGGTACTTCTTCCGGCGGAGTGTGAACGTTTGTGGATACGAATGTCAAGCGCGGCGAGATCTATTATGCCGACCTGAGCCCGGTGGTGGGCAGCGAGCAGGGGGGCGTGCGCCCGGTGCTCATCGTCCAGAATGACACGGGAAACCGCCACAGCCCCACCGTCATCGCGGCGGCCATCACCTCCCAGATGGGCAAGGCCAAGCTGCCCACCCATATCGAGGTGGCGGCCCAGTGCTGCGGCCTGCCCAAGGATTCCGTGATCCTGCTGGAGCAGATCCGCACCCTGGACAAACGCCGCCTGCGGGAGCGGATGGGCCGGGTGGACGGCGCGGTGATGGAGCGGGTGGACGACGCCATTGCGGTGAGCTTCGGCCTGCCCCGCAGCAGATTGGTATAGCGGCCCGGCGGAGGGTACATAACCTTCCCCAGGCAGGAGCTCCCCCCGGGAGAGTCATTTGTCTCTCCCGGGGGGAGCTTTTTGCCTTGACGGGGCCGCCTGGGTATGGTATCATAAGGTTTACAGAACATAAACAAAGGAGGCATGACCATGTATGAAGCATTTCGGGAGGCGCAGCAGTCCAAAAAGGACCGCAGCCGCCTGAAGCTGGGGCTGTGGATCACCCTGGCGGCGGTGCTGCTGGCGCTGACGGCCACGCCACTTGTGTGGGCGTCCCGGCAGAGCGCGGCATACCGCCGGTATATGGACGCTCTGAACAGCAGCGTGCTGTATGCCCGGGAACATGACGGCGTGTGGCTGGAGCGGGCCGGCAGCCGCATCCACTATCCTCAGCTGGCCGGGGCCGGTATCAGCGAAAAGCTCCGGCAGGCCGGAATGGGCAAGCGCCAGCAGGAGCTGCCGGAGGGAGAGGGCGTGACCCTGGACTTCGGCGACGGCAGTCTTCTGCGGCTGT
>FR884123.1:40528-43771 GCA_000435975.1 Oscillibacter sp. CAG:241 | reverse complement strand
CCAACACAAAGCGGACATCTTCGGATGTCCGCTTTTTTGTTTCGCTGCGGCGATTTAACAAGTCCGGCACGGTCTATGACCGTGCCGGACTTCAGAATGCAATATCAAATTTCAGCTTTTGCCGTGAATCTCACCGTGGCACTTGGGACAGGTGATCACAATGCGGCCTTTTCCGCGGGGGACCCGGCACACTGTGTGGCAGTTAGGGCAGGTGAAATATTTGTGCTCCTTATCCCGACTGCGGGACAGGGCCCGGCGCATGGGGTACACCACCTTGCTCATGTACAGCGCGTTCTCTGCCCGGCGCTTGGACAGGTTCTTGGAAAACAGCCGGAACACCACCCATGCCGTTATTACCAGGGCGATGGAGGAAAGAATGGCATAGGCGGTTTTGTTCTTGATGAACAGGTTGACCACATCCAGGACAATGGCCGTCCATAGACTGGTGAGCCCCAGCTGGTCCACGCCGTTGCGGCCATACATGAAACGGGCCATTGCATTGCCAATTTTTTGAAAGAAACTCATACAAATGCCTCGATCTGCCAAAAAAATGAAGTCCTTCCGGGAAAGGACACGATTATTTTACAGGAAACTGCGGCAAAGGTAAAGGCCTTCTTTGCAAAGTTCACAAAAAAGACACGATTTTTGCGGCTCAGACCGCCGGATGCGTCGGATCGGCCCTTTTCCTCGTTGCAATCCGACGAGCAGATTGGTATAATATATATGTATATCTATCTCCAATGGAGACCGGCAGGTATCCGCCCGCCGGCCTCCTATCTGAAAAGCGGCGGCCGGCGTCTCCTGTGGGGCGGGAGGGCTGCGCCGGGATGGCCGGAGAGCTTCCGGCCCCGGGCCGCTTGAGCCATCCTATGCCGTCTGCCGCTGCCCCGTCACCCCGAAAACAGAAAGGATATTTTCCCATGATCAAAATCTCTCCCTCTATCCTGTCCGCGGATTTTGCCCACCTGGGCCGGGACATTGAAGCAATTTCCACCGCCGATTACGTCCATGTGGACGTGATGGACGGCCTGTTCGTGCCCAATATCTCCATTGGCATTCCGGTAGTCAAGTGCATCCGTCCCGTGACAAAGCTGCCTCTGGACGTGCACCTGATGATCGATCGGCCCGTGCGGTATGTGGACCAGTTCTGCGACGCCGGAGCGGACATCGTTACCTGCCATGTGGAGGCCGATAGCCAGGAGAACATCCTGGCCGCCGTCGATAAGATTCATGTCAAGGGGAAGAAGGCCGGCGTGGTGGTGAAGCCCAAGACCCCCGCCAGTGCGGTGCTGCCGTTTATCGACCGGGTGGAAATGATCCTGGTGATGACCGTGGAGCCCGGCTTCGGCGGCCAGAAATTCATGGCCGATATGATGCCCAAGGTCCGGCAGATCCGGGAGTATATCGACGCCATGAACCCCGGCTGCGAGCTGGAGGTAGACGGCGGCGTGGACCCCAATACCTGCAAGGTCTGCATCGCCAGCGGCGCCAACGTGCTGGTGGCCGGATCCGCCGTATACAAGGCGGCGGACATCCCCGCCCGCATCCGGGAGCTCCGGGGCTGATTTTTGCGTAAAGGAAACGATGGACTATGGAATTTTTCCCCGCACCCCTTGAAAACCTGGTGGAGCAGTTTGCCCGGCTGCCGGGCATCGGCTCCAAATCCGCCCAGCGGCTGGCGTTTCATGTGCTGAACCTGCCCCAGGACAAGGCCCAGGCCTTTGCCGACGCCATTCTGGAGGCCAAGCGCAGCGTGACTCTGTGTCCCGTATGCCAGAATCTGACCAGCGGGGGCCTGTGCCCCATCTGCGCCTCCCCCAAGCGGGACGACACCACCATCTGCGTGGTGGCGGATCCCCGGGATGTGGTGGCCATCGAGCGCAGCCGGGAGTATAATGGCCGCTATCACGTGCTCCACGGGGTGCTGTCGCCCATGAACCATGTGGGCCCCGATGATCTGCAGATCAAGTCCCTGGTGGACCGGGTGGCCAAGGGAGGCATTCATGAGGTCATTATGGCTACCAATCCCGACACCGAGGGGGAAACCACGGCCATGTATCTGGCCAGGCTCTTAAAGCCCTTCGGCGTGAAGGTCACCCGCCTGGCTTACGGCATCCCCGTAGGCGGGCACCTGGAATTTGCCGACGACGCCACGCTGATGCGTGCCCTGGAAGGGAGACGGGAGCTATGAAGCGTCTGTTCTGCGGGATACTGGCCGGACTGCTACTGTGCCTGACCGGGTGCGGTGCGCAGCCGGAGCCGGAGCAGCTGAGTCTGTTCGCCATGGATACCTATATGAGCCTGGCAGCCTACGGCGATGGGGCATCGGAGGCGCTGGCCGCCTGCGGCCAGGAGCTGAACCGTCTGGATGCGTCCCTGTCCCGGACCCGGGAGGGCAGCGAAATTGATACCCTGAACTGGCAGGGCAGAGCCGATGTGTCCCGGGAGACGGCGGACCTGATTGCCGATGCTGTGGCCCTGAGCCGGACCACCGGCGGGGCCTTTGACCCCACCGTGGCCCCACTGGTGACCCTGTGGGGCATCACCACCGACAGCCCCCAAGTGCCCCAGCAGGAGCAGATCGACGCCCTGCTTCCCCTGGTGGGGGTGGATCATGTGACGGCGGACGGCACCCATATCACCCTGGATCCGGGCTGCGCCATGGACCTGGGCGGCATCGCCAAGGGCTACGCTTCTGACCGGCTGGCGGATATTTTCGCCCAATACGGGGTAGACAGCGCCCTGGTGAGCCTGGGGGGCAACGTGTACGCCCGGGGGACAAAGCCCGGGGGCGCTGCCTGGAGTGTGGCGGTGCAACACCCGGAGCAGGACGGCTATGCCGCTATGCTCTCCCTGACCGACGCCTTCGCCGTCACCTCCGGCGGCTATCAGCGGTATTTCACCGGCCCGGACGGAACGGTGTATCAGCATATTCTGGACCCCAAGACCGGCTGGCCGGTGCAGGGGGACCTGCTGTCCGTCACCATTGTGGCGGATAACGGCACCATGGCCGACGCCTATTCCACGGCTCTGTATGTGATGGGCCGGGAGGCCGCCCAGGATTTCTGGCGGCAGAACGGCGGCTTTGATATGGTGCTCATCACCAAGGACGGGCAGGTGCTGTATACCCCCGGCCTGGCGGATAAACTGACGGAAACCGAGGGCAGCGGCTATGCGTATGCGTCCATCGAGCCCTGAGCTCCGGCCCACCTGGTGGGACGGACTGGCGGCAGCCATTGTGGC
>FR884123.1:0-40489 GCA_000435975.1 Oscillibacter sp. CAG:241 | reverse complement strand
CCTGGCCATTTTCACGGCGGCGTGGTATTACGGCGGTCTGGCCCGGTCCGGTCCGCTGACTGCCGCCATTGTCCACCGGGGGCAGGTGGTGCAGACCGTGGAGCTGGACCGCCTTACAGAGGAGATGACCGTCACCGTGGAGGGGGACTATCACCTGACCATCCTCCTGGACAGAGACGGCGTCCGGGTGGCAGAGAGCGACTGCCCGGGCCAGGACTGCGTCCACACCGGCACCATCACCCGGGCGGGGCAGAGCATTGTCTGCCTGCCGGAGCAGGTGGTGGTGCAGCTTACCGGCGGTGGTGGCGGCGGCCCCGACGCGGTGCTGGGATAGGAGGGGCGGCATGAAGATATCTACCCGCCAGGTGGCCATGTGCGCGATGCTGACGGCCCTGGCTCTGGGCCTGAGCACCCTGGAAAACCTGTTTCCCGTGACGCTGTTCATTCCCCTGCCGGGGGTGAAGCTGGGCCTTGCCAATATCGTCACGGTGTTTGCCCTGTATCAGCTGGGGGCCGCTCCGGCCCTGTGCATTCTGGTGGCCCGGTGCCTGCTGGGCAGTCTCTTTGCCGGCAACGCCTCGGCCCTGCTGTTTTCCCTGCTGGGCGGCGTGCTGGCTATGCTGGTAATGATGGCCCTGACCCGGCTGCGGGGCCTGTCGGTATACGGCGTGTCCATCGGCGGCGCGGCGGCCCACAACATCGGCCAGATGGCTGCGGCCCTGATTACCCTGGGGAACACCGCCGTCCTGGGCTACCTGCCGTTTCTTTTGGCGGTATCCCTGTTTACCGGAGCCCTGACGGGCTTCGTGTCGGCCCTGCTGCTGCGGGCCATGAACCATGTAAAGCTATCCCACGGAAGGAGCGCGGATAATGGATAAAAAAGACGAGATCATCCTCCAGCAGCTGGACGTGATCCGCTCCATGACGGAGCGGAACCTGCGCAGCATGAATGCGGATTTCTGGGGCACGCCCTTGTCCCCGGCGGACAAAACGCCGGAAAAGGCCCCGGATAAGATGCCGGAAAAGGCCCCGGACAAGAAGTCCGGCGGCCCGGAGCAGCAGACGGAGGCCCCGGAGCCGCTGCCCAAGGAGGACATGAAGGACCTGCTGGCGGAGCTGGACAGCTACATCGGTCTGCAAACCGTCAAGGAGGAGGTCCATAACCTGATCAACATGGCCTCCGTATACCAGCTGCGGCGGCAGCACGGCCTGCCCACCACGGACATGTCCCTGCACCTGGTGTTCACCGGCAATCCCGGCACCGGCAAGACCATGATGGCCCGGATGATGGCCCGCATCTATCGGAGCCTGGATATTCTGTCCCGGGGCCAGCTGGTGGAGGTAGACCGCAGCGGCCTGGTGGCGGGCTATGTGGGCCAGACGGCGCTGAAAACCCAGAAGGTCATTGAAAAGGCTATGGGCGGCGTGCTCTTTATCGACGAGGCCTATGCCCTCAACGGCAAGTCCGAAAACGACTTCGGACAGGAGGCCATCGACACCGTCCTCAAGGCCATGGAGGACCACCGGGACGACCTGGTGGTGATCGTGGCGGGGTATACGGACCTGATGGGCAAGTTCATCCATTCCAACCCGGGCCTGGAGTCCCGGTTCAACCGATTTCTGCTGTTTGAGGATTATACCGCCGACGAAATGGTGCAGATCTTCGACATGCAGTGCAAAAAGGGGTGCTACCGGCTGACCGAGGACGCCCGCCCCCTGGTCCGGGACTATATCGCCGAGGAGTCGGCGGACGACAGCTTCGGTAATGCCCGGGGCGTCCGCAACCTGTTTGAACACATTCTGGTGGCCCAGAACAACCGCCTGGCCGCCATGGAAAACGTTACCCGGGAGGATCTGACTGTCATTACGGCAGACGACGTTCTCCGCGCCCGGGGAAAGGTAGATTGATATGAAACGACTGATTGCGGGGCTGCTGGCCCTGATGCTGCTGTCCCTTCTGTCCGGCTGCGGGAAAAAGGAACAGTGGAGTGTGGATAACTTTTTCCTGTCCGACGACGGCACCACGTATTCTGTCAGCTATCGCCACGACGACGGCACCCAGGAGCTGATTGCCGAGATGGGCAG
Source organism: Oscillibacter sp. CAG:241 (assembly GCA_000435975.1). Lineage (GTDB taxonomy): Bacteria > Bacillota > Clostridia > Oscillospirales > Oscillospiraceae > Vescimonas. The sequence continues at coordinate 38,404 of FR884123.1, read as the reverse complement.
CTATCCCCAGCCCCTGACCATCGTGTCCGGGAAGCTGTATTTTGTCCGGGGCGGCAGCATGGTGGCCGTGGACCTGAAGGACCCCACCCAGCGCCAGACCATCACGGAGCCGGGGCTGTCCGGCCTGTCCATCGGCTGGATCGACCAGGAGGCCGTGTACTGCCCCCTGACCACCGACACGGAGAAATGCTACCGGGTGGCTCTGGACCTGTCGTCCAGCAGCCGGATGACCATTCCCCGGGAGTACCGGCCCACGGACTATGACGCGCTGCTGGACCGGATCTACGCTGCCGTGGGGGCTATCGATAACCGCATTGCCCTGCGGACCCTGCGGGCCCGGTACTCCGAGACCGGCAGCCTGACCTCCCTGGAGATGACGGTCTGGTCCCTCCAGGAGGAGACGTATTCTCTGAACAGCTGGGCCGATGTACATGTATCCGTCCAGCGCAGCGGCAGCAGCTTCACCGTTTCCGCCCAGGACCAGCACCGGCCCCTGCCCATGGATTCCGACACCGTGGCGGCTATGCTGTCGGTGCAGCAGTGGGCGGAGACTATGCAGGCCATGGACCAGGCGGACCTGTGGGCCGGTCAGCTCACCGGCCAGCCCCTGTACTATGAGCTGACGTATCACGCCGCCGAGTATGAGGCCGCCGTGGCGGCAGAGTCCGTGCCCTGCCTGCACCCCGACGGCACGGCGGCTCAGCTGCCCCAGGGCAGCCTTTTGGTGCTGGCCCAGTGTTATGACCGGGGCGACGCCAACATCACCCTCACCGATGCCAAGGGCCTGTCCGTGGGCGCGCTGCGGGTCGTGGTCCCTGCCGCGTAAAATCCGACATCCGGAAAAATCCCCGCCTGGCGCGGGGATTTTCTCTTTTCTTTTGGCGTGTCCTGTGGTATACTTTCCGGCGACAGGGACCCGACCTGTCCAAGCGCCGCAAGGCGTTCGTTCGGCCCGGCGGGGCCGTTCTCTAAACAAAACATGGGAGGTACCACATGAAAAACAAAAATACGCAGAAGCTGACCCTGGCCGCCATGGTGGCGGCCGCCTACGCCGTGCTGTCCCTGCTGGGGGCGGTGTTCGGCATCACCTACGGACCCATTCAGGTGCGCTTTTCCGAGGCACTGTGCCTGCTGCCGTTCCTGTTTCCGGAGACGGCCTGGGGCCTGGGCGTTGGCTGCCTCATCGCCAACCTGTTCAGCCCCTATGGAGTGCTGGATATCGTGGTGGGGTCCCTGGCCACCCTTATTGCCGCGCTGATCACGTCCAGATGTCGCAATGTCTGGCTGGCCGCCCTGCCGCCGGTGGCGTGCAACATGGTGCTGGTGGGGGCGGTGCTGGCCTATGAGCAGGCCGGGACCTCTGCCGCCTTCTGGCCCGCCTATGGGCTCAACGCCGCCACCGTGGGCGCCGGCGAGGCCATCGCCTGCCTGGTGCTGGGGGTGCTGCTGGTGAAGCAGCTGCCCAGGATCCCCTATTTCCGGGACCGGCTCCAATCCAGATAAACAGAATAAACAGACCGGCCGCCCCTATGGGCGGCCGGTTTTTGATGGAGTCAGTCAGGTATTGTCCCGGCTGATGGGCCGGCGGTGCAGCAGGGCCCGGAGGTCCTTGCCGTTGAAGGGGATCAGGGGATAGAGATACCCCTTTCCCACCAGGGGACGGGTGGAGGCGATCATGGCCACCACGCCGATGATGCCGCCGATAAAGCCCCACCAGTCAAAGAAGTAAATCAGCAGCAGCAGCGCCATGCGGCACAGCTTCACGGCGTAGCCCATCTCATAGCTGTGCTGGGCATAGTTGGCGATGGCCACAAAGGCCATGTATACCAGCACCTCCGGCACCAGCCACCTGGCCTGCACCGCAAAGTCTCCCAATATCAGGGCTCCCAGCATGCTGAAGGAGTTGCTGAGCACGTCCGGCGTGTTCAGGGACGCCAGCTTCAGCACGTCGATGATCAGCTCCACTAGCAGCAGCTGCAAAATCAGGGGCACATAGTATTCATCCCCGATCAGCAGAAAACGCAGACTCTCGTGGAGCTTCTCCGGGTCCTTTACCAGCAGGAACCACAGGGGCGTCACAAACAGCGTCAAAAGCAGCACGATCATCCGCACGATCTGCAAATACGACCCTACCAGGGGCGGGAAGTAATAGTCGTTGATTTCCTCGGCAAACCGGAACAGGGTGCATGGAAACAGCATCACCGACGGGGTGTTGTCGATCATCAGCACCACGTCTCCCTCCATGATGGACGCCGTGGCCACGTCGGGGCGCTCGGTATACCGGGTCTTGGGGAAGGGATTCCACCATTGGGACGGGGCGATGGCCTCGGCAATGCTCTCCTGGCTCATGGAGATGGAGCTGATCTGCATATGGCGGAGCTTGCCCCGCAGCTCCTCCAGCAGGGCCGGGTCCGCCTTGTCCGCCAGATAGCACAGGGCCACGTCGGCGTGGGACCGTCCCCCTACCTCCAGCCCCTCCAGGGTCAACTGGGGATCCCGGATGCGGCGGCGCAGCAGGGCGGCGTTTTTCATGATGCTCTCCACAAAGCCGTCGTGGCTGCCCCGCAGCACCTTGCTGGTGTCCGGCTCCTCAATGCCCCGCAGGGGGAATTGCTTGGCGTCCATCAGCACGCCGCCGGGGTAGCCGTCGATGACCAGCAGGGTCTTGCCGGAGAATACCGCCGTCACGGCCTTGTCCATGTCCGTCTCCGCCTCCGCCTCGGACACGGTGACGTACTGCGCCACGAAGGCCTCCAGCGTACCGATGCCGTTCAGGTCCCGGATGGGCAGCCATCCGGAGATGGCCCGCTCCAGCACCGCGTCGTCGGCATAGCCGTTCACCACCCACAGCCGGGCCCGGCGGCCCCCGACGGTCAGGCTGCGGCCCACCATATCGAAGCTGCGGCCCACGCCCAGCCGCGCATCCAGCTCCTCCGTCCGGCGGAGGAAGGCGTCCTGCACGATCTTCACCTGCTGCACCCCCAGAATACGGAAAAATGACTTGCCCAAAAGACCTTGGCTCTCCCTTTGGGAGAGCTGTCGGCGCAGCCGACTGAGAGGGCCTGCAAGCCTTTTATTCCAAAAGGGCAAAGCCCTTTTTTGACAGGTATATTATCCCGTATTTTTGCGGGATTTATTCTTGCGGTAGGGGCCGGAGCGTGGCATAATAGAAACAAATCCAAATTTCCCGCAAAGGGGGCCGTGCTATGACGAGAAAACGAATCCGCCAGATGAACGCCGCACTGCTGCGGCGGCTTTCCCGCCGCCCGGCGGCGGAATACCTGGCCGGCCGGGAGGACCTGGTGCAGCAGCTGGTGGGCGAGGGGTATTTCCAGCGCTTTGTGCCGCTGATGGCGGACCGGGTATCCTGCGCCGGGGCTCTGGACCTGTGCCGGGAGGACCTGGAGCGGCTGGACGGCCCGGGGCCCCGGGAGGGCTGGCTGCCTTACTGCTACGGTTTTGCCCGGCGGCTGCTGTTTCCGGAGAAGCACGGGGACCGGTCCCACGGAGCCGGGGCGGTGTTTTTCCTGTCGGTTTTGCAGGTGCTGCTGGACGCGGAGCGGGAGCTGCGGGACTATGACCCCGCCTGGGACTTTGCTCCCCCGGCCCCTGAGGAGCTGACGGACTGCCCTGCTGCCGCCCAGTTCGGTCAGATGCTGCGGCTTTGGAAGCGGGAGTATGTGTATGAAATGATGCGCCTGGGCCTGGAGGTGACGCCCTATCGGACCCTGGAGCACATCGTGGGAGTTCACCATGTGGCCGTCACCGCCGGACGGGCCCTGCGCCGGGGGGGCGTACCCCTGGACCTGGCCCTGGTGTCCGGCAGCGCCATCGGCCACGACATCGGCAAATTCGGCTGCCACCCCGGAGAGCGGGTGCCGTATCTGCACTACTATTACACGGACCAGTGGTTCCGCCGCCGGCGGATGACGGATATCGGCCATGTGGCCGCCAACCACTCCGTGTGGGACCTGGAGCTGGACTATCTGTCGGTGGAGTCTCTGCTGCTGATCTACGCCGATTTCCGGGTGAAGCAGACCCGGGACGATCAGGGCCGGGAGGTGACGAAGATCTTCTCCCTGGCGGAGGCCTTCGACGTGATCCTGTCCAAGCTGGACGCCGTGGACCAGGCCAAGCGGCGGCGGTATGAGCTGGTGTACGCCCGGCTGTACGATTTCGAGCAGTTCATGGTGTCCCGGGGGGTGGATGTGACCCTGAAAGGCAGGGACACACCGCCTCTGCCGGAAAAGCACACCGCCCTGATGACGGACCGGGAGGCCCTGACGGCCCTGACCCTGCAGTGTGTGGGCCACAACATCGACCTGATGCATCGGCTGACGGGCCAGCGGAGCTTTGCCTCCCTGCTGGAGCAGGCCCGGGGCGAGACCAACTGGCGGCGGCTGCGGGCCTATCTGGGGGTGTTCGAGTCCTACTCCCTGTATCTGCACATTCCCCAGAAGGTGCAGACCCTGGCCTTTCTGTATGAGCTGCTGATGCACCGGGAGGGGGACATCCGCCGCCAGGCGGCGGCGCTGATGGGCGAGATCATCGCCGGGTTCCACGCGGGCTATGCCAAGGAGCGTCCGGCGGACAGCCGCTCCGACGCCGGCGTGCCCACGGACCTGGACCAGTGGAAGCTGTACCTGCAAAAGATCATCTACCCGGACCACAAGCTGATGCCCCAGCACCGGCGGTGGATCCGCTATACCCTGAAATTCGCCGTGGGCTCCCTGCTGCAGCGGTGCCCGGGCCGGGAGGAGCGGTTCCTGGCTCCCTTCTTCGCCTATTACCGCCACCCGGACCAGCTGGAGGACGACGTGGCCTTCCAGCTGCTGGACACGGCGGCGGGACTGCCGCTGCCGGCCCTGACCCGGTCCCGGCAGGAGCTGCTGCTGCGGTTTGCCCAGGGACTGTGCCAGCGGGAGGACATCACCGTCCGGGCAGGCTCCATGCTGCTGGTGGACCGGCTGCACCGGCTGGATCCCGGCAGCCGCCGCCCTCTGCGCATCCTGCAAAGGATCGACTGCCGGGGAAGCGCGTCCCTGGAGCTGCTGCGCTGCCGGATCATGGAGGGCGGCGTGCCGGAGCCCCTGCCGGAGCAGGTAATCTCCGACATTTTTCTGGACAACCTGAAAACCGCCACCCCCTGGATACTGAAGCAGGTGAACATCCGCCTGCTGGAGGACTACGCCGCCCGGGAGGACGGACCGGTGCTGCACATCGCCACGCACCTGTCCAACCTCATCAAGGTCAGCGACCGGGTCACGGTGCGCCACAGCGCCGGAAACGCCCTGCTGGCCCTGGCCCCCCGGCTGACGGTGGACCAGCGCAACGAGGTGTCCGTGGAGCTGTCCCGGGGCCTGGAGCTGGGGCAGCAGGAGTTTGCCAAGTATATCCCCGACTATCTGGGCCGCTTTGCCCTGTGGCTGCCGCCGGCCCAGCTGGAGGAGCTGCTGGCGGACCTGAGCCAGACTCTCAACGCCGCGTCGGTGCGGATGGTGGCCTCGGCCCTGGACACCGTGGGCGTGATTTATGAGGAATACGACACCTACCGGGCCCGGTTCCCGGAGGAGCCGGAGGCCTACCGCAGCCGCCGGGAGCGGCTGCTGGGCATGCTGATGAAGCGTCTGGCCGGCAGCGACGGCGGCGCCCGGCAGGAGGCCATGTTCGTCCTGGGCCGCCGGGTGTTCGGCTCCGGCAGCCTGGGCGAGCATGAAAAGCGCCAGGCCTTTCTGCTGACGGAGCAAAAGCTGCTGGAGACCTGCTATGAGGAGGCCGAGGACGCCCTGACCTTCTACTATCGGGCGTCCATGCTGGGGCGGGTGTACCGCTTTATGACGGAGCAGCGCCTGTTCCACGGGGGGTTCCCCTTTGAGGAACCCCGGCCCATCGCCTTTTTCCCCGGCACCTTCGATCCCTTCACCCTGTCCCACAAGGGCATCGTCCGGGCCATCCGGGACCGGGGCTTCGAGGTGCTGCTGGCCATCGACGAATTTTCCTGGTCCAAGCGGACCCAGCCCTACCGCATCCGCCGCCGCATCGCGGCCATGTCCGTGGCCGACGAGTTCCACGTTCACATTTTCCCGGAGGACTTCCCGGTGAACATCGCCAACCCCGGGAATCTCCGGTGCCTGCGGGAGGCCTTTCCCGGGCGGCCTGTGTCCATCGTGGTGGGCAGCGACGTGGTGGCCCATGCCTCGTCCTATCAAAAGCCCGTGGAGCCGGACTCCATCCACACCTTCGACCATGTGATCTTCCGCCGGGAGGAGCTGGGCGGCCCTGTGGACTACGGCTGCATCCGGGGCCGTGTGGTGGAGCTGACGCTGCCGCCTCAGCTGGAGGAGATCAGCTCCACCCGCATCCGGGAGGCGGTGGACGCCAACCGGGATATTTCCCGGCTGGTGGACCCGGCGGTGCAGGACTTCATCTATCGCCGGGGCCTGTATCTGCGGGAGCCCCAGGACAAGCCCATGCTGCAAACGGAGGACCTGGAGTTCTCCGTATCCCAGCACCCGGCGGAGGAGCTGCTGCCCCTGCTGCGGGAGCTGGGGCCCGACGGCTCCGCCGTGGCCCGGGCGGTGTCTGAGTCCGGCGACCAGGCGGTGCTGCTGCACCGCAGCGGCCAGACCTGCGTTCTGGGGGCCGTTACCTTCCGGTGTCTGGACTCTCAGATGCTGTTCTCCCGGCTGAAAAGCCCCGCCCTGACGGGTCTGGTGCGTCAGAGCACCGGAGGCCGGGCCCTGCTGGTATCGGGCCTGCTGGTGCCCCGGGGGGAACAGCAGGAGGAATTCGGCCAGCTGCTTTTGACGGAGGTCCTGACTCTGGCCCTGAGCCGGGAATACGCCTACGGACTGTATGTTCCCCTGGAGGGGGCGGCATCGACCTTTGCCCGGCAGCTGATGCTGCGCCAGGGCTTCGTGCCGGTTTCCGGCGGGGAACGGGACGCCCTGGCCGTGGATATGCGGCGGCCCCTAGTGCTCAGCCGCAACGTGGACACCGCCATCAAGCAGCCCCTGGCGGGGCGGCCCGCCGTGGCGGCGGCGGTGTCTGCCGGCCGCATCCGTCTGCAGGAGGCCCTGACCCGGCTGTATCCCGGCGAGCTGGTGCTGAGTCTCAGCGCCGGGGTCATCTATCACCGGCTCCTGCAGCGCATCACCGCCCGCAACGGCGTTCCGGCGGAGCCGCTGGTTCCCCGGCAGCTGGGGCCGGACATCTGCGTGCCCTACGGCAAAATTCTTCGCGGCGTGGCAGTGCCCAACACCGTCACCAAGACCCTGCGCACCGACAAGGTGTACGAGCCGGACCTGTCCGCCTATTCCATCGAGGCATATCCGGACTACTCGCCGCTGGCGGATCAGGTCCGCACCATCCGGGCCTTTGACCGGCCCGTGATCCTGGTGGACGACATGCTCCACGACGGCAAGCGCATCCGCCGTCTGGCCCCGCTGCTGCGGCAGACCCATACCCAGGTGGATCAGGTGCTGGTGGGCTATCTTACCGGCATGGGCAGGGATCTGATGGAGCAGCTGGGCTATCCCGTGGACAGCATCTACTATCTGCCCAACCTGCGCCGTTGGTTTGTGGAATCCACCCTGTATCCCTTCATCGGCGGCGACACCGTCCGGCGGCCGGGGCGTCTGCCCGGCGGGCTCCAGCCCTCGGTGAACCGCATCCTGCCCTACGCGTCCCCGGAGCTGCCGGATGTGGACGGCGGAGCCGTGTGGCAGTTGAGCCTGTGCTGCCTGGAAAATGCCCGGGACATTCTGCTGGCTCTGGAAACGGAGTACCGGAGCCTGTACGCCCGGAACCTGACCCTGGCCCGGCTGGGCGAGGCGGTGATCCTGCCTCTGTGCCCGGACAAGGGGCCCTGCATGACCTATGACCTGACCCGCGCCGCCTCCACCTATCTGGACGGAGACATTGAGCAGCTGCGGCGCATGAGATAAGGAGGTGTCCCTATGTATCACTACTATACCTATGACGGCCGCACCCTGTGCAGCGCCGGGGCCCTGCCGTACCCGGAGATATCCGCCCTGCCGGAGACGGGAGAGGTGCTTTGGGTGTTTCATCGGCCTCCCCTGGCCGGGCGGGACACCTTCCCGGTAACGGACCCGGCCCAGCTGACGGAGGAGGAGGGGGTGGCGTCCCTGTGTACCGCCCCGTGCCCCGAGGATGTGCCCCCGGCGCTGCTGTCCGCCATCCGGGCGGGGCGGGTCCGGGCGGTGAACGGGTCCCACCCCCGGCTTGAGGAGCTGCTGGCTCCTGTGTCCCGGCCGGAAAAGGTCCGGGTGAACCTGCTGGCCCTGGGCGATGTGGGCAGCACCCTGCTGCTGGGCCTGCGGCTTATGGGCGGGGACGTGATCTCCTCCATCGGCATCTGCGACCTGCGGGAGGGGGTGGCCCGGCGCTGGGAGTTCGAGCTGAACCAGATCCAGCTGCCGGGGCCCTATGACGCTCTGCCGCCGGTGGAGATCGTGCCTCCGGAGCGGCTGTTCGACGGGGATGTGTTCCTGTTCTGCGCGTCCCGGTTCGTGCCGGACACGGCGGTGAAAACCGGCGACGTGCGCATGGCTCAGTATCAGCTGAACCGGGAGCTGGCGGCCCTGTATGCCCGCAAGGCCCGGGAGGCCCGCTATCGGGGGCTGTTCTGCGTGGTCAGCGACCCGGTGGACCCCCTGTGCCGGGCGGTGCTGACGGAGAGCAACCGCGCTCCCGGCGGCGGGATGGACTATCAGGGCCTGCTGACCTGCCAGGTCCGGGGCTTCGGCCTGGGGGTCATGAACGCCCGGGCGGCTTACTACGCCCGGCAGGACCCCCGCTTTGCCTCGTTCCTGACCGATGGGCGCACCTTCGGCCCCCACGGGGAGGACCTGGTGGTGGCCAACTCCATCGACCGTTATGACGACGGGCTGTCCCGTCTGCTGACGGAGCGGACCGTCCACGCCAACCTCCAGATGCGAGAGATGGGCTTCAAGCCCTATGTGGCCCCGGCCCTGTCCTCCGGAGCGCTGAGTCTGCTGCTGTGTCTGCGGGGCCAGTGGCACTGCTCGTCCACATACCTGGGCGGCGTGTTCATGGGGGCCCGGAACCGGGTAACGGCGGCGGGCACGGAGCTGGAGCGTCTGCCTCTGCCCCGGCAGCTGCAAGACCGCCTGCAAACCACTATGGACCGCCTGCGGGCCATTGACTGACGGAAAGGGGGCGTGAGCCATGTCCATCACGGTACTGTTGCCGGAGAACCTATACAGCACCCCGCTGCGGGCCCTGCTGGAGCCGCTGCTGCCTCCGGGCAGCGTCATCCGCCGCCCGGAGGACGGCATGGAGGACCTGCAGAACCGGCGGCTGCTGTTTGCTGTGGCCCTGGACCCCAGCGGCTGCAACCTGGCCTATTATGGGATGCTCCGGGCCCTGCGGGGCAGCGATACTCTGCTGCGGGGCAGCGTGGCCGGGGTCATCGTCACCGGCGTGGGGGAGTTTTATACCAAGGACGTGGCCCGGGACATGGTGTTTGCTGCCAATCAGGCGGGCTGCGCCTTTCTGGGCCGCCCACTGGTGGAGGCCACCGGCTCCCTGCGGAATTTCCGCATCCAGGCCCAGATCGGCGGCGTGGACGAAAAAACCGCCTTCCGCCTGGCGGTCCGGGAGCTGATCGCCCGGCTGGACGGGTGGCGGCCCCTGCCGCCGGTGCGGCGGGTGCTGGCCCTGCACGCCTCCCAGTGCAGCACCTCCAACACCCTGGCCCTGTGGGAGCTGGTGAAGGCGGCTCTGCCGCCGGAGATAGCCGTGGAGGAGGTGGGCCTGCGCAACGGCACCGTCCCCGACTGCAACGGGTGCAGCTATACCGCCTGTCTCCACTTCGGGGAGCAGGGCAGCTGCTTTTACGGCGGCCCCATGGTGGAGGAGGTGTATCCGGCCGTCCGCCGGTGCGACGCCCTGGTGATGCTGTGCGCCAACTACAACGACGCCCTGTCCGCCAATCTCACCGCCTGCGTCAACCGGCTGACGGCCCTGTTCCGCCAGACCCGGTTCTATGACAAACGGCTGTTCGGCCTGGTGGTGTCCGGCTATTCCGGCGGCGACCTGCTGGCCCGGCAGCTGATCTCGGCCCTGAATATGAACAAGTCCTTTTTCCTGCCGCCCCACTTCTGCCTGCTGGAGACCGCCAACGAGCGGGGGAGCCTTCTGCACCTGCCCGGCATCCGGGACACCGCCGCCGCCTTTGCCCGGGAGATGGCAGAGTGATGGGCTGCGCCTACGCCGGGCCTTTGCGGGCCGGGGACGGCGCTTTGGCTTGATTTTGAATCCCTGAAAGCTGGTGACACAATGCCCCTTATCATCGTTCGCAACGATATCACGAAAATGCCCGTGGACGCCATCGTCAACGCGGCGAAGGAATCCCTGCTGGGCGGAGGCGGCGTGGACGGCTGCATCCACCGGGCGGCGGGGCCGGAGCTGCTCCAAGAGTGCCGGCGGCTTGGCGGCTGCAAAACCGGCGACGCCAAGATCACGAAAGCCTACCGCCTGCCGTGCCGCTACATCATCCACACCGTGGGTCCCGTGTGGAACGGCGGAAAGTGCGGCGAGCGGGAGCAGCTGGCCTCCTGCTATCGGACGAGCCTTGCGCTGGCGAAGGAGCACGGCTGTGAGACGGTGGCCTTCCCGCTGATCTCCTCCGGCGTTTTCGGCTATCCCAAGGATCAGGCGCTGCGGGTGGCGGTGGACACCATCAGCGAATTTCTGGCTGAAAACGACATGACGGTGTATCTTGTGGTTTTCAGCCGCGCGGCGTACCAGATCGGCAACAAGCTGTTTGCGGACATCGCCGCCTACATCGACGACCACTATGCGGACGCCCACACCGATTCCCGCCGGGAGCGGATGCGCCGGATGGGCGTCGTCGAAAGCCGGATGCTGACCGCCTACGAGGACGCGCCCATGGCGACCTCCGGGCTGGACGAGGCGCTGGCGCATCTGGACGCCGGATTCTCGGAGACCCTGCTGAAGCTCATTGACCGCAGCGGCAAAAAGGATTCTGAAATCTACAAAAAGGCCAATGTGGACCGCAAGCTGTTCTCCAAAATCCGCAACAACCCGGACTACAAGCCCTCCAAGCCCACGGCGGTGGCCTTCGCCATCGCCCTGGAGCTGAGCCTGCCGGAGACCCGCGACCTCATTGCCCGGGCGGGCTACGCCCTGAGCCCCAGCAGCAAGTTTGACGTCATTATCGAGTATTTCATCATGCAGCGGGACTACGATATTTTCAAGATCAACGAGGCGCTGTTTGCCTTTGACCAGAGCTTGTTGGGAGCGTGAGGAAGAGAAATGAAAATTATACTCAGTCGAAAAGGATTTGATTCCGCAAACGGCGGCATTGTCAGCCCTATCTTTGAAGATGGCACGATGATTTCCTTTCCTATTCCCAGTAATGATATCGATACATACGATTCCCTCTGCTACAACGGAACCAAGTATTCTCAGATATTGCACGACCTGCGATATAAGGGTGGAGATCACTGCCATCTTGATCCTGATTTGGATTTAGGACGGCGTGTGAAAAATATCGACGGATGGTTCCCTGCTTTTGGTCAACGAAATGCCGCAGCCACCTACTTGAAGAATATCGGTGTGGCACAAGGAGATATTTTCCTGTTTTTTGGGAATTTTCACTTTGTGGAATGCAAAAAGGGAACATACAGATATTCACGGAGCCGCAGTGATTTCTATCGAGGAAAAGACCTCCAAGTGATTTGGGGATACCTTCAGGTTGGTGAAATTATTTCTACACCTGAAGAACAGAAGAAAGTTTGGTGGCATCCGCATTCATCTGATGGACGAATAGGCAATTCAACAAATGTGATTTTCAAAGCATCAGAGAGGCTTTCGTTGGATGAAAGCAAATCTGGTGCAGGAGTGCTGTGCTTTGACAAAAAGCGCGTATTGACGTTGGAAGGTGCCACAAAAGCAACTTGGGTGTTAAATGAAGTGTATGACGAGAAACACATATACGGGAAAAGATCGAATAACGCTAAAAATCCCAATAAGGGGCTGTACTATGCAGGCATCTGGCAGGAGCTTGGTTTGAAAGAATCTGATGCCTGCACGGAATGGGCAAGAAATATACTTTTGTAAAAACAGGAGCGTGACCAATGACTTTTATCTGCTACCCCAAATGCACCACCTGCCAGAAGGCACAGAAGTGGCTGGACGAGAACGGCATCTCTTATACATTCCGGGACATCAAAATGGAAAATCCTACTTATGAAGAGCTGTCTGCGTGGCATCAGCGCTGCGGCCTGCCGCTGAAAAAGCTTTTCAACACCAGCGGTCTGCTATACAAATCTATGGGGCTAAAGGACAAGTTGCCCGAAATGAGCGAGGATGAGATGCTGAAGCTCCTTGCAGCAGACGGGATGCTGGTCAAGCGCCCGCTGCTGGTGGGTGATAACTTCGCGCTGGTCGGCTTCAAGGAAGCCGAGTGGGAAAGCCGCTTGAAAAAATAAAGAAGAGGTGAAACACCATGGATATACAACGAGCAAAAGAACTGCTGATGGCTTTGGCGGAAGGCGTTGACCCCTTGACCGGCGAGGTCTTGCCGGACGACCATGTATGCAACAAAGGCGAGATCGTTCGCGCACTGAACTGCGCCGTGGAGGAACTGTCCCGCAGACGGAAAAAACCGCTGCCCGAAAACAATGGAAAACCTTGGACGGAGGAACTGGACGATGAGTTATGCCGCTTGTTCGACGGCGGTATGAAAAAGAAAGACCTCTGTACGCACTTTGGCCGTACCTCCGGCGCGATCGAGTCCCGGTTGGAGCGGCTGGGGAAACTGTAAAGCTGCAAAAATGTAACATAAATGTCGCCCCACAGGCGACCAAACCCTCCTTCGGCCGCGCTACAATGTAAGCACAGACAAACGAAGGAGGGCTTTTTATGACAGAATTGGTTTTCATCCTGGACCGCAGCGGCTCCATGTCGGGGCTGGAGGCGGACACCATCGGCGGCTTCAACTCCATGATCGCGAGGCAAAAGCAGGCGGCGGGGGAGGCGCTGATCTCCACGGTGCTGTTTGACAACGACAGCACGGTCATCCACGACCGCCTGCCCCTTGCCGAGGTGCCGCTCATGACGAAAAAGGAGTATTTCACCCGGGGCTGCACGGCGCTGCTGGACGCCGTAGGCGGGGCCATCCACCACATTGGGAACATCCACAAGTACGCCCGCCGGGAGGATGTGCCGGAAAAGACGATGTTCATCATCACCACCGACGGCTATGAAAACGCCAGCCGCCGCTATAACTACGAGACGGTGCGGCGCATGATCCAGCGTCAGAAGGAAAAATACGGCTGGGAGTTCCTGTTCCTCGGCGCAAACATCGACGCAGCCAAGGAGGCAGCCCGCTTTGGTATTGACGCCGACCGAGCAGTGAACTACAAGTGCGACGAGGAGGGCACGGCGCTGAACTATGAGGTCATCAGCGCCGCCGTGTGCAGCGTTCGATCGGCCCAACCTCTCAGCGCCGACTGGAAGCGCCGTATTGACGAGGATGTGCAGAAAAGAGGGAGGTAAGCGTATGTTCGGAGCGATTATCGGCGATATTGTCGGCTCAAGATTTGAATTTGACAACTGCAAATCCAAGGAGTTTGAGCTTTTTACCAACACCTGCGACTACACCGACGACACGGTGATGACGCTGGCGGTGGCGAAGGCGCTGCTGCTCTATGAGACCATCACGGATATGGACGCCTTCAAGCGGGAGCTTGTCCGGGTGATGCACGAGGTAGGGATGCTGCACCCGTACTGCGGCTATGGCGGAAGATTCTGCACATGGATGATGAAGAATGATACCGAGCCTTACGGCAGCTATGGCAACGGCTCTGCCATGCGGGTGTCCCCGGTGGCGTGGTTTGCCGGTTCCTTGGACGAGTGCGAAAAACTGGCGGCGGCCACTGCCGAAGTGACTCACAATCACCCGGAGGGCATCAAGGGCGCCGTGGTGGTGGCGGGAGCCATTTATCTGGCGAGAACGGGTCACTCTATGGCAGAGATCCGGGAGTATGCGGAGCGGTTCTATCCCATCGGTTTTACCTTGGATGAGATCCGGCCGGACTACGATTTCGTGGAGACCTGCCAAGGCTCTGTGCCGCAGGCGCTGGAGGCGTTCTTTGAATCCACCGGCTTCGAGGACGCTATCCGCAATGCCGTTTCCATCGGTGGCGACAGCGACACCATTGCCGACATGGCCGGCGCCATTGCAGAGGCATACTACGGCGCAGACCCGGAGATGAAGAACATCGCCCTGTCGTATCTGGATCAGGATCTGCTGGATATTGCGGAGGAGTTTGAGCGGAGAATCATATTAAAAGTGTAAGCCGGCTCACCCCCTGCGCCGCAGTAGTCAAAGACAAGAAAAAGCCCTCTGAAATCAACGATTTCAGAGGGCTTTTGGCCCGAGTAGTGCGGCTCGAACACCCAATCTTGATGCAGTACCCTTATTCTCCTGCATCAAAGGGCACCTATTATCTACTCTTGTCAACCCGGCAGAAATTACCCGCCGATAGGCATTTTGTCCTTTTCAGTGACGATGAATTCAGGACGCTTTCCTTTTGAAAATAGGGGTAACCATAGATCCATCAGCCTTCTTAAGTCCAATGCCAGTGACGATTGACAGCATGTCGAACACAAAACACAGCCAAATAAACGGCATATAGAAGAAATATTCATAAGGCGTAACACCTAATGTAGCCGTGATAAACGCTCCCGTATTTCCCCAAGGAATCAATGGGCAGACAACGGTGCCGCCATCCTCCATCATTCTGGAAAGATTCAGTCTGGAATACCCCATTTCATCCATAGCGTCCGCCGCCAATTCGCCTGTAACAGGCATCGTGACAAAATAGGAAGTTGTTGCCACAAGCAGGATCGGTTGCATAATGAGTGCCAATACCATAAACTGCGTAGGCGTCTTCGCAACCTTTTTGACCGCCTCAAATATGGCATTTACGCTGCCCGACGCTCTCATTGGCGCTGCAAAAATTGCCGCAGACAATATCAGGCCAATGGTATCCAGCATGCTCACAATGCCGCCCCGGTTTACCAGAGTGTTGACGATAGGAATGCCAGTCTCCATGGAAACGCCTTTACTCATCGCGTTAAGCATTTCTATCGGATCCGCACCCTGCGTCACAATACCAATAATAAAAGCGACAACAATTCCCGCTCCAAACGTAGGAATCGCAGGTTTTTTCATCAGGACCAACACCAGTACTACAATCGGAGGCAGCAGGGTTAAGAGACTTAAATTAAAGGAGGCGTCAAGCCCGGCGAGAATCTCATCATAATCCACACCAGATATCGCTCCACCCTTAAACCTGAAACCCAACACGAAAAACAGTACTAACGAAACGGCCATCGCCGGAACAGTCGAATAGTACATATGCTTGACATGATCCAACAAATTCACTCTCGCGCACGAGGCCGCCAACACTGTGGAGTCAGACAGAGGAGACATTTTGTCGCCAAAAAACGATCCAACCACAATGGCGCCGGCAGTCATCTCTATAGGAATTCCCAGCCCCATGGCCACACCCAAAAGTGCTACGCCCAGAGTGGAAACAGTTCCCCAGGAAGTACCCGTGCAAACTGACATCACGGAGCACAAAATACACGATAAGAACAAAAACTGCCCCGGAGCCAGCAGCTTCATTCCATAATAAGTCATGGTTGGAATTGTTCCGGACAAAATCCATGAAGCAACCATCATACCAATTACAATGAGCAAAACAATGGGCATTGCCGTCGATTTGATTCCCTCGGCAAATTTGCTCTCAATATCCTCCCACTTGAAGCCCCAAATCATGCAAATGATTCCACCGATTGCACCGGAAAGCATCAAGGTAGTTTTCGTATCTACACTAAATACAATTTTGCAAACAACGATTACCAGCACTGCCGCAAACAAAAGGAGTAGTCCCTGTTTTGCAGTTACCTTCTCTCCCGCTTCTTTCTTTTTCATTTTGAATTCTCCTCCGTTTTTTGAATCCGAACACTTCATTTGTGATCGCTCGCAGTATCACCGATTTTTTGATATCTTTTTTAGAAATCAAAAAGACTCATCACACAACACCGCAAATTTCGTACATCTGTCTACTACATTTCTCATCTCCCCGCCACGAGCATATTTTGAATCTTGCCGCACATGGTTTTTCAAACCGACATCTCGGTGGCTGCCTTTTTTCTGCCTACATTATTCTTTTGAAAAAACAAACTCCCCATTTACCATTGTCTTCAGTACAGCGACATCTTGGATCTTCTGCGCGTCAATTTGAAAAATGTCATCAGAAAGTACCACCAGATCCGCATATTTACCCACTTCAATCGTTCCTTTTTTGTTTTCCTCAAAAGTCAAATACGCGGCCTTTGACGTAAACAATGCCACAGCATCTTTTATATCAAGGCACTCCTGCGGACAGTGACATTCATGATTCTCCGAATGTATCCGCTGTCTCGTAACTGCGCAGAAAATATTCTCCAAAACGTTAAACGACTCAACCGGTGCGTCTGAGCCGCCGCCCGTGTGAATCCCCATGTCCTGCATGGTTTTCCACATATATGTATGCTGCGCACGCTCTTCGCCTAGACGGTCCGTGAGCATATCCAGATCCGAAGACAGAAAAACCGGCTGAATATACGCAATAATATTCGCGTCTCTTACTTTTTTCAGCAGATCATCATCTGTTATCTGAAAATGAACAATACCGTGGCGATGATCGTTTCTCGGGTTTTCCTTCAATGCCGCAATATACGCATCCGCCACGATATCCGCCGCCTTATCTCCGATTGCATGTACGGCGACCTGATACCCATTGTCGTGGGCAATTCTAACCATCTTATTCAGTTTTTCGCGGGAATGAGTCTGTGTACCCGTTTCCTTCGGACAATCCGCATAGGGTTCTTTCAGCAAGGCGGTTCGACCGCCCAGAGAACCATCCAGCATGATTTTTATTACGTTCATCCTTAAAAAATCAGATGCAATGCGGTTTTTCCTATTAAACGCAATAAAGTCTTCCAAATCTTTTACTTCCACGAACCCGCACTGTTCGCTAACCCGTACTTTCAGCTCTCCCTCTTTTGCCATTTCTTGATAGCTTTCATAGATTACCTTCAGATTATTGCCCGGCAGGGAAATGAAATCATCCGTCCCTACCGCCGTAATTCCCTGGGACAACAGAGCTCTCTGCGCCATATCGATCAAATTCTTCATAATCGGCTTGGGAATCGGTGGCATAATCTTGTAGCAATACTTCACCGCGCTCTCTCTCAGGACACCAGAATCCCAATCAATATTGTGCGCGTAGGCTTCTACCTCCGCCGAGGCTCTCAGCAACTCCAAGGCGGCTGAATTGAGCACCGCGATATGTCCGCATATTCTTACGATACAAATGGGAACACTGCTTGAAATTTCATCAAGATCATCTCTGGTAATCATTCTCCCCTCTTCAAAGAGTTCCTGATTCCAGCCTCGCCCAAAGACCCATCTTTCCCGGGAAAATTCACCGGATTTTAGGTATTCCTTTCCCATCTCAATCACACGCTTGATGGATGTGACGCCAAAAAGCCGAAATATCGTTTGCAAATATGCGGAATTAATCATATGCATATGCGTATCTGTAAAAGCTGGCAGCACCGGTCTTCCTGCCATATCTATGACAGTCTTCGCGCAAGGCGCTGAATTCTCATCGGCCTGTCCCGTATAAACAATACGACCGTCGTGGATTCCGATCGTCGTGTAACAGGTGTTTTTCTCATCCATCGCATACGCTTTGCAATTTTTCAGCAGCAAATCAATGTGTGTCGCATTCATCCCAATTTCCACCTTTCGCTTTTATTCTATCAGTCTCTCCAAAGAGTACTTCTATGTGCCACCATACTTTTACGGTTATCACAGCCCTTTCGCATCCAAATATTTCCAAATAATATCCAAAAAAAATGAGCAGATAGACAGGTCTATATAGGTAAAAACATATTAAGACGTGCCTAAAACGCGATACCGCGGGCTCGAAAAGCAACAGGCTAAGTTTAATATCATGTTCGCGCTGGCGAATCTGCTTCTGGCTGACAGGCCCTGCCTGGCGGCTTGAGATGGTACGCTCACGCAATATTATACACCGGAGATTCTATGTTTTTACATTTTACTTATTGGTTACCCCTTTGTCAAGTATCACTTTACTTGATTTATATAAATTCTTTCTATACACAAAAATCTTGTAACTAAACGCAAAATATATAGTCAAAGTGTATATATAGTCAAAGTGTAAAAGATTATATGTGATGGAGGCTACAATATCGCTGCGTTTTGTTATATTGAGCGTTGCACCTTTTAATTATTCATTTTATGGCAATGCACACCCTCAAGACCTATAATTAAAAAGTACATAGGCAAAAATGTAAAAAAGCTCTACGGCGACCATTTCTCGGTTACCGTAGAGCCTGCTTTCGTTAAAAGGTATATGAAAACCCTTGCAAATAGGGGCTTTTGAAAAAAGAAACTGGACACCCGCTTCGATACGCATTGTATCAAAACTGGTGTCCAGTTATGGTCCGAGATGGGAGACTCGAACTCCCGGCCTGATGGTCCCAAACTTATCGGGAACACTTTTTTCGCTCGTTTATAGCGGTTTTTAGTCGTTTTCTATTTGTTTCATTTACTCTTTGGCGCTATTATCTCCACTGTTTCCGAGTGTTCCGGAGCCGTATGTGGTAATCTATGTGGTCAAAAACGCTTCCCGCTCGGTTTCCGGTGAATGTTCACCGATGCCGGATGGGAAGCGTTTTGTGTTGCTGTTGGCTGCATTGTAACTCTGAGGCGGGCGTTATGCAAGTGGTTTCTGCGAGGGTGGCAGCTCAGCAACTGCGGCGCTATAGACAAAGAATAGCATCACGCCTTCGCTCTCTAAAGGTGAAACTCGCTTTCCCTCAATAACTATCGCATTCCCGTAATTTGAAGGTCATTTTAAGGGAAAGTATATTGAAATACGAAAATGCACTTGTCCATATGAGCGTCGCTGTTTGCAATCGACTTACCCGAAGAAATACTGCTTTATATCTGAGACACCGCCATCCTTATCGCAGAACCACTCGTAATCAGAGTGGCAATTTTGGCAGTGGGCAATTACATCAAATCCGCCGGGTGAATGCTGGTTGTCGGTAATGCTCATGACCTCCAAGGGCTTCCCGCAGGCTGGGCACAGTCTGATTTTTCTTGCCTTACGAGTGGCACGCTCTCTCTGC
The DNA here is from genome assembly GCA_000435975.1 of Oscillibacter sp. CAG:241. Lineage (GTDB taxonomy): Bacteria > Bacillota > Clostridia > Oscillospirales > Oscillospiraceae > Vescimonas. The sequence goes on along the minus strand of FR884123.1, from coordinate 19,114 downwards.
TCAGTCTCAAGTGCACCTAAAAGGCCATGCCAAAGATTCGGATTCGGCTCGTGTTCTGCGTAATCTTCAAGATGCCGCCTAATCTCATCGGCAACCAGTACGAGAAACTTATCATCCAGAAGCTGAATGTGACGCTTGATATAATCAGCGACTACCATGGGCATACAAGTATTCCTGCCCATCGCATACCGCATTGCCGACAGCAGAATCAAGCGAAAGTCAGAGTCGCAGATCGGTGCGAGCAGGTCTTGAGGGAACAGCAGAAACTCCTTACCATTATTCATGCATACGCGCAGCGGTCGTTGCTCCTCCGTTACCAGATTCAATAGGCTGTTGGCTTGATCCTTCAGTTCATCAATAGTGATTGATTCGTAGTTCTGAAACGGGCTTGCTTCATAATTCATCATTTGACCTCCAATCAGTTTGTCCTCGCGATGAGGTGTTGGCATTGTAGCTCTGACTGCTCGGAGGTTCAACTGTTTCTTTGGAGGCCCGAAAAGAAATTTAATAGAGCCGGAATTCGTGCGGATTTATCATTTTCTTGCTTTTCCTGCCCAAATGTGCTATCATTATAAACAACGCTGTCAAGTGTTGGAATAGGCCTTGGCAGTATGGCTGCAATAGACCGAATGCTCTGCCAAGCGGCAGAGCATTTTTTGTATATCGGTACGGAGGAGATATTTATGTCTGTGAGTTATAAAAAACTCTGGAAGCTGCTCATCGATAAGGACATGAAGAAGAAAGACCTATGTGAAAAGGCGGGTATCAGCCCAGCATCCGTCACCAAGATGGGGCGGAACGGACATGTTACCACGGAGATACTCGTGAAGATTTGCGCTGCGCTGGATTGTAGAATCGAGGATATTGTGGAGATCGTGCCGGATAAAAAGTAATCTTTGGCGCTTGCTGGTGATATTGGAACTAAATCATTACAAAGCTCTAATTATTGAGGTGGGTAAATGCAAATCATCGATAATATCAATCATATCGTCAAGAACGACCTGCAAGAAAGCATTCGGACAGGGAGTAAACTATCTATCGCTGCGGCATGCTTTTCGATTTATGCATACCAAGAGTTGAAGAAGCAGCTTGAAAGCATCGATGAGCTGCGTTTCATTTTTACCTCCCCAACTTTTGTAACTGAAAAAACACCTAAAGCACAGCGGGAATTCTACATTCCCCGCATTTCAAGAGAACGTAGTTTATATGGCACAGAGTTTGAAGTAAAACTCCGCAATGAGCTGACACAAAAGGCGGTTGCAAAAGAATGCGCAGACTGGATCAGGCGCAAAGCCATTTTTAAGTCGAATGTCACGCAGGAGCAGATGATGGGCTTTATGACAGTCGATGAAAGTACCTATATGCCGATCAACGGTTTTACTACTGTTGACCTCGGCTGTGAGCGCGGCAACAACGCTTATTATCCGGTACAGAAAACCGAAAGCTATGAGAATGCCAATTATTTTCTCAAACTTTTTGAACAACTTTGGAATGATAAAAATAGACTACAAGAAGTTACAGACGTTGTGATTGAAAACATTTCTGCTGCATACCGCGAAAACGCACCTGAATACATCTATTTTGTTGCGCTTTATAATATTTTCAACGAATTTCTTGATGATATATCTGAAGACGAATTGCCTAACGAGGCAACGGGTTTTAAGGAAAGTAAAATCTGGGGGATGCTTTATAACTTCCAGCGCGACGCAGTTCTTGCCATCATCAGCAAACTTGAGAAATTCAACGGCTGTATTCTGGCAGACAGCGTTGGTCTCGGCAAGACATTTACTGCGCTTGCAGTGATCAAGTATTATGAGAACCGCAACAAATCTGTGCTTGTCCTTTGCCCGAAAAAGCTCTCTGAGAATTGGAATACATACAAGGGCAACTATATCAACAATCCTATTGCAGCAGACCGATTGAGATACGATGTTCTCTATCATACGGACCTTTCCCGTGAACATGGACAATCGAACGGGATTGACCTTGACCGCCTGAATTGGGGCAACTATGACCTTGTTGTCATTGATGAGAGCCACAACTTTCGCAACGGCGGTGAGGTGTCCGGCGAGGATGCAAAGGAAAACCGTTATCTGAAATTACTTAATAAAGTCGTTCGTGCCGGTGTGAAAACGAAGGTGCTGATGCTTTCAGCAACGCCGGTCAACAACAAGTTTATCGACCTCAAAAATCAGCTTGCACTCGCCTATGAGGGTGATGCCTCGCAGATGAGCAAAAAACTCGACACGACCAAAAGTATTGATGAAATTTTCCGTCAGGCACAGAAGGCTTTCAACGCATGGAGCAAGCTCCCTGCCGAAGAACGCACGACGGACGAACTTCTTCGGACTCTGGATTTTGATTTTTTTGAACTGCTGGATAGTGTAACGATTGCACGATCAAGAAAGCACATCGAAAAGTACTACAACACTTCTGACATCGGCAAATTTCCGGAGCGTCTGCCGCCGATTTCACTGCGACCCTGCTTGACCGATTTGAATGATGCGATCAACTATAACGATATTTACAATCTGCTTATGTCGTTGAGCCTGACGATCTATACGCCGTCGAATTATATCATGCCGTCGAAACTGGCAAAGTACATCGACATGACGCACCACAAGGGAAACAGCCTGACCCAGCAAGGACGTGAAGAAGGCATTCGCCGCCTTATGAGCATCAACCTTCTCAAACGTCTGGAAAGCTCAGTTGCTTCTTTCCGTCTGACGATTGAACGCATAAAAAAGTTGATCGACGATACGATTGGGACGATCAAAAATTATCAGTCTGGGGACTGTGTCCTGAATCTGACAGAGATTTCCGGCACAGAAGATTTTGATTACGACGATCAGAACACCGACTTTTTCTCTGTCAGCAAAAAGGTCAAAATTGACCTCGCTGATATGGACTATGTTTCATGGATGCGCGAGCTGGAAAAGGACGCGGAGAATCTGGAACTCCTGTCGCTTATGATTGCCGACATCACGCCGGAGCATGACACGAAACTGCAAACATTGTTCGGTTTGATTCGGAAGAAAATCGAGCATCCGATCAATCCCGGCAATAAGAAGATCATTATTTTCACGGCGTTCTCTGATACCGCAGACTATCTCTTTGCGAATGTCAGTAAATTTGCAAAAGAGAATTTCGGGCTGGAAACAGCAGAGATCACAGGCACGGTTGATGGAAAGACAACCATACCAAAGCTCCGGGCGGACCTCAACACGGTTCTAACCTGTTTTTCACCTGTTTCCAAAGGAAAGTCAGTACTTCTGCCTGGTAGTACCGATGAACTCGATATTCTGATTGCGACCGACTGTATTTCCGAAGGTCAGAACTTGCAGGATTGCGACTACCTCATCAACTATGACATTCATTGGAACCCTGTGCGCATTATCCAGCGGTTCGGACGAATTGACCGTATCGGCAGCAGAAACGACCATATCCAGCTTGTAAACTTCTGGCCGGATATGGATCTCGACGAGTATATCAACCTGAAAAGCCGCGTAGAAACCCGCATGAAGATCTCAGTCATGACCTCTACCGGCGACGATGACCTGATCAATGCCGAGGAAAAGGGCGATCTTGAATACCGCCGCGCACAGCTCAAGCGGCTGCAAGAGGAAGTCGTAGACATTGAAGACATAACCAACGGCATTTCCATCATGGATTTGGGACTTAACGAGTTCCGGCTTGATCTGCTCGAATACATGAAGCAGCATGAGGACATTGAAACCGCACCGAAGGGTCTGCACACCGTTGTCGGGCAGACGGAGGATTCTCCTGCCGGTGTGATTTTCGTCCTCAAAAATATCAATGACAGCGTGAACATTGACAACCGGAACCGCATTCACCCCTTCTACATGGTTTACATCAGCGAAGAGGGCGAAATTGTCTGCGATTACCTGAACCCGAAGAAATTGCTTGACACGATGCGTCTGCTCTGCCGTGGCAAGGGCGAGCCTTGTGCGGAACTTTGCAAGCGATTCAATGCGGAAACTGATGATGGACGCAAAATGGGTGAAATTTCTGAGCTGCTGAGTGAGGCAATCAATTCCATCATTGACGCGAAAGAAGAAAATGATATTGATAGCCTGTTCAAGAGCGGCGGCACATCTGCGCTGCTCAGTGCGGTTTCGGGGTTGGATGATTTTGAGCTGATTTGCTTCTTGGTCGTGAAATAAGGAGGAATTGCGATGCTTGGATTTCCTGCATCTACGGAGTTTGGCAAAAGAATACCGAAGCAGAAGTTCTATGAGAACCTTGATGTTTCTCCTGCCTTACACCGTATGTTTGTTGATCAGATCAAGCTGGTCTACTGGCGAAATAAGCTGGCAGCGTCTACGCTGAATATCGCTGTGAGCGAAGCAGTCACCGAGATTGAGGTGTTCGAGGTGCGGCTGAACGAGCCGCAGCTTGATGAAGCTGTGCTAAAACAAATCGACAAGGAAATCCCGTATCACATCCTCTTTATTCTGACCTTTGATGGAAAGGCTCAAGCGTGGATCGGCTATAAAGAGGCTGCCGCATCCGGCAGCAGCGCCTTCAAGGTCAGCCGCTATTATCATACCGACTGGATGCCGGAAGATGCGCTGCATCTAAGCATCGACGGCTTGAATATGGATGCCGTCTATGAAAGCCTTGTCCGCCAGATCGCCGGGGACAAGCTGCAAGCGGATTCCGGCGAGAGCCTGAAAGAATCTGTCGAACGTGATGAAAAGAAGCGGCAGCTTGAAAAGCAGATCGCCGCACTGGAAAGCAAAATGCGGCGAGAGAAGCAGCTCAACAGGCAGATGGAAATGAATGCGGAGCTTAAAAAACTCCGAATCGAAGTGAAGCAGATGACATGACAAGGAGGTTGTAGTGTGCCAAGCGCAAATACGAAGAGAATAGAAGAATCTGCAACTACAGCCCTGAAAGCTGCATTGTTAAGATGTCCGATACTTGAGTCATACATCGACTCGAATGATAAAACACCTTCATGGGATGGGACAGTATTCGTATATAAATCTGAGAAGACGAAAAAAGAAAACCTCGCTGGACGTGTTCCAATCCAGATTAAAGGGACAGAGAAGGTTATTGTTTCTGATACCGCATCTTTTTCGTGTAGTGTCGCAGATTTGAATAATTATTATAATGATGGGGGCTGTATTTTTTTCCTTATAAGTGTCGATTTAAGTTCGGGCAATTCAAAAATATTCTATAAAACTCTGCTTGTTGTTGATCTTGACAAGATAATCAAGGGCGCTGGAAAACAAAAGACCAGCACAATTCACTTGAATCTTTTTCCTGCTGAGGCAAATGAGATTTCCAGCATTTTTATGGAGTTTACAGACAATGTGCATAAGCAAATAGGCTTCATCGGGAAAGACATTCCTACTTTTGAATCATTGGAAGCAAAGGGTGCGGAGATTACTTCCTTAACTTTTACCGCATCGGGCATTGGATTAACTTTGGATGAGATCCCCAAGTTTCTGTCCACACATGACTTTTATCTGTATGCAAAGGTCAAAGGCTTGGATGTGGATGTCCCCATTGATAAGGTTACAAATGCAATTATATCAAAGCCTGTGGACGGAGAAGTGCGGGTAAGAGATCGATGCTTCTTTCCTGCCTATCGGGTGGTGTATGAAAACGGAAATCCCCTCATTCGTATTGGCAAAGGGATTAGTGTTGCCTTAAAAACAGATGAAAACCGTATTACAGTACATACAGACAGACCGAATACTCTGTCCGATTTTATCATTGAAGCGGAGTTCTTTATAGAACTGGTTGAACAAGGAGAATTAACACTGAATGGAGTGACTATCCCGCTTAATGGTGCATCGTTGTCAGATTTGCAAGAGAGAAAGAAAACACTTGAATACTGCAAAGATATAAAGAAGATGCTGGATTATTTAGGAGTAACCGAAGAACTTCTCCTAAATGATTTGTCTGAAAAAGATGAGAAGAATCTAAGGAACTTCACAGGAGCGGTGCTATACAACCGGAAAATAGGGTTCCCCAATATGGAACAGGATCAGTTCTATGGTGCATTCCAAATCGCAAATCTTGTGATTTGGATTTGGGCGGATAGGCAATCAGACGGTATGTATAGCATAGATAGTTTCTTCAAATTGCATCAGATTGCACTTTTCACAGATGACGATGTTGATTTGAAAAAGCCTATTCAGACATCGCAATTTGTACTATTTGATAAAAAAGGGCTGGTTCATGTCTCTAATATGGACTATGAAATGGTTTACTCAGACATATCCCAGACACCCCCTTCTCCTGAGTACTGCACGAAGGTTAACTTTTTAGTCCTTGATATGATAGGTGCATACGATGAGCAGACAAAGCACGATGAGAAGCTACTTAACTTGGCAGAAAGGATATGTGACTGGTTGAAAAGTATCGAGTCCATGATTGACCCGGAGGTTCTACTTCTCAATAAGCTCCAAATTACTAAGCGTCGCAGAACACTTTCTACGAGCGAGATTATTGAACTTGCCAAGCTCACAGAAAACAGTTATCCACCAGCAACAAGATGTGGAGCATACTTGCTCATGGACGCTGATGCAGAGGCACAAAAGTGCTTCGACGAGCTTCCGCTCATAGCACAAGAAGAATTTTTGAAATATCCGATTTGTCACTTTGGCAAACTCACAATGAAGGAGGATAAACTGAATGGATAAACTACGCATGGAATCGCTGGATATGACGGCACAGAACATAGAACGCATTGCTGCCCTGTTTCCCAACTGCATCACGGAGATGCTGGATGAGGAACACAGCACGCCGGAGAAGAAGGTGTACAAGCGGGCGGTCAATTTTGAACTCCTGAAACAGATGCTTTCGCCGGACGTGGTGGACGGCGATGAGGCATACGAGTTTACATGGGTCGGCAAGAAGGCGGCAATCGTGGAAGCCAACAAGCCGATCCGTAAGACGCTGCGCCCCTGTGTGGCGGAGAGCAAGGACTGGGACACCACCGAAAACCTCTACATCGAGGGCGACAATCTGGAAGTCCTCAAGCTCTTGCAGGAAAGCTATCTCGGCAAGGTCAAGATGATCTACATTGACCCGCCGTACAACACCGGCAACGACTTCATCTACGCCGACGATTTTATGCGCTCGCAGGAAGAAGAAAACGAGCAGATGGGAATGTACGACGAGGACGAAAACCGCCTGTTCAAGAATACCGACACCAATGGACGGTTTCATTCCGACTGGTGCAGCATGATTTATTCTCGGCTGATGCTGGCGAGAGGTTTGCTGGCAGAAACGGGATTGATTTTTGTTAGCATTGATGATTGCGAGTTAACCAATATGCGCCGCATTTGCGATGAAGTATTTGGAGAAACCAATTTCGTAGATACAATAATATGGAAAAAGCGATATGGCGGGGGCGCGAAAGAAAAATGGCTTGTTTCATTACAGGAGTATGTTTTAGTTTATTGTAAAAATGCAGCACTGCTTGGGGAACTTTATGTACCGCTCACAAAAGATAGCATCGAACGATATTATCAGAAAAAAGATGAAAACTACGCAACGCGCGGCGGCTACCGTACCCATCCTCTTGAAGCTACAAAATCAATGGATGCGCGTGCAAACTTGGTCTATCCTATCCCGGCACCAGACGGAAGTGAGATATGGCCCAAACGGCAGTGGCTTTGGTCGAAGGATAGAGCTTATGAAGCTTTGGTCAAAGGTGAACTTGAAATTTATCAAGGTAATGATGGCTCTTGGCAAGTAGCTACCAAGCAATATTTGCGGGATGCTGATGGTACTGAGCGGCTTGGCAAGATGTTTTCAATAATCGAGAACATCTATACACAGCATGGAACTAATGAAATGATTTCGCTTATGGGAAATGCAAAAATTTTCCCATTTCCTAAACCATCATCGTTTGTGAAGCAACTGTTACCTCTTGCATCAGATAAGGACTCAATTGTCCTCGACTTTTTCTCCGGTTCCGCTACCACCGCTCACGCTGTCATGCAACTCAACGCCGAGGACGGCGGACACCGCAAATTCATCATGGTACAGCTTCCCGAGCCATGTGACGAAGCAAGCGAAGCCTGCAAAGCTGGCTACAAAAACATCTGCGAAATCGGCAAAGAGCGCATCCGCCGCGCCGGGGATAAAATCAAGTCAGAAAGCCCCATGACCACGCAAGACCTCGACATCGGTTTCCGCGTTCTCAAGCTGGACGATACCAACATGAAAGACGTCTACTATGCGCCGGATGACTACGATCAGGGGATGCTTGCCGGTCTGGAATCCAACATCAAGGATGACCGCACCGACCTCGACCTGCTGTTCGGCTGCCTGATTGACTGGGGTTTGCCGCTGTCCCTGCCGTACAAGTCCGAGCAAATCGACGGCTGCACCGTCCACACCTACAACGACGGCGATTTGATCGCCTGTTTTGACACGAACATTCCCGAAAGCGTGGTCAAGGAGATCGCACAGCGCAAGCCGCTCCGTGCTGTCTTCCGCGATTCTGGCTTTGCATCCAGCCCGGAGAAGATCAACGTGTTCGAGATTTTCAAGCTCTATATGCCGGAAGATGCAAACGATATTTCCAAGCGCGTGAGGGTGATCTGAGGAGGTGCGGAAATGGATAATAACAGCTTAATACCAAAGACTCCGGATGCTCTTGCAGTCAACTTGAATGCTTTGTGCCGCAACTCCATTGAACTGATTCAGCACGCTCGAAAATTTGCAGTCAATCAGGTCAACCTCGTTCAGCTTATGACGTACTATGCGCTGGGCTATTGGATCGTGGAAGAGCAACAGTCTGGGAAAGACCGCGCCGGATACGGCAAAAAGGTCATTCAGACACTCTCCGATGCGCTGAATACAGAGTTCGGCAAGGGATTTTCGGTCGATACTCTTGAAAACGCAAGAAAATTTTACCTGAGCTATCAGGATCGAATTTCCGAAGCAGTGTTTCGGAAATTTGTTGAGGAAAAATCCGACACGCTGTTTCGGATTTCGGACGAGCCTGCTCCGTTTACACTTTCATGGTCGCATTATCTGCAACTCATGCGAATCAAAAATCCGGATGAACGCAGCTTTTACGAAATTGAAGCGACAAAATCTGCATGGAGCTTGCGGACGTTGCAACGGCAATACAATTCGAGCCTGTACGAGCGGCTGGCACTCAGCCGGAACAAGGGCGAAGTCATGCGTCTTGCGCGTGAAGGCAACGTGATTGAAAAGCCTACGGATATTGTCAAGCAGCCGACTGTTCTTGAATTTTTAGGGCTTGAAGAACAGGCGAAGTATTCCGAAACAGACCTTGAATCCGCAATTATTGACAAGCTGCAAAAGTTTTTGCTTGAATTGGGCAAGGGCTATCTCTTTGAAGCGCGTCAGAAGCGATTCACCTACGACGAGGAAAACTTCTATGTTGACCTTGTTTTCTATAACCGTCTGCTCCGTTGCTATGTGCTGATCGATCTGAAAATCGACAAGCTCACCCATCAGGACTTGGGACAGATGCAGATGTATGTCAACTACTATGACCGCTGCCAGAAGCTCCCTGACGAGAATCCGACTATCGGCATTTTGCTCTGCAAGGAAAAGAATGACGCAGTAGTTCAGATGACCTTACCTGAGAACAGCAATATCTTTGCATCAGAGTACAGCCTGTATCTGCCGGACAAGAAAACGCTGCAAAAGAAACTGCAAGAGTGGATCGATGAGGAAACCGGAGGTGAAGACGATTGAAGCTGCAATTCAAACATCAAAAATTTCAGGCGGATGCGGCAAAAGCGGTCGTTGACGTCTTTGCCGGACAGCCGTACCTCACGCCTACCTACATGATGGACAGGGGCTACGGTCAGCAGACCATGACGGATGATACGGATTTTACCGGTTGGCGGAATGAACGTATTGTGCCGGAGCTTTCCGACAAGCTGATTTTAGAGCATCTGCAAAAGGTACAACGCACCAATCAGATCAAACCGTCGGACAAGCTGGAAGGTCGCTACAACCTGACGATTGAAATGGAAACCGGCGTCGGTAAGACTTATACCTACATCAAGACCATGTATGAGCTGAACAAGCACTACGGCTGGAGCAAGTTCATCGTGGTCGTGCCGAGCATTGCCATCCGCGAGGGCGTTTATAAGTCCTTTCAGGTGACGCAGGAGCATTTTGCGGAGGAATACGGCAAGAAGATCCGGTTCTTCATCTACAACTCTGCCCAGCTTACGGAAATTGACCGCTTTGCATCGGACAGCGCCATAAACGTTATGATCATCAACTCTCAGGCATTCAACGCCAGGGGTAAGGATGCACGACGTATTTACATGAAGCTGGACGAGTTCCGTTCCCGTCGCCCAATCGACATTATCGCAAAGACAAACCCGATTCTGATTATCGACGAGCCGCAGTCGGTCGAGGGCAAGCAGACAAAGGAACGCCTGAAAGAGTTTCATCCGCTGCTGACGCTGCGCTACTCCGCCACTCATAAGGCGGACAGCATTTATAACATGGTTTATCGCCTCGATGCAATGGAGGCATACAACAAGCGGCTGGTCAAAAAGATCGCCGTTAAGGGCATCACGGAGTCCGGCAGCACAGCAACCGAGGGCTTTGTCTATCTGGAAAGCATCAATCTTTCCAAAGCTGACCCGACGGCAACCATCCAGTTTGATTACAAGGGCGCGTCCGGCATTCGCAATAAAACAGCGACGGTCGGAATCGGTTATAATCTTTACGACAATTCCGGTAATCTGGACGAGTACAAAGTCGGCTTTGTGGTCAAGTCCATTGATGGACGGGATAACTCCGTGGAGTTCCTGAACGGCGTTAAAATCTTTGCCGGAGATGTGATCGGCAAGGTCAGTGAAGACCAGCTTCGCCGCATTCAGATCCGCGAAACGATTCTCTCTCACTTGGAGAGGGAGCGTCAGCTTTTCCATAAGGGCATCAAAGTCCTGTCCCTGTTCTTCATCGACGAGGTTGCGAAGTACAAGCAGTACGACGAGGCTGGGCATCCGTTCAACGGCATCTATGCGGATATGTTCGAGGAAGAGTACAACGACATTCTCAGCTCCATGCAGCGGGAAATCGGAGACGAGGACTACATTCGGTATCTGGACGCGATTTCTGCCCATGACACCCATGCCGGTTACTTCTCCGTTGACAAAAAGGGCAAGATGACTGACAGCAAGCTCTCTGACAAAAAGGAAGGCACCTCCGACGATATTGACGCCTATGACCTAATCATGAAGAACAAGGAGCTGCTTCTGGATCGTGATCCGAAAAAGTCCCCAGTGCGGTTCATTTTCTCACACTCCGCACTGCGTGAAGGCTGGGATAACCCGAACGTGTTCCAAATTTGCACGCTGAAACAGAGCAGCAGCGAGGTTCGCAAGCGCCAGGAAGTCGGTCGTGGATTGCGCCTCTGTGTCAATCAGGACGGCGAGCGTATGGATGCCAACGTTCTCGGCAATGATGTTCATTCTATCAATGTACTGACCGTTATTGCCAGCGAGAGCTATGATAGCTTTGCAAAAGGCTTGCAAAGTGAGCTTGCTGATGCGGTTACGGGACGCCCCGTGGCTGTTACGGCCGATCTCTTCAAGGACAAGGTCATTGTGGATGCCAGAGGCAACGAACAGGTTGTGGATGGCGATACGGCGCAGGCAATTTATTTTGATTTGATTGTCAACGGCTATATCGACAAGAAGGGCGTACTGACCGATAAATATTATGCTGACAAAGCAAACGGTACGATTCAGATTGCAGAGGAAGTGGCAGACAGTCGCGATTCTGTGATCAATATTCTTGATTCCGTCTATGACAGCCGCGCTATGCAGCCGGAGAATGCCCGCGACAAGAACGTCGAGCTGCAAGTTGACCCCGACAAACTCGCCATGCCGGAGTTCAAGGATCTCTGGAAACGCATCAGTCCGAAATCAGTATATGTGGTTGATTTTGATACCGATGAGCTTGTAAACAAGGCGATAGCCTCTATCAATCGGAATCTTCATGTATCAAAAATCTTCTTCAAAGTTGAAACCGGCGCAATGGAGGAGATTAAGTCAAAGGACTCGCTTCTTGACGGAAGCGCATTCTCGAAGTCAAAGTCATCTACTTATGACAGCAGCAAGCAAATCCGCGCCAACAGCAGCGTGAAGTATGATCTGATTGGCAAGTTGGTCGGGGAGACCGGACTGACGCGAAAAGCAGTCGTTGCAATCTTGACTGGCATTGAGAGAGCTGTTTTCGAGCAGTTCAAGTTCAATCCGGAAGAATTTATCATCAAAGCAGCCGCTCTGATTAATGACGAAAAGGCAACTGCAATTATTCAGCACATCACTTACAATGTGCTGGACGAGCATTACGACACGGACATCTTTACCGAACCGACCATCAAGGGTAAGCTTGGAACGAACGCGATGAAAGCGCAGCGGCATCTATACGACCATATCGTGTATGATTCCACAAACGAACGAGATTTTGCGACCGATCTGGACACGAACGCAGATGTTGCGGTTTATGTGAAGCTGCCGGACAGCTTCTATATCGCAACACCGGTGGGGCATTATAATCCAGACTGGGCGATTGCTTTCTATGAAGGCACTGTCAAGCACATCTACTTTGTTGCTGAGACGAAAGGTTCTATGTCTTCTATGCAGCTCCGGCTCATTGAGGAATCTAAAATTCACTGTGCAAGAGAGCATTTCAAGGCGATCAGCAACGGAAATGTAGTTTATGACGTGGTGGATAGCTACCGGACACTTCTCGAACGAGTAATGAAATAACTCACACCTTGTGAACTGCGAGATAAATTGATGGGGAGATGCCTATGGACGCACGAAAGCGCTTAATCATCATAAAAGGCAAAGACCAGACGGACTCGGTTGCAAGCTTTCAGTTCCATGACGGGAAATGCGAGGTCGTCTATACCAGTGCGCCCAATAAGACATACAGCTTCCAGAGCAGTAATGTGGAGATTCTACCCCTGAAAAAGAAAATCGACCCCGCGCAGGTGATTGTCACCGCAAATGGGCAAACAATCAGCGAAATTGATGAGCTTCTCGACTTCGGCGGATATTATCGTATTGTCCGCAACGGAAAGAAAGATTTATCGTTCCGTAGGAGTGAAGTGCAGTTCCAGCAGAATTGCCTGACAGACGATAAAAATCAAGAGGCATTCCAATATTTCAAAGAGACTGCCGCGGCAATTAGCCTCGAGGTGGAAGGCATCAACATCCTGAGTATGCAGTATGACAAGATCAAGCAGATCAGCGAGGATACTGTGCTGGCAAGCTATCTTGCACCGCAGAAAGAAGTCAAAGCACCCCAGATGCCGGAGGCGGTGATTTATCCGTTTGGCTTGAACCAGAGTCAGAAGCTGGCGGTGGAGCGGGCGCTTTCTTCCAAAATCAGCATCATTCAGGGGCCTCCCGGCACAGGAAAAACGCAGACGATTTTAAATATCATCGCCAATGTTATCCGGAGTGGGAAGACCGTGGCGGTCGTATCCAACAATAATTCTGCAACGCACAATGTGGCAGAAAAGCTGGAAAAGAAGAACGCTGGCTTCCTGACTGCGTTTCTCGGCAGTCTTGCCAACAAAGAGAGGTTTCTGGATACACAGACCGGCGTCTATCCGAATATGAGTGATTGGGAAATGCCCATAGAGGAGCGGCAGCAGTTGGATCAAGAGACAACTGCGCTTTCCAAAGAGCTGAACGAAATGCTCAACGCCAAGAACCGCATTGCGGAAATTGAGCAGGAGTTTTTGCGGCTGAATCCAGAGCAGCACTATTTCGAGGAATACTATGCGACCTACAGCGATGCGCCGACGGAGAGCCTGGACAAGCTGTCTTCGCAGAAGATCCTTGCGCTTTGGATGGAATTTGAACAACACGCAGAGCAGGAGACTCGCTTAGGCCTTCTGCAAAAACTCTCCATCATGTTCCGATTTAATCGCAATGCGCTCAAACTGTTTCTCCGTTCCACGGAATTGGTCATTCCCTATCTGCAGAGTCAGTTTTATGCTGTAAAGAGACGGGAACTGGAGACCGAAAAGCAGGAGCTGAACCGCAAGCTGGAACACTACGCTTTCGATGCGAAAATGGACGAGCTTACCCAGAAGTCTCTGCGGCTATTCCGGGCGGAGCTGGCAGCGCGGTATCACTGGCAGAATGACAGACAGCGTTTTGAAATGAGTGATTTCCGCCGGAATTCTGCGGAGTTTACCCGGGAGTATCCGGTGGTGCTCAGCACGACCTATTCCATCAAGGGAACGCTGAGCGTCGATCATATCTATGATTATCTGATCGTGGATGAGGCCTCCCAGGTTGATTTGGCCACAGGCGTTCTGGCGTTTTCCTGTGCCCGGAATATCGTGATTGTCGGGGACTTGAAGCAGCTACCCAATGTGCTGACAGAGGATGACATCCGCACCAGCGATGCCATCTGGCAAAGATATTCTTTGGATGAGCGTTATCGCTTTTCTACCCACAGTCTGCTGTCCTCTGCGTTGGAAATATGGCAGAATGCGCCTGTTACGCTGCTGCGGGAACACTACCGCTGCCACCCGAAAATCATCAATTTCTGCAACCAGAAGTTCTATCACGGACAACTGATCGTGATGACAAAGGACCATGATGAGCCGGATGTATTGACCATGTACCGGACAACTGCTGGCAACCACGCTCGTGGGCATATCAATCAGCGCCAGATCGATGTCATCCAGCAGGAGGTGCTGCCGCGGCTGCATCAGCAGAATTTCGAGAGCATCGGCATTATCACGCCGTATCGGGACCAGGTGACAGCCATCCGCAAGCAGCTGGGCGATACTTACGAGGTGGACACCGTCCATAAGTTTCAGGGACGGGAACAGGATGCCATCATTCTGACCTCAGTCGACAATGTCATCACAGATTTTGTGGATGATCCCCACATGCTGAATGTGGCGGTTTCCCGCGCGGTTCATTCGCTGGCAGTGGTCACATCGCAGGACCCACGCAATGATCAAACCAACTACGGCGATCTGACGCGGTATATCGAATATAACAATTTTGAGGTTATCCAGAGTCAGGTCTACTCCGTGTTCGATATGCTCTACCAGGGCTATGCCGAGCAACGCAGAGCATATCTGCAAAAACATAAGCGGGTATCGGAGTACGATTCCGAGAATCTCATGTACGCTGTGATTCAAGAGGTGCTGGCCGAGGAAGTATTTTCCTCCATCGGCTGCGCGGTGCATGTTTCTCTTGCGACGCTGGTGAGGGACTATGAGCCACTGACAGAGGAAGAACACCAATATGCCCGCAATCCATTGACCCATGTGGATTTTCTGCTGTTCAATCAAATGGATAAGCAGCCCGTGCTGGCGATTGAAGTAGATGGGACTGGCTTCCACGAAGCGGGGAGCAAGCAGGCAGAGCGAGATATGAAGAAGAACTCCATTTTGGAGAAGTGCGCCGTTCTGCTCCTGCGTCTCCGTACAGACGGCAGTGGAGAAAAAGAGAAGATCAGGACTGCGCTAAAGGGAGAATGATTATGCAGAAGATTATTAGGAATGCGATTAGATGCAAGAAATGTGGAGATGTCATCGAAAGTAAAACTGTCCATGATTTCAAATTTTGCAGCTGTGGCTCGTGCGCCGTGGACGGCGGCCACGACTACCTTCGCAGATGCGGAAATCGTGAGGATTGGGAAGAACTGTCCGAAGCGGAAAAAGTAGAGAATAACGGCGCATTGACTTGACCCTGTCTTGCGGAAATTGGTGGTGCCAGGATATCATTTATCATCATTCGCAATGCCACCACGAATTGCCCAGGGCTGGCATCGTTATAAAAAGGCTCTCTCAGCATGGATGCAAACAAAAGTAAAAACTGCGTAGGGGTATAGCTAACCTGGGAGCCCGCACCACGAATACCCAACATCCCCAATAGCGGCTGAAACACACAGTTTCAGCCGCTATTTTCTAAAAAGTTTCAGTAGCTGTTTCCGTCGAACTGTGGTATGTGTCTGTGCTGCAAGGAGGCGAGCGCATGAAATACAAGCTGCTGAAAGACCTATATGACTGCTTTTATACCCCACCTGAACTCCCAGCGCAGAAACAGGAAATTGAGGAATGTCATCAAGCACTTAGTGGGGTGTTGGGCAAATCGGAGCGCCGGCTGGTGCTCCAGATCATCGACGCAAAGGATCGCATTGCGGAGGATACCTCCATCGACAGCTTCATCTCCGGATTTGAACTGGCGTGGAAGCTCTCCATGGAATTGAACCATTACGAAAACGAGCGCTCAGTCTCCTGCCGAACGGCAATGGGATTGGGGGCTCGTTTCGCATCTGCAATGGAGGAAGAGAAATGAAGAAGTTCGTCATAGCAACCATGATTGCCGCTTGTATCGCTTTGAGCACCGCCGTGTGGCCACATGGCAACGCAGTCGAGGAAACACCCGCCTCGTCCACAGAAACCGCTGTGAGCGCCAGGAAAGCGACTATCGTGGAAATAACAGAAAAGAATTCCGCGTCACTGACAGAGATGGAAAACGAGGTTCCGCAGCAAGAAGCATCCCAAGAGGAACGTCACGAACCAGAGACAGAGTCTATTGAAACGCCCGCAGATTCCGAACTCCAGCCTTCCACGGGGCAGACACCTACGAAAATTTCCATGCCGGAGCCAACTCCGCCACAACCTGCTAAAGAACTGCAGCCCGGCGACAAGGTTTATGTGGCGGGCTTCTGCTGGGTGGAGTACGAGGGGCCCAACCGCTGTGAAGACGGCGCGGACATTTACGAAAACGGCAACAAAATTGGAATCATGGGGTAAAATGTGTAGTTACCCATTGCATTCGCTTCCCATTCATGTTATCATGATAGCGCTAAATTGTTGGACTGTCCTGAACTTTGATCGTTCGTAGCATGAGAGTACGAATCATATTGAACGGCAGAGACATAGACAATTTTGCAGACAAATGAGTAAATCCTCGAAACTATCGATTCCAATCAAATTCTCATTATGGAATTGAGAAGGCAGTTTGCTGGTTGACTGTCGTTGTCCCCCTGTTGTTTCGATGCTTTGCACCACAAAATCGAACCGAAGAAAGTGTCCTTTCGTCGGCTTTGTTTTGTTGCGTGCAAAGCGGTCTTCCGGATGATCGCAGTCCACGCACAAAGCAAAGTGCGTGGACTTTTTTCGGCTCAGAAAGGAGGCCAATTATGGGAAAGGTGTCAGGAAAAACACATACCAAAGAACAGCTGGATCACTGGGCAAATCTGCATAATCCCAATAACAAGGCATATCGAGCTGACGCCGACAATCGTGCCAACCAGATGAATCCAAACCGCAGATCGCACCAGAGAACTCACAATGCAAACCGCAGAAACAAAGCATATTGGGTACCCGACTGGGTACCTGACTATCCGGAATACGATAATTAAAAATTGGAGGTACATGATGTCAAAGCACTTTTTTGACTACGATGACGGCGACTTCGCCATGAGCATTTCTGACAGCATGGCGATGGACTCCGACGGGGATCTCATGTTGCGCATGGGCGATCACATGGCGATGGATATGGACACCGGCGATATTCACATGATCTCATCATGGACTGATGATGACGAGTAAGTCATGAACAGCAGTGCAAAGGTTGCACCGCCATAAACAAGGAAAACACTTTCAAAATCCAGACAGAAAAACAGCGGGACAGGCCATAAAGGCTTGTCCCGCTGTCCGTATTTATGACAGATATTCTTCCGTGATCCGATACCGGCTGATGCCGAAGGCATTGCTCCGATCCACGATCTCTGCCGGGATCTTGGGCAGATACTTCTTGCTGAAGCTGGTGTCCCCGAAATAGGCGTCAAAGTTTGCGACCGGAAGAACCACCCATTCGCAATCATCCTGCCGGTTGGCAAGATAATAGCGGATCAGCGTACAGACAACTTCGACTGGAATTTCCTTCGGAAGCGCCGCTTTCACTTTCTCTGTCAGCTCGTGCGGCAGCTTCGGTTCCTCTCTGCGCAGTGGGCCAAGCTCCAGCGCATCGGCAAGGACATCATCAAAGCGCAGCGTCCAGGCACCCTTGGTTTGGGGCGCAAAAATCGGGATCTGATACTGTATCACCTTGCTTCGCCATGCGGCGGCAAACTTGGACTGAATGACCTCCGCATACTTGAGCGAGGTGCTGCGCACCTTTTCCGGGTGCGTCAGCATGAAGTCTGCGGCGCGGAGGACATGGCGGAGAAACCAGCCGGTCCCGTCCGCATCCACCAGCTCCGGGAACTCCGTATGCAGTTCCGAAAAATCCGTCTGGAACTGCCATTCCTTGTTCGGTGCACGCTTCCCGTCCTCCGGCACACTGCACCAGGCGCAGAGCGCACGGCGGGCGTAGTCAATTCGATTATGCGGATCACCCGAAATGACCATTCCGTCTTTACTGTGGAACAGATATCCGCGAGCCAGAATGGTCAAAATCCGTGCCATCCCCTCAAACTCCAGGATCGTGGCAAAGGTGAAGCGGCCCAGCCATGTCGTGTCGCTCTTCTTGCTGGCGGTATAGGAAACCGTTCCGGTATACGCGCAGAATTCCTCCCATTCGTTAATCATCCCGCACCTCCAGGACATTCTTCTCGATGTACTCCGGCAGCAGATCCCACAGCAGGTCACGCCTGCCGAGGGCCACCACATAGCGCACGGCCAAAGCCGGTCTCACGATAGCGGTCAGCAGCTCCCGGCACCTGGCCGTTACCGCACCACGGTAGCTCCGGGAAGCGGACTTGTCCGCAAAGGCTCTCATCATGGCGGTGAAGGCTTTCGAGTCGCTTTCACGGAACAGCTGCTTTTTCTCTCTGCCGGTGTTCTCGTCCTCCATATCGCAGACAATGTCTCCGAGAATACGGTAGCCGCCGAAGCAGAAATCGGTCAGCAGATCGTATATATCTTCAAACTCCGGCACCCATTCCCGCAGGAAGCGCTCCCGTGCATCCTCGTCCATGAGGTGCCAGGCCTGCTCCCGCATGGCCTGCCGCAGAGCGGACACCTTTTCCGGCGGCAGGTTGCCGAACAGGGCGTACAACTCGTCGGGATCGTATTCATCCTCCTGCCCTCTGGCATACAGAATGCGCTCCACATCGCTCTTCC
>FR884122.1 GCA_000435975.1 Oscillibacter sp. CAG:241 | reverse complement strand
TAGCCGTCCTGGGTGCAGGTGGCGGGCTTGGCACCCACCAGTTGGGTATCGTGGCCCAGGGAGGGCAGGGTCTCGGTGCGGGTGTCGGTATAGTTCTTGCCGTCCAGGGTCACGGTGGCGGTGTACGTCCGGACACCGGTGCTCTCGCAGCCGGGCTCGGTGGTCACCTGGCTGGTCACCGCAGCGGTCAGCGTCTGGGTATGGCCAGCGTCACGGGCGCAGGCAAAGACAGCCTGGGCAGCGAAGCCGGTCCACTGCCACACGGGCTGGCCCCAGACATGGCCAGCGGCGGGCAGCGTCTCAGTCTTGGTATCCGTGTAGGTCTGGCCTTCGAAGGTCACCGTGGCGGTGTACGTCCGGACGCCGGTGCTCTCGCAGCCGGGCTCGGTGGTCACCTGGCTGGTCACCGCAGCGGTCAGCGTCTGGGTATGGGACCCATCATTGCCGCAGGTGAACGCGGCGGAGGCGGACTCCGTTCCGGTCCAGGTCCAGACAGGCTGGCCCCAGGCGTGGCCGGTGGCAGGGATGGTCAGAGCCTCCAGGGTGGTCTCGTTCTTGCCGTCGGCGTCGCTGAACAGCTTCCGGCAGACGGAGCACTCCCAATACGCCTTGGTACCGGCGGTTTCGCAGGTGGCGGGCACCTCAGGTACCGCGGTGAGGGTATGACCATCGGCGCAGGGATCGGTGGCGCCGTAGGTCATGGTCACGTTGTCGATGGCGAACATGGCGTCGGTATACTCATAGACCTGGTTGGCCTTCTTATAGAAGTGGAAGGCGAACTGGGCATTGTCCGTGCAGAAGGCGGCGGGAACGGCAACATGGGCCGTGCCGTTGTACCAATAGCCGGAAATTTCGCCCAGATCGGCGGCGTTCCAGATGGTGGTCCAGGTCCGGCCGCCGTCGGTGGTGGCCTCCACGGTCACGGAGCAGTAACGGCCGATGACATACTTGAACAGCAGGTAATCAAAGTTCAGCGTAGGCGTCTTGCCGGTCAGGTCCACCACCGGGGAGATGAGGTACTCATCCTGCAGCTTGTCGCTGCCGCCGGCCATAGGCAGCAGGGGCTTGCGGATGCCTCCCACGCTCCAGTCGCCCCAGGTATCTTCATAGTAATCCATGTCGATGCGGGCCTGCTTGGTGGAATTGAGCTTGGTATTGGTGCCCTTGTACCAGGTATAGGGGCTGTCGGTACGGGTGCCCTTCACGGTCCAGCCGTGGCCGGGGAAGTTCTCGGACTCGAAGTCGTTGTCGAACTGCACGTCGGAGGCCGTCTTGGTGAACAGGGCGGCGATGGTGTGGTTGGCGGTGACATTCTCGAAGGTGTAGCTGTCCACCGCGCCCACGCTCTGGCCGTCCACCAGCACGTCGGCAATGGCATAGCCCTCGGAGGCGGTGATGGTGAAGGTCTGGGACGCGCCCTCCTTCACGGACACCTCACCGGCGGGGGTGATGGAACCGCCCTCACCGGCGGTGGCGGTGATGGTGTACTTCTGGGCCACGGGGCCGTCCTCCACCGCCATCAGCTTCACGTTATCCACCGCCAGGGGGGCGGTGTCGTGGGTGGTGTTCACATAGCGGAAGGCGAACTGGACGCCGTCCACCGCATACTGGGCGGGAACCTTGACCTCAGCGCTGCCCGCCAGGGCATAGCCGCTGGTCTCCTGGCCGGTGTAGCTGTCCTGGAAGTTCCAGATGGGGGTCCAGGTCTGGCCGCCGTCGGTGGAGGCCTCCACGGTGGCGGTGAAGGTCTTGTTCTTGATGCCGTAAACGCCGTAGGCATAGTCGAAATACAGAACGCCATCCCGGGTGCCGGACAGGTTCACGGACGGGGAGATCAGCCACTCGTCCTGCGGGCCGCCGTGCCAGTCGTCGGAAATATAGGCGTGCTTGGTGTCGTTGCCCAGGCTCTTCCAGTTGTAATAGGTATCCTGCTTCCAGGTGTAGCCGTTGGGGTTGACGCCCTTCAGGGTCCAGCCGTGGAAGGGGAAGCTGTCGCCGGTGACGGACTCGAAGTCGTTCTCGAACATCACGGTGGGGACATCGGGGATCTTCTCAAATACGGCGGAAACGGCGTAGCTCTGGTCCATGGTCAGGGTCAGGACATTGCCTGTAACGGAGGCGGTGCGGCCGTTGACCTTCACGGAGGCCAGCTGATAGCCCTGGTCCGGGGTGAAGGTAACGTCCACGGCCTGGCCGGAGACATAGGTGGTCTGACCGGCGGGGGCCACGGTACCGCCGTCGGAGGCGGTGGTGGTCAGGGTCACGGTGTCGCTGCTGCCGCCGGGGGCGGTGAGCTTGGCGTTATCCACCATCACCTGGCCGGAGCCGGTATAGGCGGTCTTGTAATAGCGGAAGGCGAACTGGACGCCGGAGGTCTGGTATGCCTCGGGCACGGCAAGCTCCGCCAGGCCCGTCTGGACATAGCCGGAGCCCTGGGGCACGTCCTTGGCGTTCCAGATGACGGTCCAGGTCTTGCCGCCGTCGGTGCTGGCCTCGGCGGTGAAGGTCATCTTGCCGCTGTACAGGGCGGAGCGGGCAAAGCCATAGTCAAAGGACAGGGTGGCGGCCTTGCCGGTGAGATCCACCACCGGGGAGATCAGCAGCTCGTCCTGCTTGTCGCCGCCGGTGTACTCATCCTCGTCATACTCGTCGGGGTCCACCATGGCCTGCTTGTCCTCGGCGCCCGTGGACATGATGGTGTTGCGGCCCTGGTGCCAGTTGAAATACTTGCCGCCGCGGTTGGTGTTCTGGGTGGTCCAGCCCTGGCCGGGGAAGTCGTCGGCGTTGAAATCGTTGTTGAAAATGGCCACGTCGCCGGACGGCTGGGCCTTCTGGAAGGTGGCGGAGATGGTGTGGTCCACGCCCACCCGCTGGAAGGTATAGTAGCTGATGGGGCCCAGATCCGTGCCGTCCACGGTGACGTTGGCAATCTCATAGCCCTGGGCGGGGGTAACGGTGAAGGTTTTGCTGGTGCCCTTCTTCACCAGGGTCTGACCGACGGGGTCAATGGCGCCGCCCTCACCGGCGGAGGCGGTGACGGCCACATAGTTGTCCCGCTCCTCGGCGTACAGCTGAACGTTGTCCAGCGACAGGTCGGAGCCGCCCTTGCCGGTGTAGACAAAGGCGAAGCGCAGGTCCTTGCTGTTTTGCAGGCTCTCGGGAATGTTGACCTTGGCCTGGGTCTTGGTCCAGGCGGTGAACAGGCCGGAATCCCGCTGCAGGTTCCAGATCTCCTGCCAGGTGGCGCCGCCGTCGCCGGAGGCCATGACCTGGAGGTTGCAGTGCTTATACTCCACGGTGTACCAATAGGTGGTGTAGAAGTCAAACACCATGTGGACATCGGTATCCACGCCGCTGATATCGGTGGTGCGGGAGATCAGCCACTCGTCCTGCTGGTTGTCATCGTCATGATCCACGGCGGCCATGTAGTCCTCGTCGCGATACCAGGTGTTCAGAGAGCCGCCCTTGCTCTGGACGCTCCAGTCGTCGGGGAGCCACTTCTCGTTGAAGTTCTCGGTCCAGAGGATGTTGGTGGGCGTGATGGTGCCGTGATCGTCGGGGTTGCCGGGAGCGCGGACGGTATACACCTTGGAGTTGCCGGCGTAGTCATGGACGATCATGCCGAAGGTCTCGCCGAAGCCGGTGATGTCATACTCGCTGACATGGCTGGTGACGCCGGGCTGCAGCTCGCCGAAGCCCTGCATGCCGTACAGCATCTGGGTATTGGCCACGTTGTAGAACACCACGGCCGCCACATACTGGTTATCGGACACGTCCAGGTTCAGGTAATACCGACCCTCGGACTCGGTGACCTTCAGGTTGTCGGCGTGGGGCTCCTCGGTGTCGATGGTGATGGGGAAGGACCAGGAGCTCTTCTGGTTGGTCCCCACGCCGTCGCCATAGGGCAGGGTAGCCTCGATGGTCACGGTGGCCTTGGTGTTGTTGGGCAGCTTGGCGTTGTGGGCGTCGGTGCCGTACCAGGGCTCGATACCGGTGTAATCGGCGTCTACGCCGGCGGGCACGATGCGGTAATAGTCATAGCTGTAGATGGACTTGCCCACATACTCGCAGTCCTTGCTGTAGTACACCTGGCCGTTGGCGCCGGTGATGGTGTATTTCAGGCTCTTGGTATTGCGCAGCAGACCGGTGTAGATGCCGGTGAGGCTGTCCATAAAGTCATCGTTGTTGGGAGAGATGGCGTTGCGGTCTGCCAGATACGGCACGCTGGTGTAGTTGTTGTCACCCAGGTAGGTGTCCACCGTGTTCTCGCTGGAGGAGGAGAAGGCGGTGTTCATATAGGCCTGGGCCTGGCTGGCGGAGCCGTCCAGAGTCTCCCAGTAATCGGTGGAGTCCATGATGGGGGCCTTGGTCCAGTCGCCGTAGAAGGCCAGGAAGGGCACGCCCAGATCAATGGGATCCGTGAGGCTGCTGCCGTCTGCGGCCACCTGGGTCAGGGTCACGAAGCCCTCCACATAGCCGCCGTTGGGGAACTGGGCCAGCATCGTCCGGCCCTCGTCTGTGACGGTGGGCCAGCATCGGCCGGCCCTCGTCTGTGACGGTGACGGTGACGGTGACATCGGCGGTCTTGCCGGGAGCCACGGACACGCGGTTATTCTCGCAGTTGGTGGTGAAGGTGTGGGGCAGCAGCCGGGAGCTTCCGCTGATGGTGGAGAACTCCTGCTGATTGCCGTTGACGTAGCTCTCGGTGGTGTCCGTCAGGACGATGGGGGTCACGTCGTAATACAGGGTGTCACTGCCGGTGTTGTGAACGGTGAAGGTCATGGTATACACGCCCTTCATAGCGGGATCGTCCTTCAGCTCCAGCTTGGGACGCTCCATGCCCGCCACGGACAGATAACCCCGGGTATTCACGGCGTCGTTGATGCTCATCAGGCCGGCGCCCTGCTTGCGGGGAGAATAGGGCACGCCGTCGTTGTCATAGATCACATGGGCGGTGCTCATGAGCAGGGTATCGGTCATGTGCTTGCGGTCCGCGCCGGACATAGAGGCATCGCGAGCCTTCAGGGCCTGCTGGACGATGGCCATGCCGCCCGCCACATGGGGGGAAGCCATGGAGGTGCCGTCCATGCTCTCATAGCCGCCGGGCACGGCGGCATAGATGCCCGCGCCGGGGGCGGTGAGCTCCGGCTTTAGGGTCAGCTCGGTGGTGGCGCCCCAGCTGGAGAAATCGGCCATACCGTAGGTGGGAGACTCCACCAGGGCGTCGGCGGCGGCCACGGACAGGGTCTTGGTCTGCTGCTGCTTCATGTATTCGCCGGCAGCCTGGGAGACAAACGCGCAGGGGATCTTCCAGTCGGTGATGGACATATACAGCATGCCGGGGACGTTGTTGTACACCAGCATACCGATGGCGCCGGCGTTGGCGGCGGCGCGCTCCTTCTGCTCGTAGTACATACCGCCGCCCCGCTGGACCAGGGCGATCTTGCCCTGAACATCCAGGCCCTCATAGTCGGCCTCGGCGCCGTAGTTGGGCACCACCACATACTCCAGGGAGCCCCGGGAGGACAGGCTGCGGAAGGGCTTGGCATTCTCGTCGTCGCTGATGGTGGCGCTGTCCTGATAGGCCAGGTTCTTGCCGCCCACGGTGACATAGGGGCTGTTGACCACGCCGTTGGACACGGCGGCCACGGACAGGGACTCGCCATAGGTAGAGGGCTCGCTGACCAGGCCGTAATCGGGGTTGGAGGCCAGGGCCTTGCCGCCGAAGGCGTCGCCATAGGCGGCGTTATAGGCGTTGCCGGCGGCCACAGCCAGGGACACGCCGCTCTCGCCGGTGCGCTCGAACACGTCCAGCAGGCTCTTGGTGAAGGCATCCTCGCTGTCATAGTCGATGTAGCCGCAGTCGGAGCCCAGGCTCA
Organism: Oscillibacter sp. CAG:241; assembly: GCA_000435975.1. Taxonomy (GTDB): domain Bacteria; phylum Bacillota; class Clostridia; order Oscillospirales; family Oscillospiraceae; genus Vescimonas. Next base: position 13,523 of record FR884122.1, on the reverse strand, counting down.
GGTTGGCCACGTCCACGCCCAGCAGGATGCAGTCCTCCAGGGCGGCCAGAATATCGGAATAGGACGCGCCGCCGCTGCTCTTGAACACGTTCATGTTGATGATCTGGGCCTGGGGCGCCACGCCCATGACGGCATCGTTGACGCCCACATTACCGGCGGCGGTGGAGGCCACATGGGTGCCGTGGCTGCCCTTTTCGCCGGGATTGCCGTCCTTATCCTTGTCGCCGTAGTCGAACTGGAAAGGAATCTTGGCGCTGTAGTACAGGTTGGACACGCTGATGCCCTTGATGATGCTCTCCACCTGGAAATCATAGGTCTCCAGCAGGGTCCGGAGCTTTTCCTGGGTCAGGGAGGGGCTCTTGGGCGCGGCCTTGAACACCTCGTGGCCCATGTCCACGCCGGTATCCAGAATGGCCACCAGCATTCCCTCGCCGGTAAAGCCGGTGGTGTTATAGCTGCCGCCGCCGATCATCTTGTTGCTGTTGGCGGTGTCAGGCAGCAGCTCAAACGTGGGGGAAATGAAGGCGGACTGGACGCAGTCCAGCCGGCGGATGGCCTTGTACTGGCCATAGGTCACCGTGGCAGAGAAGCCGTTGAGCAGGGTGGTGTACTGCCGCTGGGGCTCCACCTTGGTGTCAAGGGCGCGTTCGATCTGGGACAGGGCGCTCTTCTGCGTGCGCAGCAGGGCGTTGACCTGGGCCCGGGAATCGGGGTCGGCCACGGAGTCGTTTACCACCACGATGATCTCGACTTCATCGCTGTCGTCGAGCTTGGCGGTGTTTTCCATCTGGATTCTTTCGCCGTCCTTCTGGCTGCTGCGCAGGACCTGGCGGGTGATATCGTTGGCGATACCATCCAACGTCGTCTCGTGGAGAGAGGCGTTGGTCTCGTGCGCAGCCGTCTCGGCGAAGGCTGTCACCGGCAGGGCGGTCAGGATCATCAGAACCGCCAGGGCCAGTGCGCAGCACCGTTTGATAGCTGTCATCTCGTTCCTCCTATAAGTGTAAGTCGGACGCCATGCATAAAAGTATGGCGCACTCCACATATTGTACCATCTTTCGCGGTTCAGCGCAATAATGCGATGTGTGCAAATATCCCGCCGAAAATTTGTGGGTTCCGTGAAAAATCCGGAAGCGGTCATTCCCTGCCGCCAACCGCGGTCAGGTGCTCTTCCTTTCGCAAATTGAAAATATTCAGCCGGTATTCACGGCAATCCGGCGGGACTTTCCCGGTTTTTTCTCTTGACAACCGGTCCCGGGATAGAATATAATGAGTGTATCAATACAGATAATACACACAGAAAGGAGGTCACATGCGTGATACGCTTGGATTACCGGGATGCGCGGCCCATCTATGAGCAGGTGCGGGACGGCCTGCGGAGCATGATGGTGACGGGCGTGCTGGCGGCGGGAGACAAGCTGCCCTCTGTGCGGAGCCTGGCCACGGAGCTGGCCATCAATCCCAACACCATCCAGCGGGCCTATACCCAGCTGGAGGCGGAGGGATATGTTTACACCGTGTCGGGCCGGGGCACCTTCGTCTCCGAGGGCCAGGAGCAAAACCGCCAGCGGCGCAGAGAGGTGACGGCCCGGGTGCTGCCGCTGATGGCGGAGCTGCGGGACCTGGGCATGACCCGGGAGGAATGGACGGACCTTTGGAAGGGAGGGGATCGCGATGCTTGAAGCGAATAACGTGGTAAAAACCTTTGACGGCTTCCGGGCCCTGGACGGGGCCAACATGACGGTGCCCCGGGGGGCGGTATACGGCCTGGTGGGCCCCAACGGGGCGGGCAAATCCACCATCATCCGCCACTTCACCGGCGTGTACCGGCCCGACAGCGGCCAGGTGACCCTGGACGGCCAGCCGGTATATGAAAATCCCGCCGCCAAAAGCCGCATGGCGGTGATCCCCGACGACTGGTACTATTTCCCACAGGCCAACATCCGGGACATGGCCCGGCTGTATGCCGGGACCCACCCCTTTTTCAGCTGGGACCGGTATCACAAGCTGCGGGAGGCCTTTCCCCTGCCGGAAAAGCAGCTGCTGCGCCGGATGAGCAAGGGCATGCAGAAGCAGGCGGCCTTCTGGCTGGTCATGAGCTGCATGCCGGAGGTACTGGTGCTGGACGAGCCGGTGGACGGCCTGGACCCGGTGATGCGGCGGCAGGTATGGTCCCTGCTGCTGGGAGACGTGGCCGACCGGGGCACCACGGTGCTGGTGTCCAGCCACAACCTCCGGGAGCTGGAGGACGTGTGCGACCATGTGGGCATTATGAACAAGGGGCGGGTGCTGCTGGAGCGGAGCCTGTCGGAGCTGCAGGACAACACGGTGAAGCTCCAGGTGGCCTATGCCGCAGCGGAGGAGCCGCCGCTGCCGGAGGGCATCCGGGTGCTGCACCGGTCCGCCGTGGGCCGGGTCATCACCTACATTGTCCGGGGCAGCCGGGAGGATGTACTGCACCGGATGCAGGCCCTGTCTCCCCTGCTGCTGGAGGCCATTCCCCTGACCCTGGAGGAGATTTTCATCTATGAGCTGGGAGGTGCTGACTATGCGGTCCGCGACATCGTTCTTTAACCCGACCCTGGCCCGCAGCGACCTGCGGCGGTATTGGCCGGCCCTGTTCCTGTATGTGGGGCTGTGGATCATTTTCCTGCCGGTGCAGCTGTGGCTTATGGCCCACCAGGGCTATGTCCCCGCCCCCGACCTGGGCGAGATATGCTCCGACCGGTACATAGCTGCCGTTATCATGGCGCTGATCTTCGGCGGCATGATGGCCATGGCCTCGTTTTCCTATCTGATGAACCCCCGGTCCGTGGGGGCCATGCACGCCCTGCCCCAGCGGCGGGGGACCCTGTTCTGGACCCACTTTCTCACCGGCTGGGGCATGCTGGCGGCAGGAAACCTGCTGGTGGCCCTGCTGACGGCGGGAATCGCCCTGCTGACCGGCGTAAAGCTGACGGCGGCGCTTTTGACGTGGCTGGTCGTGGTCACCCTGCTGGACCTGTTCTTTATGGTGCTGGGCACCTTCTGCGCCATGATCACCGGATGGCTCCTGGCGGTGCCGGTGCTGTACGGCGTGGCCAACACCCTGGCCCTGATCGTTACCTGGCTGGGCCAGCAGCTGGCGGATGGTCTGCTGCGGGGCTATGCCCCCCCGGATACCACGCCTCGCCTGACCGTATGGCTGACGCCGGTATACCGGCTGATCCAGGAGCTGGGCCAGATCCGGGAGAAGTTTTACAACATATCCTCTCAGGCCAATGCGGACTATCCCAGCGGTCTGGCCCCCAACGGCTGGCGGGCGGTGCTGCTGTACACCGCTGCGGCTCTGGTGCTGCTGGCTCTGTCCCGGCTGCTGTATGCCCGGCGGAAAAGCGAGCTGTCCGGCGACCCGGCGGCCTTTTCGTGGGTGCGGCCGGTGTTCCGGCTGGGCGTGGGTCTGATCGGCGGACTGGCCCTGGGCCTGGCGCTGTATGGGCTGGTGCTGGCCGGGCTTTCGTTCAGTGTGCCCCGGCTGTGCGTGTGCATAGCCCTGATGGGAGCCCTGTGCTATCTGGGGGCGTCCATGCTGGTGGGCAAGACCCTGCGGGTGCTGCCCAAGAGGCTCACCGGCGCGGCGGTGACAGCCCTGGTGCTGGTGCTGCTGTGCGTGGTGCTGCGGGCGGACGTGTTCGGCTACCGCACCCGGGTGCCCCAGGCGGAGAAGGTATCCTCCGTTCAGGTGACCTATCTGAGCTCCACCTTTACCCTGACGGAGCCGGAGTCCATCCAGACCATGGTGGACGCCCAGAGCACTCTGGCCAGGAACGATATCGTCGGTCGGAAGATCGACATGGGCGACCAGACGATTCGGGTAACGTACACCCTGAAAAACGGCTCCTCTATGGCCCGCCGCTTCGTGGTGGACATCAGCGGCGAGGTCCAGGCGGCGCTGTCCCGGGTGGTAGGCCTGGAGGAGGTGCAATCCAATGTTCTGTTCAACAAGCGGAATGTGCCGGAGAGTTGGAAGCCCCGCGGCGGCACCCTGTGGGTAAACGCCATCGGGGAGGAGCGGGCGCTGACGGCGGAGGAAGCCCAGATCCTGTATGACGCCGCCTGGCGGGACATTCACGCAGGCAACGTACTGCTGGCGAAGGGGCTGGATGTCAACTGGACTGTGCTGGAGATCAGCTTCCAGGGTGACCGGGATGCCTATAGCATCTCCTCGCCCCGCACCAGCTGCACGGAGCTGATGCAGGCCCTGCGGGACATGGGCCTTTCCGACAGCGATATGACCGGTTCGATGGACTGATGCAGCAATGCCCCCGGCGCATCTGCGCCGGGGGCATTCAGCTTGTCAAAAATCCTTTTTGACAAGCTGACAAGCATTTTCAAAACTTTTATGAAAGTTCTGAAAATGCGGTGATTGAAAACGAAAGACACCCCTGATGGGTTTCTTTCGTAACGATCTTCCTTTCCGAAGGCGGAGGCAAGCCTACTTTTTTTACAAGCTGAATGGGAGGGGCTGAGCCCCTCCCACTTTTTATGATGAGCTATTGCGTGCGTTACAGCTCCCCGGCCTTATACAGCTGGGACTCCCGGCGGTATCCGGCGGCGGAGGCGGCGTTCTGGGCGATCTCCTCCGGCGTCAGGGGGCGGCGGACCCTGGCGGGCGCACCCATGACCATGGATCCGTCGGGAATCACGGCCCCCTGGGTCACCAGGGCTCCGGCGGCAATGATGCAGTCCCGGCCCACCACGGCTCCGTTGAGAACGATGGCTCCCATGCCCACCAGCGTGTTGTCCCCGATGGTGCAGCCGTGAAGAATGGCGGCGTGGCCCACGGTGCAGTCCCGGCCGATGACGGCGGGGAAGCCGGGGTCGGCATGGACGACGCAGTTGTCCTGGATATTGGCGCCCTCCCCCACGGTGATGGGGGCCGTCTCCGCTCGGAGCACTGCGCCGAAATAGATGCCGGCCTCCGGGCCGATGGTGACGCTGCCGCGGACGGTGGCATTTTCCGCCACAAAGGCGGATTCGTGGATCACAGGCTTCATGACATTTCCTCCTTAATGAAACAGCCAGCGGGCGATGAGGATCACCACGCAGGCCCCGCCTACGCCGATGAGAATGGCCCCCACGGAGCCGGTGGCGGCGATGCCGATGGTGCCCGCCAGCCAATTGCCCACGGCGGAGCCCACCACGCCCAGGATCAGGTTACGGATCAGGCCGCCGCGGCTGCCCATGAGCTTGCCGGCGATCCAGCCGATGAGGGCGCCTAAAATCAGGGAACAGATCATGCTTTTGTCTCTCTTTCTACCTGCACGGGGTCCACAATATGAACATTCAGGTGATTATACGGCATCTCCACGGACCGCTGGTCAAAGGCCGTCTTGATCCCCTCCAGCAGGGCGTAATACGCCGGCCAATAGTCGGCGGTTCTGGCCCAGACCCGGACAATATATTCGATGCCGCTTTCGCCGTAGGCATTGACATACACCTCCGGCGCCGGCTTGTCCAGCAGGCCCGGGGTCCGGGCCACGGCATCCAGCAGCGCCTGGCGCACCGTCTGCACCGGCGCGTCATAGGACGCGCTGACGGCGTGCTCAATGCGCCGGGTGCCAAGAGCCGTATAGTTGGTGATCTTCCCGGCGGAGATGCTGCTGTTGGGGGCGGCAATGCGCAGGCCGTCCGGCGTATCCAGATAGGTATAGGTCAAGGTCAGATCCTTTACCGTGCCCGCGCCGCAGGGGGTATCCACATAGTCGCCCACGGCGAAGGGCTTGGTCACCAGCAGCACCAGTCCCCCGGCCACATTGGCCAGGACATTCTGCACCGCCAGGGATACGGCCAGGGACAGCACCGACAAAAGCGCCACCAGGGACGTGACGGGAATGCCCAGCTGATCGGCGGTGATGAGCACCGTCACCACCCACAGCACCAGGCGCACGGACTGCACCAGGTATTTCCGCACCCGGGCGTCGATATGAGTTTTATCCAGGACCCGGCGCAGCAGCGCCGTCACCAGGCGCACGGCGATCAGACAGATCACCAGCGTCAGCAGCGCTCCCAGCAGCTTCCCCAGGGAGATGGTCCCCAGATGCAGGGCCGACAGGTCCAGCTTTTGATCCAGTGCGCTTTCCACAGTCCGCACCTCCTTGCGCGTTTCGTGCCCCCCATTATACCCCAGGGCGGCGGAATTTGTCAAACCGTCAAAAAAAAGACTTACCCTTTTGGGGGAAAAGTGGTATAATATGGTAAAGAAGAAAAGAGAGGATGAGGGTCATGTATGCAGCGGGCGAATTGGTGGTATATGGCGGCGAGGGCGTCTGCCGGGTGGAGGGCGTGGGCGCGCCGTCCCTGCCGGGTATGGACAAGACCCGACTGTACTACACGCTGTCGCCCCTGTACCGGTCCGGCCAGGTGATGACCCCGGTGGACACTCAGGTGCTCATGCGGCCGCTGCTGACGGCGGAGGAAACGGCGCAGCTCATTGCGGAGCTGGACCAGCTGCCGGAGGAGCAGGCCGAGAGCCACAGCATGCGGGCCATCAAGGACCTGTATCACCAGGTGCTGACCTCCTACGACTGCCGGCGGCTGGCGGGCCTCATCAAGGGCGTGTGTCGGCGGCGCAGCTGGGCCGTTCATCACGGGCGGAAGATAAGCCAGATGGACGAGCGCTATCTGAAGCGGGCGGAGGACGCCCTGTACGGGGAGCTGGGCGCGGTGCTGGGCCTGCCCCGGGAAGAGGTCCCGGCGTACATCCGGAAAACCTGGCCCAAATGGCCGTTATTCTGACGAGAAGGTCGTCAGACGGCCCCGCAGGCAATGCGGGGCCGTTTTTATGCGCAGAAACCATAAGGCGGAGAACCGAAAGCCGGTTCTCCGCCTGAATGGCAGGAAGATTGATGAAAAAAGTTTTTTGTCTCTTGCAAGTATAGAATACCCAAGGGATGTTACAAAAGTTCATGTATAAATATTAAAAAAGTATTAAACATCTTCCACCATTTGTCTCAAAAAGGCCCGGCAGAGCACACTCTGCCGGGCCTTTTTATTCAGCTATACGCCGGTGGGGGGGGAACGTCAATCAGTCGTTGTTGATGGCGATGACGACGCCGGAACCCACGGTACGGCCACCCTCACGGATAGCGAAACGCAGACCGTTCTCGATAGCGATGGGGGTGATCAGCTCCACGTTCATATCGACGTTATCGCCGGGCATGCACATCTCGGTGCCCTCGGGCAGGGTGATGATGCCGGTAACGTCGGTGGTGCGGAAGTAGAACTGGGGACGATAGTTGTTGAAGAAGGGGGTGTGACGGCCGCCCTCGTCCTTGGTCAGGACGTACACCTGGCCAACGAACTTGGTGTGGGGGTGAATGGAACCGGGCTTGGACAGAACCTGGCCGCGCTCGATCTCGGTCTTGGCAACACCGCGCAGCAGGGCGCCGATGTTATCGCCGGCCTCAGCGTAGTCCAGCAGCTTGTGGAACATCTCGATACCGGTGACGACGGTCTCGCGCTTCTCGTCGGACAGACCAACGATCTCAACCTTCTCGTTGAGCTTCAGCTGACCACGCTCCACACGGCCGGTAGCAACGGTACCACGGCCGGAGATGGTGAACACGTCCTCAACGGGCATCAGGAAGGGCATATCCTCCTTGCGGTCGGGGGTGGGGATCCAGGTATCAACGGCTTCCATCAGCTCCTTGATGCAGGCATACTCGGGAGCGTTGGGATCGGTGGACTCGGAAACCAGAGCGTTCAGAGCGGAACCGCGGATGATGGGGGTGTCGTCGCCAGGGAAGCCATAGAAGTCCAGCAGCTCGCGAACTTCCATCTCCACCAGCTCCAGCAGCTCCTCGTCGTCCACCTGGTCGCACTTGTTCAGGAACACCAGCACGGAGGGCACGTTCACCTGACGGGCCAGCAGCAGGTGCTCACGAGTCTGAGCCATGGGGCCGTCGGAGGCAGCGATGACCAGGATAGCGCCGTCCATCTGGGCAGCACCGGTAATCATGTTCTTGATATAGTCGGCGTGGCCCGGGCAGTCGACGTGGGCATAGTGGCGGCCCTGGATCTCGCCGTCCTCGCCGGTCTTGAAGTTGTGGCCGGTACGATTCTCGGTCTCATACTCCACGTGAGCGGTGTTGATGGTGATACCACGCTCGCGCTCTTCGGGAGCCTTATCGATGGAAGAATAGTCGGTGTACTCAGCGCCGCCCTTCATCGCCAGGTACTTGGTGATGGCAGCGGTCAGAGTGGTCTTACCATGGTCGATATGACCGATGGTGCCGATGTTAACATGGGGCTTGTTTCTCTCAAATTTCTGCTTAGCCATTTGAAAAAATCCTCCTTAACAAATTTGCATCATGGTTTTCAACGCAATGTCTTGTTCTAACATTGCTATTCTACAGTATTCGCTGGGGAAAAGCAATCGTTTTTTAACGATTTAGAAATTTTCCCGTCCGGTGCGCTTGTTGATGAGCTTCTCCTGCAGGCCCTTGGGCAGCTCGATATAGTGGCTGGGCTCCATGGTGTACTGACCACGGCCCTGGGTGCGGGAGCGCAGATCGGTGGCGTAGCCGAACATTTCCGCCAGGGGAACAAAGGCGTCGATCTGCTGGGCGCCGGCGCGCATTTCGTAGCCCTGGATCTGGCCGCGGCGGGCGCTGATGTCGCCGATGACGTCGCCCATATATTCCTCGGGGACGATGACGGAAACCTTCATAATGGGCTCCAGCAGCGTGGGATCCGCCTTACGCATGGCCTCCTTGAAGGCCATGGAGCCGGCGATCTTGAACGCCATCTCGGAGGAGTCCACCTCGTGATAGGAGCCGTCGTACAGGGTGACCTTTACGTCCACCACGGGGTAGCCGGCCACGGTGCCGGAGAGCATAGCGCCCTGGATACCGGCGTCGATGGCGGGGATATACTCCTTGGGGATAGCGCCGCCCACTACCTTGTTGATGAACTCGTAGCCCTTGCCGGACTCGTTGGGCTCCACATGGATCTTCACGTGACCATACTGGCCCTTACCGCCGGACTGGCGGGCATACTTGGTATCCTGGTCCACTGCCTTGCGGATGGTCTCCTTGTAGGCCACCTGGGGCGCGCCCACGTTGGCCTCCACCTTGAACTCGCGCAGCAGACGGTCCACGATGATCTCCAGATGCAGCTCGCCCATACCGGCGATGATGGTCTGACCCGTCTCCTCGTCGGTGTAGGTGCGGAAGGTGGGGTCCTCCTCGGCAAGCTTCGCCAGGGCGATGGCCATCTTCTCCTGGCCGGCCTTGGTCTTGGGCTCGATGGCCACGCGGATCACGGGCTCGGGGAACTCCATGGACTCCAGCACGATGGGGTGCTTCTCATCACAGAGGGTGTCGCCGGTGGTGGTGTTCTTCAGGCCCACCACGGCGGCGATATCGCCGGAATAGACCGTTTCCAGGTCCTCCCGGTGGTTGGCGTGCATCTGCAGCAGACGGCCCACGCGCTCGCGCTTGCCCTTGGTGGCATTGAGCACGGCGGAGCCGGTGTTCAGCGTGCCGGAATACACGCGGAAGAAGCTCAGACGGCCCACATAGGGGTCGGTCATGATCTTGAAGGCCAGCGCAGAGAACGGCTCGTCATCGGAAGCGTGACGGTCCTCCTCCTCATCGGTCTTGGGGTTGGTGCCAATGATGGCGGGAATATCGGTGGGGGCGGGCATATAGTCCACAATGGCGTCCAGCAACTTCTGCACACCCTTGTTCCGGTAGGAGGAGCCACAGGTCACGGGCACCATCTCCACGGCCACGGTGGCCTTGCGGATGGCGGCGCGGATCTTATCCGTGGGAATGTCCTTGCCTTCCAGATACATCTCCATGATCTCGTCGTCGAACATGGAAACGGCGTCCAGCAGCTTCTCGCGATACTCATTGGCCAGGTCCATCATATCGGCGGGGATGGGCTCCACGCGCATGTCCTTGCCCAGCTGATCGTAATAGATATCAGCGTCCATCTCCACCAGGTCGATGATGCCCTTGAAGGACTCCTCTTTCCCGATGGGCAGCTGGATGGGCACGGCGTTGCACTTGAGCCGGTCGTGGATCATGTCCAGCACGTGATAGAAATCCGCGCCCAGCATGTCCATCTTGTTCACGTACACCATGCGGGGCACATGATAGTGATCGGCCTGACGCCACACGGTCTCGGACTGAGGCTCCACGCCGCCCTTGGCGCACATCACGGTGACAGAGCCGTCCAGTACACGCAGAGAACGCTCCACCTCCACAGTGAAGTCCACGTGACCCGGGGTGTCGATGATGTTGATACGCGTCTGGGGGAACTGGTCCTTGGAGCCCTTCCAGTAACAGGTGGTAGCGGCGGAGGTGATGGTGATGCCACGCTCCTGCTCCTGTTCCATCCAGTCCATGGTAGCGGTTCCCTCGTGCGTCTCGCCGATCTTGTAGTTGACGCCCGTGTAGTACAGAATACGCTCGGTCGTGGTGGTCTTGCCTGCATCAATGTGGGCCATGATGCCGATATTTCTCGTATTTTCCAGTGTAACCTTTCTCGGCATAACGTTCTCCTTCTAATCAGTTTGCGGGGCTTACCAGCGGAAGTGGGCGAATGCCTTGTTGGATTCGGCCATCTTGTGGGTATCCTCGCGCTTCTTCACGGCGCTGCCGGTGTTGTTGGCGGCGTCCATGATCTCGCCTGCCAGGCGCTCGGCCATGGTGCGCTCACTGCGGGCGCGGGAGTAGTTGGTCAGCCAGCGCAGACCCAGGGTCTGACGGCGGGCAGGACGAACCTCCATGGGGACCTGATAGGTGGCGCCGCCGACACGGCGGGCCTTGACTTCCAGGCTGGGCATAATGTTTTCCATGGCCTGGGTGAACACTTCCAGAGGCTCCTTCTCGGTCTTCTCCTTGATGATATCAAAGGCACCGTAGACAACCTTCTGGGCAACGCCCTTCTTACCGTCCAACATGATGCTGTTGACCAGCTTGGTCACCAGCACGGAGTTGTACATAGGATCGGGCAGAATTTCTCTCTTGGGAACATTACCTCTTCTGGGCACTATGCTTCCCTCCTTCATAAAAATATGATTTCATAGGTACTCAACAGCCGGAGAGGCTGTTGTACGGCCTGCCAAAGAGGTACATACGATATATATAAACCTTTTCGGCAAAGCTCATTTCATGCGGGGATTACTTGCTCTTGGGACGCTTGGCGCCGTACTTGGAGCGCGCCTGCATACGGCCCTGAACGCCCTGGGTATCCAGAGTGCCGCGGATGATGTGGTAACGAACACCGGGCAGGTCCTTGACACGGCCGCCGCGGATCATGACCACAGAGTGCTCCTGCAGAGAATGACCGACACCGGGAATGTAGGCGGTGACCTCGTAGCCGTTGGTCAGGCGGACACGGGCGATCTTACGCAGAGCGGAGTTAGGCTTCTTGGGGGTGGCAGTTCTCACTGCGGTGCAGACGCCGCGCTTCTGAGGGGAGGACAGATCGGTCTCCTTGTTCTTCAGCGTATTCAGGCCCTTCTGCATAGCGGGGGAATTGGACTTGTAGGTAGCCTGTTTCCGGCCCTGCTTGACCAGCTGATTAAAAGTAGGCATGCAATGAACTCCTTTCTAAAGATTTGTGGGATAACTCCCTATATTTTCCACGGAACAGAAAATTTTATTCCGTTGGAAGCGGTTTTTCCTTTGCCAGCAGCGCCGCTGCGGCCGTGGGTACGTCGATGCCGCAGGCACGGCCCAGCTGGGCCATGGTGTGCCCCCCGGCAACGGGAACCCCAGCCTCCCGGCAGCAATCCTCCAGCGGCCCCGTAAGCCGCGGGTCGGCGTCACGGGCCAGGAACACATGGCCGGCCCGGCCGCAGACGATGGCCCGCCGCACCTGCTTCAGGCCCACCACCTTGTCTTTGGATGATAGATCTTCCAGCACGGGGGGACCTCCTCGGCGCGGTATGTCTGCCGCATGGCAAAAATTCGCGGAATACATACCCGCGCAGTTTGAAATTATAGCATAGTTCCCCCGGGTACGTCAAGAGGAATCGGAAGAAAAGTTTGTGAATTTGGCTGAAATATGCGGGCAAAATCCAGCATTTTCACAAAATCCGGCCCGCTCCCCTGCCGCGTCTGGCCCGGTGGGCGGGAATGTGCTATAATGGCGTTATTCCCAGGTTTTCCACACGTCGGGGCAGTAGCCCACGGTGGCCTGTCTGCCGTTGCGGACGATGGGCGCCCGGAACAGCCAGGGATTCTCCAGCAGCTTCTCCTCCGCCGCCTGGGGCAGCAGATAGTCGATGCCCAGCTCCCGATAATCGGGACTGTCCCGGTCCACCAGGGCGTCGTAGCCCACGGCGGCCCGGACGCTGCGGTATTCCCCGGCGGACAGGCCCTTGGTGTCCAGGTCGATATACTGATACTTGATGCGGCGCTCCTTGAACCAGCGCTCCGCCTTCCTGGTGTCGAAGGACTTGCGGGCGCCGAAGATCTGAATATTCATAACTTACTCCTTATTTATAATAGAACGGAGGTCCTATTGATGACAAAGCAAATCGAAGCCCTGCGGCAATGGGTGGCAGAGTCGGAAAGCATCGTCTTTTTCGGCGGAGCCGGGGTATCCACCGAATCCGGGATTCCGGATTTCCGCAGCGTGGACGGCCTGTATCACCAGAAATTCCAATACCCGCCGGAAACCATCCTGAGCCACAGCTTTTATGTGCGCCGTAAGGCGGAGTTTTACGATTTTTACCGGGCCAAGATGCTGGCCCCCTGGGCAGAACCCAACGCCGCCCACCGGAAGCTGGCCCAGTGGGAGCAGGAGGGGCGGCTGAAGGCCGTCATTACCCAGAACATCGACGGCCTGCACCAGAAGGCCGGCAGCCGGGAGGTGCTGGAGCTTCACGGCAGTGTGCTGCGGAACTACTGCGAGAGGTGCGGGGCCTTTTACGGGCTGGACACCATCCTGCATTCCACCGGCGTGCCCCGGTGCCCCGCCTGCGGCGGGGACATCAAGCCCGACGTGGTGCTGTATGAGGAGAGTCTGGACCAGGAGGTGCTGGCCAAGGCCGTTCACTATATCCGACAGGCGGACCTGATGATCATCGGCGGCACGTCCCTGGTGGTGTATCCGGCGGCGGGGCTGGTGCAGTACTTCCGGGGCCGGCACCTGGTGGTGGTGAACAAGGGCCAGGTAGGCAGCAACGTAGGCGCGGACCTGACCATTGACGGTCCCATCGGCCAGGTCTTTTCCCAGCTATGATACCACGGCTGCCCCGGCGGCGCAACGCTGCCGGGGCAGGTTTTTCAGAAAAAACAGAAATTCCGCAAATTCCCCCTTGACAAAACCATCCGGCATGCTATAATGAGTAAGCATTCGATTTGAGGCCGATTTGCGAGTGTGCTGGAATAGGCAGACAGGCAAGCTTGAGGTGCTTGTGTTCGACTGGACGTGTGGGTTCAAGTCCCATCACTCGCACCACTTCTCTCTTTCGTTTGCAGGGAAAAGAACATTGGATATGCGCGAGTGGTGGAATTGGCAGA
>FR884121.1 GCA_000435975.1 Oscillibacter sp. CAG:241 | reverse complement strand
ATCTTGTTGGGAAAGCCCCAGATGTTGCCCAGGCCGACTGCCGAGCCGATGGCAGCCATTAGAAATCCGAAATTGGACCCAAAGCCTTTTCTTTCTTCCATTTTTTCTCTCCTTTTTGTTGTTCGCCCGCCGAAGCGAGGAGTGATGCACGCCTTACCGGCAGCGTGCGTCTATTGGACATATTCAAAGTATACAGTTATTCGGTCAATTGCACAATTGACAATTTTGATAAAGTTTTAGCATGAATTTCTGCAAATTTAACATTATGTGAACTTATTCACATTCTTTTTTTATGCATAATTTGCAATATGTCCGGTCATTGTGCCAAAGCCTACCTACCCATCCGCTCTATTTTTCTTTCATTGGCTCCCTTACTTTGTGAATAAATAAACGCTGATCATTTTCGGCCGCGTAAAACGGGGGAACCCATGGCCTGTTCCCGGTTTTGCCTGATTATTTTTGTATTCTGCTAAATTTTTTTGTATTTATTATCATTTTTTTGCCATTAGCGATTTACAACGCTGTAGAATTATGCTAAAATGCTGGTTATGGAACAAAACACCGGCGGGCCACCTGCGCCCCGGCCCGGCGGAAAGAAGAAAGGGTGACTGCCTTGGCAAATGTATGCGCAGTTAAAATGGAGAATATCACCAAGCGCTTCGGCAAGGTAACGGCCAACAAGGACGTTACGCTGGAGCTCTATAAGGGTGAGATCCTGTCCCTGCTGGGTGAAAACGGCAGCGGCAAGACCACCCTGATGAATATGCTCTCCGGCATCTACTTCCCCGACGAGGGGCAGATCTACATCGATGGCCAGCCTGTGACCATCGCCTCCCCCAAGGACGCCTTTGCCCTGGGCATCGGCATGATCCATCAGCATTTCAAGCTGGTGGATGTCTTTACCGCCACGGAAAACATCATCCTGGGCATGCCCGGCAAGCTGAACCTGGCCGAGGCCCGGAAGAAGGTCCGGGAAATCTGCGACCGGTACGGCTTCGACATTGACCCGGATCAGAAGATCTATGACATGTCCGTGTCCCAGAAGCAGACGGTGGAGATCGTGAAGGTCCTGTACCGCGGGGCCAACATCCTGATCCTGGACGAGCCCACCGCCGTGCTGACCCCCCAGGAGACCGACAAGCTGTTTGCCGTGATGCGCAACATGAAGAACGACGGCAAGTCCCTGATCATCATCACCCACAAGCTCCACGAGGTGCTGGACGTGTCCGACCGGGTGGCCGTGCTGCGCAAGGGTGAGTATATTGGCTGCGTGCAGACCAAGGACGCCGACCAGCAGTCCCTGACGGATATGATGGTGGGCCACTCCGTAACCCTGAACATTGACCGGCCCACCCCCGTCAACGTGAAGCCCCGCCTGGACATCAAGGGCCTGACGGTCTTTGACGAGATGGGTGTCAAGCGTCTGGACGACGTTACCTTCACCGTCAACGCCGGCGAGGTGCTGGGCATTGCCGGTATTGCCGGCTCCGGTCAGCGGGAGCTGCTGGAATCCATCGCCGGCCTGTACCCGGTGGCCTCCGGCTCCGTTACCTATTATAATCCCGACAACGATCAGCCCAAGGAGCTGGTGGGCCTGAGCCCCATGGCCATCCGCAAGAGCGGCATCGCCATGTCCTTCGTGCCGGAGGACCGCCTGGGCATGGGCCTGGTGGGCTCCATGGGCATGACCGGCAACATGATGCTGCGCTCCTGGCGAAAGGGCAGCAGCATCTTCCTGGACCGCAAGGACCCCGAGGCCCTGGCCAACCGCATCTGGCAGGAGCTGGAGGTGGTGACCCCCAGCACCAGCTTCCCCGTGCGCCGCATGTCCGGCGGCAACGTGCAGAAGGTCCTGGTGGGCCGCGAGATCGCCCAGCAGCCTGCCGTGCTGATGACGGCCTACGCCGTCCGCGGCCTGGACATCAACACCTCCTATACCATCTATAACCTGCTGACCCAGCAGAAGATGCGGGGCGTGGCCGTGGTGTATGTGGGCGAGGACCTGGACGTGCTGCTGGAGCTGTGCGACCGGATCGTCGTTCTGTGCGGCGGCCAGGTCTCCGGCGTGGTGGACGCCCGCACCACCGACAAGCGCCAGATAGGCGCACTGATGACGCTGGTGAACAAAGGAGGCAAAGCGGATGAATAAGATACATATCGCCAAGCGCGACACCCTGCCGCTGTATATCAACATTGCGATCCGCGGCGGAGCCATCATCCTGGCGTTGCTGGTGTGCGCCCTGGTCACCACCGTTCTCACCGGCGAGAACCCCCTGAGCATTTACGGCACCATTCTCAAGGGCGCCTTCGGCACCGCCCGCAAGAGCTGGACCACCTGGGAAAATGTGGCCATTCTGCTGGGTATCTCCCTGGCGGTGACCCCCGCGTTCAAAATGCGCTTCTGGAACATCGGCGCAGAGGGCCAGGTGCTCATCGGCTGTCTGGCCTCCGCCACCTGCATGATCACCCTGGGCGACAAGATCCCCAACGGGCTGCTGCTGGTGATCATGTTCGTAGCCTCCCTGGGCATGGGTGCCCTGTGGGGCTTCCTGCCCGGCCTCTTCAAGGCCAGGTGGAACACCAACGAGACGCTGTTCACCCTGATGATGAACTATATCGCCACCCAGCTGGTGGCCTACTTCATCATCATCTGGGAGGTCCCCAAGGGCGCCGGTAAGATCGGCATCATCAACCAGGACTCCCAGGCCGGCTGGCTGCCCACCATCGGCAACCAGAAGTATCTGCTGGCCATTCTGGTGGTAGCCGTGATGACGGGTCTGATGTACATTTATCTGAACTACAGCAAGCAGGGCTATGAGATTGCCGTGGTGGGCGAGAGCCGCCGCACCGCCAGCTATGCCGGCATCAAGGTGGACCGGGTCATTATCCGGACCATGGCCCTGTCCGGCGCACTGTGCGGCCTCATCGGTAAGCCGCCGCACCGCCAGCTATGCCGGCATCAAGGTGGACCGGGTCATCATCCGGACCATGGCCCTGTCCGGCGCCCTGTGCGGCCTGATCGGCCTGCTGCTGACCTCCAGCACCGACCACACCATGACCACCACCATCGTGGACGGCCGCGGCTTCACCGCCGTTATGGTGTCCTGGATGGCGAAATTCAACCCCATTATCATGATCTTCGTGTCCCTGCTGCTGGTGGTGCTCAACCGCGGCGCAGGCGAGATTTCCACGGCCTTCGGTCTGACCCGCTCCTTCGCCGATATCCTGACGGGCATCATCCTGTTCTTCATCATCGGCTGTGAGTTCTTCATCAACTATAAGGTCCAGTTCCGTACTTCCGGAAAGAAGGAGGCGTGAGAAAATGTTTGATTTTGATAGACCCGCTCCTTCTCCGATATTCTGACGGGCATCATCCTGTTCTTCATCATCGGCTGCGAGTTCTTCATCAACTACAAGGTCCAGTTCCGTTCTTCCGGAAAGAAGGAGGCGTGAGAAAATGAATTTTGATATTGTATCCTTCATCCCCCGCGCGGTCAT
>FR884120.1:2198-6965 GCA_000435975.1 Oscillibacter sp. CAG:241 | reverse complement strand
TTCTTGTCATAGTAGGCGCCCAGGAACTTGCCGGCGTCGTCACGGCTGAAGCCGAAGGTCATCTGGGTCAGGTCGTTGGTGCCGAAGGAGAAGAACTCAGCCTCGGTGGCGATCTCGTCGGCGGTCAGAGCGGCACGGGGGATCTCGATCATGGTGCCCACCAGATACTTCATCTCCACACCGGCAGCGGCCAGCTCCTCGTCAGCGGTCTTGACCACGATGCTCTTGACGTACTTCAGCTCCTTGACCTCGCCCACCAGGGGGATCATGATCTCGGGAACCATGTTCCACTCGGGATGACGCTTCTGAACGTTGATGGCGGCGCGGATGACGGCACGGGTCTGCATGACGGCGATCTCGGGGAAGGTGACGGCCAGACGGCAGCCACGGTGACCCATCATGGGGTTGAACTCGTGCAGGGAGGCGATGATGGCCTTGATCTCGGCCACGGTCTTGCCCATATCCTTGGCCAGCAGCTCGATGTCGGCCTCCTCGGTGGGAACGAACTCGTGCAGGGGGGGATCCAGGAAGCGGATGGTCACGGGGCAGCCCTCCATGGCCTCATAGATGCCCTCGAAGTCGCCCTGCTGCATGGGCAGCAGCTTGGCCAGAGCCTTTTCGCGCTGCTCCACGGTGTCGGAGCAGATCATCTCGCGGATGGCGGCGATGCGGTCGCTCTCGAAGAACATATGCTCGGTGCGGCACAGGCCGATGCCCTGGGCGCCCAGCTCACGGGCCTTGGCGGCATCGTGGGGGGTGTCGGCGTTGGTGCGGACCTGCAGCCGGCGATACTTATCGGCCCAGGCCATGATGCGGCCGAAGTCGCCGCCCACGCTGGCGTCCACGGTGGGCATAGCGCCGTCGTAGATGTTGCCGGTGGAGCCGTCCAGGCTCAGCCAGTCGCCCTCGTGATAGGTCTTGCCGGCCAGGGTGAACTGCTTGTTCTCCTCGTCCATGACGATGGCGCCGCAGCCGGAGACGCAGCACTTGCCCATGCCGCGGGCCACAACGGCGGCGTGGGAGGTCATGCCGCCGCGAACGGTCAGGATGCCCTGGGCGGCCTTCATGCCCTCGATATCCTCGGGAGAGGTCTCCAGACGGACCAGGACCACCTTCTCGCCCCGGGCAGCCCATTCCTTGGCGTCCTCGGCGGAGTAGACGATCTTGCCGCAGGCGGCGCCGGGAGAGGCGGGCAGTGCCTTGCCCAC
Source organism: Oscillibacter sp. CAG:241 (assembly GCA_000435975.1). Classification (GTDB taxonomy): domain Bacteria; phylum Bacillota; class Clostridia; order Oscillospirales; family Oscillospiraceae; genus Vescimonas. Next base: position 5,757 of record FR884120.1, on the reverse strand, counting down.
AGGGGCGGCGGCCTTCAGCGCGGCGGGGTCAAACTGGGGGTGCAGCAGGGTATCCAGGTTCCGGGGATCGATCATGGCCACGGCCTGCTGCTCAGAGATCATGCCCTCGTCCACCAGGTCGCAGGCGATCTTCAGGGCGGCGGGAGCGGTACGCTTGCCGTTGCGGGTCTGGAGCATGTACAGCTGGCCATGCTCCACGGTGAACTCCATGTCCTGCATGTCGCGATAGTGGTCCTCCAGGGTGCGGCAGACCTCCACGAACTGGGCATAGGCCTCGGGGAACTTCTCGGCCATCTGGTCGATGGGCATGGGGGTGCGCACGCCGGCCACCACGTCCTCGCCCTGGGCATTGGTCAGGAACTCGCCCATGAGCTTCTTCTCGCCGGTGGCGGGGTTGCGGGTAAAGGCCACGCCGGTGCCGCAGTCGTCGCCCATGTTGCCGAAGGCCATGGACTGGACGTTGACGGCGGTGCCCCAGGAATAGGGGATGTCGTTGTCCCGGCGATACACGTTGGCGCGGGGGTTATCCCAGCTGCGGAACACGGCCTTGATGGCGCCCAGCAGCTGCTCCTTGGGATCGGAGGGGAAGTCCTGACCGATCTTTGCCTTATACTCGGCCTTGAACTGACCGGCCAGCTCCTTCAGGTCCTCAGCGGTGAGCTCCACGTCCTGGGTGACGCCCTTCCTGGCCTTCATCTCGTCGATGAGCTGCTCGAAATACTTCTTGCCCACCTCCATGACCACGTCGGAGTACATCTGGATGAAGCGGCGATAGCAGTCCCAGGCCCAGCGGGGGTTGTTGGACTTCTTGGCGATGACGTCCACCACGTCCTCGTTCAGGCCCAGGTTCAGGATGGTGTCCATCATGCCGGGCATGGAGGCGCGGGCGCCGGAGCGGACGGAGACCAGCAGGGGATTCTCATGATCGCCGAACTTCTTGCCGGTGATCTGCTCCATCTTCTCGATGTATTCCATGATCTCGGCCATGATGGCGTCGTTGATCTGGCGGCCATCTTCATAATACTGGGTGCAGGCCTCGGTGGTGATGGTGAAGCCCTGGGGGACGGGCAGGCCGATGTTGGTCATCTCGGCCAGATTGGCGCCCTTACCGCCCAGCAGCTCGCGCATCTTGGCGTTGCCCTCGGTAAAGAGATAGCAATACTTCTTACTCATGTAGTTCCCTCCGTATATAAAATAAAATTGCGAACAACTTATTATAGGCATATCTTCTGTCAAAAGCAAGACTATTTTCGCAAAAAGGAATCTTTTTGCCATTATGGCCCAAAATTACCGGGAATAATCTCCTGACGGGAAACTATTTTTTGCAGAAAACCCGTCCCGGCACCTTGCAGACGGGACGGAGGGTATGCTATACTTATAAAATCGGAAAGTTTGACAATGGGGAGGAAGGACCGTGGGGCAGCTTCTGCCGGAAAACAGCACATTGGCCCGCCGGCTGCGCCGGGCCGCCGCAGGCGGAGCCCTGCCCCATGCCATCATCTTCTCCGGCAGCGGAGACCGCATGGCCGCCGCCCGCTTTGCCGCCGCCGCCATGGAGTGCGAGGCGCAAAGCGGAAAGCCCTGCCTGCAATGCCGCCAGTGCCGCAAGGTGCTGGAGGACATCCACCCCGATGTCCAGACGGTGCAGGACCCCGACCACCGGGAGCTGCCGGTGGACCTGCTGCGAAGCCTGCGGCAGGACGCATACATCCGCCCCAACGACGGGGCCGCCAAGGTGTACATCTTCCCGGACTGCGACGCTTTGAACCAGCGGGACCAGAACGTGCTGCTGAAGCTGGTGGAGGAGGGGCCGCCCTACGCGGCGTTCCTGTTCTGCACGGAGACGGCGGCGGCGCTGCTGCCCACCATCCGCTCCCGGTGCGTGGAATGGAAGCTCCGGGGCGAGGACGAGGACGCCCGGGACGACGCCGCCCGGGACCTGTGCCGGGCCTTCGCTTCGGGACAGCTGCTGCCGGTGAGCCAATACCTGGTGGGGCTGGAGAATAAGCGCCTCAAGCGCGAGCAGCTCCAGCAGCTGCTGGAGAACGCCTGGCGAGCCTCTGCCGAGGCGCTGCTGGCCGCCTGCGGCAAGCCAGACCCTGCGGACATTCCCGGGGCGGAGGAGCTGCGCCGGGGGCTTACCGTGCGCCAGCTGCAGGGCATGACAGACCTGATGAAGCAATACTGCCTGGAGTGCCGCTATAACGTGGGCGTGGGCCATGTGCTGGGAGCCCTGTGCGCCGGGTGGGAAAAGCTGCTTTGACATACACGGAAAGGAATCGAAATATATGACAACTGTGATCAGCGTCCGCTTCCGCAGCGGATGCAAAACCTACTTCTTTGACCCCGGCGACGTGCAGGTGCAGACCGGGGACCACGTCATCGTGGAGACGGCCCAGGGCCTGGAATACGCCCAGTGTACCATGGGCAACCACCCGGTGGACGACTGCTGCGTCATCCAGCCCCTGCGGCCCATGGTCCGCGTGGCCACGGAGAACGACCGCCGCACAGCGGCCCACAACCGCACCCGGGAGAAGGAAGCCTTCGATATCTGCCAGCGGAAGATCCTCCAGCACAACCTGGAGATGAAGCTGGTGCGGGTGGAGTGCAGCTTCGAGGGGAACAAGATCCTGTTCTTCTTCACCGCCGACGGGCGGGTGGACTTCCGGGAGCTGGTAAAGGACCTGGCGTCGGTGTTCCGGGCCCGCATCGAGCTGCGGCAGATCGGCGTCCGGGACGAGGCCAAGATGCTGGGAGGCCTGGGGATCTGCGGCCGCCCCTTCTGCTGTGCCCAGTTTCTGGATGACTTTGTGCCCGTGTCCATCAAAATGGCCAAGACCCAGAGTCTGTCCCTGAACCCTACGAAAATTTCCGGCACCTGCGGGCGGCTGATGTGCTGCCTGAAATATGAGCAGGACGCCTATGAGGACGCTCTGAAGCGCATGCCCAAGAACGACTCCTTTGTCCAGACGCCGGATGGCCCCGGCAACATCTGCGACGTGAACGTGCTGAAGGAAACGGTTCATGTCCGGCTGGATGAGAAGCCCGAAGCCCCCCGGTGCTACCACAGCTGCGAGCTGTGTGTGCTGCGCAACGGCAAGGGCAGCCGTGACGGCATCCAGGTGCCCCAGGAGCGGCCCGCCCGGTATGTGGAGGAGCGGAAGGAGGACGAGTTCCCCATGCCCCTGGTCATTGCGGACTTTGATCCCGACGCCCCCGCCCGGGAGGAACGGCCCGCCCGCCGCCGGAACGAGCGCCGCCGCCGGGGCGGCGGAAGCAAGCCCCAGCAGACGGCGGAGAAGGTCCCGGAGAAGCGGGAGAAGCCCCGTCCGCCGGAAAAGAAGCGTCCCGATGGGCCCAGGGCCGACGACAAGCCCCGCCGTCCCCGCCGCAAGCCCGGGGACAAGCCCCAGGAAAATCGTCCCCAGCCGCCGAAGAGCGGCGCCCCCAAGCCGTCTCAGAAGCCCGCGGAGAACGCGGCGCCCCAGGAGGGCGCCCAGTCCCGCCGCCGTCCCCGCCACCGGGGCGGACGCCGCAGAAGCGGCGGGGGGGGGGCGCC
>FR884120.1:0-2161 GCA_000435975.1 Oscillibacter sp. CAG:241 | reverse complement strand
ACGCCTGCGGCAGAGGGATAAGTCATGGGAAAGTTTGACGGCGTCCTTATCGCCAGCGATTATGACAACACCATCGTCTACACGGAGGATTCCCTTCGGGGAAAGGGCGGCATCCCCCCGGTATCGCCGGAAAACCGGGCAGCCATGGAGTATTTCATGGCCCAGGGCGGCACCTTCTGCGTGTCCACCGGCCGGGCCCTGCCCTCCTTCGCCGCCCTGAAGGACGGCATCCCCATGAATGGCCCCACCGTGCTCTTTAACGGCGCGGCCATCTATGACTTTGCCGCCGGGCGGTACCTCTGCACCGCCTTTCTGCCGGAGCGCATCCGGGACCACGTCCGGCAGCTGACGTCGGAAATGCCGGATCTGACCTTTGAGATCTACCACGACGACAACTCCATCCATGTGGTGCACCCCAACGAGATCACCGCCCGGCACCTGCACCTGACCCACTCCCCGTCGGTGGAGCTGGACAGTCTGGACCAGGCTCCGTCACCTATTGCCAAGCTGCTGTTTGAGGAGGAGCCTCCCCGGCTGCGGCAGCTGGAAAAGTATATCCGGGAGCAGCCCTGGAGCCGGGAATATGAGATCGTGGCCAGCGCATCCACGCTGCTGGAGATCACCGCCAAGGGCGCCAACAAGGGCGGCATGGTCCGCCGTCTGGCGCAGCTGCTGCATATCCGGCGGGAGAATGTGTGCTGCGTGGGGGACCACGCCAATGACATCCCCATGCTGGAGTTTGCCGGCATGCCCTTTGCCCCGGCCAACGCCATCGAGTCCGTGCGCCGGGTGCCCGGAGTCCGGGTCCTGCCGGACTGCCGGGAAAACGCCATTGCCGCCATGATCGCGGTACTGGACCAACACTATCAATAAGGAGCGCTTCTCTATGGAAACTACCCTGACCCTGTACGTGCGCTATCTGGCCAAGCCCGGCTGCCGGGAGAGCTTCCTGCGCCAGCTGACCACCGAGGGCATCATCGACGCCATTCGCCGGGAGGACGGCTGCCTGCGGTACGATTATTTCCTGTCCGTCCAGAATGCCGACGAGATCCTCCTGGTGGAGCAGTGGGAGTCGGAGGAAAAGCAGCAGGTCCACCTGCGCACGGCCCATATGGACCGGCTGCGGGAGCTGAAGACCCAGTATGTGGCGGACGCCCGGCTGGGCAAGGTCCGCCTGGACTGAGGGCCCGCCATGCTGTTTGACACCCACGCCCACTATGACGACGACCAGTTCGACCCGGACCGGGAGGCCCTGCTGGCTTCTCTGCCGGAGCGCGGCGTCGGTCTGGTGGTGAACCCCGGCTGCACCGTGGCGTCCTCCCGGACGGCGGTGGAGCTGGCCCATCGTTTTCCCCATATCTACGCTGCCGTGGGCATCCATCCGGAAAACTGCGGCGATTTCCGCCCGGAGCACCTGACGGAGATCCGGGCTCTGGCCCAGGAGGATAAGGTGGTGGCCATCGGTGAGATCGGCCTGGACTACTACTGGCCGGAGAATCCACCCCGGGACCTGCAGCAGCAGGTGCTGCGGCAGCAGCTGGCCCTGGCCCAGGAGCTTCAGCTGCCGGTGATCATCCACGACCGGGACGCCCACGCCGACACCATGGACATAGTCCGGGAATTTCCCCGGGTGCGGGGCGTGTTCCACTGCTTCGCCGGGTCCGTGGAAATGGCCCGGGAGCTGGTGGATCGGGGCTGGTACCTGTCCTTCAACGGGGCAGCTACCTTCAAAAACGCCCGCAAGGCCCCGGAGGTCATCCGGGCCGTCCCCATGGAGCGGCTGATGATCGAGACGGACGCCCCCTACCTGACCCCGGTGCCCTATCGGGGCCGCCGCAATGACTCCACCTATGTGCATCTGGTGGCCGAGAGGATCGCCCAGCTGCGGGACATGACCCCGGCAGCGGTGGAGCAGGCCACCTGGGACAATGGAAAACGCTTTTTCGGCATATGAGCCGTTTTTTAGCTTGTCCAAAAAGGGCGCTGCCCTTTTTTGACAAGCTAAAAAAAACAGGTCCGCAGGTGCGGACCTGTTTTTTTATGTAGGCTTCGCGGGAATTACTTGGCCAGAGCCTTGTTGGCAGCAGCCATTTCCTGGAAGACGCCGGCGTGCTTCTTAGCGGTGACGGCACGGATGACCAGCAGGGTGCCGATCATCAGG
>FR884119.1:75087-98601 GCA_000435975.1 Oscillibacter sp. CAG:241 | reverse complement strand
GTTTTCCTATGTCAACGCTCTTGATGCCGGAGGTTTTGATTATTTGCAGCGCTTATGGCCGGATGAAATCATACGCCGTGCGCAAGGTGCCGTTGGAGGCATAGATATTTCCGCATTTACGGAAACCGTAGCCGGTGATGGCAGACTGCATGGTATGATTGTTTTCATGGGTGTCGATGCGGACATAGTCCATGATGCCGAGGCAGAAGGAAAAACAGGCCCGGGCCACGCCGTGGGCGGTTCCCTTGGAGGCCAGGCGGTGGATGGTGCCATAGGGCCGGTCCGCGTGCCAATGGCCGTTCAGCAGCACCCGGTAGGTAGGTTCGTCGCCGATGATAAATGAAAATGTACCGACGATGACGCCGCCGTCTGTCAGGACATAGCTGTGGCCCCGGGCAATGTCCGGCAGCAGCTCCGGCAGACCGGGATAATCGCCGCCCCACTGACCGGCGTTGCCGTGGGCAGCCATGTATGCCTTGGCGATGCGGAAAATCTCCAGAATGGCGGGTACATCCGCCGGTGCTGCTCTGCGAATGTCCATGGCGTTACGATTGGCTGCCGTCTTTGTTGGCAAAGATCACGCCCAGGGTAATGAGGACCGCGCCCAGAATACTCATCCAGCTGATCTTCTCGCCCAGCAGCAGCCAGCCCACCACCACGGTGACAAAGGGGGAGGCGTACAGATAGTTGTTGGTGACCACCACGCCCAGACGCTTGAAGGCGATGTTCCAGATGGCGAAGCATACCGCATTGCCAAACACGCCCAGAAACAGCCAGGAAATCAGAATTTTCGGCTGGGAAAACAGGGGAGATAGGCTGGGCATGCCGTCCGTCAGCAGCACCAGGGGCAGGGAGGTGAGGAAGGCCCAGAGGAACACCCGGCGGGTCACCAGGAAGTTGTCGTACCGCTCGGTATATTTCTTCACCAGGATGGAGTACACAGCCCACATCAGGGCAGCGGCCAGGGCCAGCAGGTCGCCCAGGGGGCTCAGGTGGAAGGACAGGGTGCCGTTGAGCACCACCAGCACCACGCCGACGATGGCTACCAGCGCGCCGATATACACCAGCTTTCCCAGCTTTTCCCCCTTGCGGGAGAACAGCTGCGCCAGGATCACCGTCAGAATAGGGGACATGGATACCAGAATACTGACGTTGGCGGCGGAGGTATGGGCGGCGGCGGTATTTTGCAGGAAGAAGTAGACGCTGCCGCCGGTGATGCCAATGAGGATGAACATCAGCTCATCCTTCCAGGGGAGCTTCAGGGTCCTGGGCCGCAGGGCCCACAGGGTCAGGTAGGCAAGGCCCATCCGCAGGGGGATGATCTGGGTGGGGGTGTAGGCCGTCAGCATGACCTTGGTCAGCACAAAGCAGCTGCCCCAGACCAGAATGGTAAACAGGGCATAGAGATGCCCCAGGGTTTTCTTTTGCACGGTGATGTTCTCCTCTTTCTCTTTCTATTCTCTTTGCGCGGCCAGAGTGCGTTTCAGCGGGCTTACAGCCCACCGAAACGCACGGGTCGGAGCGAAATCTCTCTTGTCAAAAAAGGGCACCGCCCCTTTTTGACAAGCTCTTGCAAAATGCCCGGCAGCACCGGGCATTCTGCATGGGGTTTTGCATGGGGAAGTGTGGTCAATCTTGGGGCAGGGCAGGGGTCTCGCCGTTCAGAACCTGCTGAATCAGGCTCTTGGCGGTATTGATCTGGGTGGCGTTGGGCCACATGACCCACAGGGTCTCGTTGCCGGCGGAATAGCACGGCTCCATGCCGCCTTCGCCGCTGACGGAATAGCTGGTGATGTTCCAATGGACGTTGTCCCGCAGCTGCATCTGCACCAGGCTGCTGATGTCCTCGTAGGTCAGGCTGGTAATGAAGGAGGAGGACACGGCGTCCAGGACCTTCTGATATCCCTTGAGGATAGCAGGGGAGGAGGCCTTGTCCACAATGGCGCGGATCACGGCCATCTGGTTGCGGCCCCGCTGATTATCGCCGTCGCCGAAGGCGTGGCGTTCCCGGGCGAAGCACAGGGCCTGCTCTCCGTTGAGGTGGTTGATGCCCTGAGTGAAGGTGTAGCCCGCCATGTGGACGCCGTCGCCGTTTTCGTCAGGCACCTCCATGCCAACGGTGGTGAACTCGTGTTCGGAGTTCACATCCACGCCGTCCAGGGCATCCACGATCTTCTTCAGGCCCGCGAAATTCACCCGGGCATAGTAATCCGCCTTGACCCCGTAGAGGTTCCCCAGCACGGCGGCAGATTCGTCGATGCCGTACATGCCGGCATGAGTCAGCTTATCCCGCTGCCCGTTGCGGGCCAGGGGCACATAATAATCCCGGGGGGTATTGATCAGCAGGATCTGGTGGGTGCGGGGGTGGATCACCGCCAGAATGTTCACGTCACTGAGGCTCTGGATATTGATATCGCTGCTGTGGGCGTCGATGCCGCTGCAATAGACAATGAAGGGCTGGGAGGTGATGGAGGCGTTGGGCTTGATGGGCTCCACCTCCTTGGTGGTGCTGAATTCATAGATGATGCGGGTATCCTTGGAGAAGGTGCTGTAATCCTCCAGACTGTCCAGCGTGGTGAGATAGCTGGAGTTGAGGATGATGGCCCCGGCGTTGCCGTCGTACAGGGCGTCGGCCAGGGAGGTCAGGTCCGTGCAGGTGCTGGTATCCACACGGCCGCCCAGGCCGTCCTTGATATCGTCCAGCAGGGCCTGGGTATTGTCGGCGCTGATGTCGGCGTCCTCGCTGAGGATGCCGAAGGTGTAGCCCACGGTATCGCCGATGCTGCGGGCAGGGTCGTCGTCCATGACCACCACATAGGAGGTGGTCTTTTGCAGGGTGTGGCCCGCAATGGCCAGCAGGGCGCTTTTGCCGGAGGCGGCAGCCACGGAGCCATACAGCATCAGGCCGGACAGCAGCACCGCCAGCAGGCCGCAGACTACCTTGCTGGTCTTGACCCGGCGGATGGGCAGCTGGATGATGACATGGCCTGCGTTGATCAGCAGCAGGACCACCTCAATGACGATGAGGTACAGATCCGTCAGCAGCTTGGTGGACATCAGCTGCACCAGCAGCACCAGACTGCAGATCATCAGCAGGGCCACAGTGGCCAGGCCGAACCAATCGGCACTGGTACGGTAGAGCCTGCGCCGTCTCCGGCGGGGCTGTTCTTGTTCGTTCATAATCGTTTCGTCCTTTCTGTGTCAGGGATTCACGGTGGGCGTCTCGCCCCGGAGGACCTGCTGGATCAGATCCTGGGCAGTGGCGACCATCTGTTCATTGGGCAGGACCACGGCATACCGGGCATCATTTCCCAGGCTGTAGCAATAGTCGGCGCTGTTTTCACCAGCAAGGCCGTATGTAGTGATGTTCCAGCCGGACATGTCCTGCAGCTGCATCTTTACCAGGGAAATAATATCTTCCTTGGGCATATTGGTGGCGATGGAGTCGGAGGCGGCGGCCAGGACATCCTGGTAGCTTTTCAGAATGGCAGGGGAGGCCGCCTTATTGACGATGCCCTGGACTACCAGCATCTGGTTGCGGCCCCGCTGCATGTCGCCATCGTCGAAGGCGTCCCGCTCACGGGCAAAGGCCAGCGCCTGGCGGCCATCCAGGTGATTCACGCCCTTCTGGAAGGAGTAGGCGGCGAAGTGGAAGTTGCCGCTGCCGTCCTCGTCGGGCACCTCCATGCCCACAGTGTTGAAGGCCACATCCGAATTGACGTCGATGCCGCCCAGGGCATCGATGACGCCCACCAGACCGGCAAAGTGGACCCGGGCATAATAGTTCACGTCCACGTTATACAGCTGCTCCAGGCCCTTGATGGACTCCTCGATGCCGTAGAGGCCGAAGTGGGTGAGCTTATCCTTCTGCCCGTAAGAGGGAAGGGGCAGGTAATAGTCCCGGGGGGTGCTGACCAGCAGGATCTGGTGGGTGGAGGGGTTCACAACAGCCAGAATATTGGTATCGCTGCGGCTGTTGAGGGGGATATAATCCACCCGTTCATCAGTGCCGCTGCAATACACCACAAAGGGCTCCCGGGAGATGTTGGCGTTGGGAGCAATGGGCTCGGGGTCCGCCTTGTCGATGGAAAAGCGGTAAATGACCTTGGTGTCCTTGGAGAAGCTCTGGTATCCCTCCGTGCCCTTGAGGACGGAGAAGTAGCTGTTGTTGAGGATGACGGCGTCCACCTGCCGGTTCAGCAGGGCGTCGGCCAGCTGGGTGAGGGTGCCGAAGCTGGCGGTCTTTACCTGGCCCATGCCGTCCTCAATATGGGAGAGGGCAGCGTCGGTGTTTTCCCGGTCCAGGGTTTCCAGGATGCCGTAGGTATAGCCGAAGGTATCGTTGACGGTCTCGGCGGGGTCATCGGCCCGGACCACCACGCAGGTGGTGGTCTTGGCAGAGCCGCCGGAGGTGATATTGGACAGGAACTTCATAAGGGAGCCGGCGGCGGTGGAGGTGAAGATCATGGCGGCGGACAGCACCAGCGCCACCACGGCGCAGATGAGCTTTCCGGCCACATTGCGGCGCACCGGCAGCTGCACAAAGGCATGCAGCCCGTTGAGAAGCACCAGCACCAGAATCAGCACAATGGTCAGCGCCGTGGTCAGCACACCGGCGCCAAGCACCCGCACCAGCAGGATCACGCTGCACACCAGCATGCACAGCAGGGAAAGCAGCCCGAACCAGTCGGCCAGGCCGCGGCTCCCACCCCGGGAACCATAGTAGGATGAATAGGCATTTCTGCGACGTCTGCTCATGGGTTTTCTCCTTGTTTTTTCTCTATATCTTTTTGCGTGTGCCGCTCAGGGAAGCTGAGGCGTTTCGCCGGACATGACCTGGCGGATGAGCTCCTTGGCGGTGTTGACGGTGTCCATATTGGGGCGCATGACCCAGGCGGCATCGCCCAGAGCATAGCAATACGAGGTATCACCGGAGCCGGAGACGGCGTAGCTGGTAACGTGCCAGCCGGACATATCCTTCGGCTGCATCTGCACCAGGGCGGCGATGTCGTCGTAGCTGAGGCTGGTGAGAAAGGCGTCGGACAGGGAGGACAGCAGCGTCTGGTAATTTTTCAGCACGGCAGGGGAGGACGCCTTGCTGATAATGGCCTGGATGACGGCCATCTGGTTTTTGCCCCGCTGATTGTCGCCATCGGCAAAGGCATAGCGCTCACGGGAGAAGCACAGAGCCGCCTCACCGTTCAGGTGATTCACGCCCTCGGTGAAATCGTAGCCGCCCATGGAGAAGGCCTTTGTGGAATACACGTCTACGCCGCCCAGAGCGTCCACGATCCGGGTGAGCCCGGCGAAGTTGACACGCATGTAAAAGGACGTGTGGGTGCCGTACAGGTTATCCAGGGTCCGCATGGATTCGCCGGTGCCGTAGATCCCGGCGTGGGTCAGCTTGTCCAGCTGGCCGTTGTGGGCCAGGGGCAGGTAATAGTCCCGGGGGGTGTTCACCAGCAGGATCTGGCGGGTGGTGGGATTCACCACGGCCAGGATATTCACGTCGCTGCGGCTGGTGATGCTGATGTCGCTGCTGCGGGCGTCGATGCCGCTGCAATAGACCACAAAGGGATCCTTGGTCACATCCACCGGGGCATCGGCATCGGCAGGCGTAGGCTCCACGGCTTTGGTGGTGGTGTATTCATACAGGATGCGGGTGCGGTCGGAAAAGTCGGCGAAGCCCTCCTGCTCCTCCAGCAGGGGAATGTAGCCCTTGTTCAGCAGAATGGCGCCCACCTGATCGTCATACAGGGCGTCCGTCAGCAGGGCAGGGGAGGCGTAGGCCGTGTGGTGCGCCGAGCCCAGCTTCTCCTGAAGCTGTTGGAGCAGGGACTGGGTATTCTCCGTGTCCCGGTCCTCCAGAATACCCAGCAGATAGCCCTTGATGTCGTCAATGCTCTGAGCGGGGTCATCAGCATTGACGATGACGCAGGTAATGTCGGTTTCGGCAGATTTATCGGCGATGTCAGTAATGGCGTGCTGCACGGAGGTCAGGGCCGCCGCGCCGTAGATCATGGCGGCAGACAGCAGCAGGGCGATGACGCCGCAGACGATCTTGCCGCCGGTTTTGTTCCGGCGGGGGAGCTGGACCCAGCCATGAAGCCCGCTGAGCACCAGCAGAGCGCCGGAGGCCAGCAGCAGATGGCCTGTGGACAGGAACCGGGTGGAGATCAGACGAATCACCAGCACCGTGCTGCTGATCAGCAGCACAGCGAAGGCGGCCAGACCAAACCAATCCGCCCCGCTGCGGCGGGGGGAGGTGTTTTCAGTTGCCATAGCGTTTCTCCTTTGTGTTGGGATAAGTCGCCGGTGCGCCGCTTCGCAAAGCACACCCATTGTAATTTACATGGTAACAGTCTCCTATTATATATCCTGCGGCGTCAAATTTCCATCCTTATTTGTAACAAAATTATGAATTTCCCCGTATTTACCGGGCGAGGATAGGGTACCGGAGGGTAAAACGGTTGAAGCGGCAGAAAAAATGTGGTATGATGGGAACAAGATACCGCACCCGCTGCGGAACAGCGGGGCCGGCGAAACGAGGAGGAAACACACATGAAAGCAGCGCTTGTCATCATGGCGGCTGGGCTGGGCTCCCGCTATGGCGGAAATAAACAGGTTGACGGGGTTGGCCCCGGCGGCGAAATCCTCATGGAATACTCCATTCACGACGCTATTCGGGCAGGCTTCACCAAAATCGTATTCATCATCAAGGACGACATGGTGGACCTGATGCGCACGCTGTGCGGCGACCGCATTGCCGGCCTGACGGCCCGGGACGGGGAGCCGGTGGAGGTCTGCTATGCCGTGCAGGACTATTCCAGTCTGCCGGCGTTCTATACCGTGCCTGCCGGGCGCACCAAGCCCTTCGGCACCACCCACGCCGTGCTGTGCGCCCGGCCCTATGTGCAGGAGCCTTTCTGCGTCATCAACGCCGACGACTATTACGGCGTGGACGCCTACCGGGCCATCTATGAGGAGCTGGGCCGTCTGCCGCAGCAGGGGAAGGCCACCATGGTGGGCTATCTGCTGCGCAACACCGTCAGCACCCACGGTACCGTGTCCCGGGGCGTGTGCCAGGTGGAAAACGGCCATCTGGCCGGGATTCACGAGGCCCTGAAGATCCAGCTGTTCCCCGACGGCAGCATTGCCGACGTGGCCGACGGCCAGCGCCGTGAGCTGGCGGCGGATACGCCGGTGTCCATGAACTTCTGGGGCTTCATGCCGTCGATTTTTGACCAGATGGAGGAATATTTGGACGACTTCCTGCGGGCGCTGCCGCCGGAGGAGATCAAGGCGGAGTGCCTGCTGCCCAACATGGTGGGCGATCTGCTGAAAAAGGGACGGCTGTCCGTGTCCGTGCTGCATTCGGCGGACCGGTGGTTCGGTATGACATATCACCAGGACCGGCAGGCCGTTGCCCGGGAGCTGGCAAGGCTTCACGAAAACGGAACATATCCCCCCACGCTGCGGAGCTGAAAAGGAGAATATTTTCATGTATACCACCGAAAAACAGGCGCCCAGGCGGCCGACAGGAAGAAAACAGAGCGGCCGGCGGTGGCTGCTGATCCCGGCGCTGTGTGCCGTGCTGATCCTGGCCGTGGTGCTGATCGTGGAGCTGGGGAAAAAGCCCCAGGTGCTGCCCGCCGAAACGCCTGCCACGCCGATTTCCCAGGAAAAGCCTCAGGAGCCGAAGCCTACTCCGGAGCCGGTTCCGGAGCCGATCCCGGAGCTTCTGACCCTGGTAAACCCCTGGAACCAGGTGCCGGAGGACTGGTCTGTGGACCTGGTGACCCTGCCCAACGGGCTGGAGGTCGACAAGCGCTGCTATGACGCGCTGATGGAAATGATCGACGGGTGCTACGACGCAGGGCTGACGCCGGTGATCTGCTCCGCCTATCGGGCACAGGAATGGATGGACCAGGGATACGGCCTGGAGGACGCCAAGGCCAAAGCCGGGCGCCAGGTGGCGGTGCCGGGCACCAGCGAGCATCAGCTGGGGTTGGCGGTGGACATTGTGGACGTCAGCTATCAGCTGCTGGACACCAATCAGGAGAACACTGACGTGCAGAAATGGCTGCTGGAAAACAGCTGGCGGTATGGATTCATCCTGCGGTATCCCACGGACAAGACGGACATTACGGGCATCGTGTATGAGCCGTGGCATTACCGCTATGTCGGCAAGGAATACGCCAAGGAGATCTATGAGAAAGGCGTGTGCCTGGAGCAGTATCTGGAGCAGTGGGGCAAGTAGAGTGAGGGGTATATGCAATTGAACAAAATAAAAATTTTGTTCAATTGAGAGCAGGCTATCATTCTTTTCCACGGAATCCCTTGTGCCCGTATGGAATCCAAGCACAGATCCTTCTCGTATCGTATATGGGAAAAAGCATATGAACACAGACTATCGAACAGATTCACCGGAGATCCTGTTGGATTTCCTGTCATATCATGAGACCATCAAGGCCCATTCCCAGCGGACGGTGGATGAGTATTATCTGGACCTGCGGAATTTTTTCCGCTACCTGAAATGGTCCCGGGACCCGGCGCTGCAGGAGCAGCCCATGGACGCTGTGGACATCCGGGATGTGGACCTGCCCTTTGTAGGGGCCGTGACCCTGTCGGAGGTCTACGCTTATATGGCTTATCTGAGCCGGGACCGGGTGCTGCATCCCAACAGCGACCGGTCCGCCAAGGGGCTCAGCCCCGCGTCCCGGGCTAGAAAGCTGGCGACGATACGGTCGTTTTATGGGTACTTATGCAACAAAGTGCACAAGCTGGATCACAATCCCGTGAAGGATATCGATGCACCCAAGCTGAAAAAAACGCTGCCACGGTATCTGACCCTGGATGAGAGCATTTCCCTGCTGGAGTCGGTGGATGGACCAAACCGGGAGCGGGATCTGTGCATTCTGACACTTTTTCTGAACTGCGGGCTGCGTATTTCGGAGCTGATCGGGCTGAACCTGGCGGATATCCACGACGACGCACTGCGGGTCCTGGGTAAGGGTGATAAGGTGCGGATCGTGTATCTGAACCAGGCGTGTCAGGATACGCTGGCGGATTATCTGGCGGTGCGCCGGCCCATCACCGGGCCGGATCGGGACGCCCTGTTTCTGTCGGGGCGAAACCAGCGAATCAGCCGGTCTATGGTGAATACCCTGGTGAAAAAACGCCTGTCTCAGGCGGGGCTGGACAGCACCCAGTACTCCTCTCATAAGCTTCGGCACACCGCTGCCACGCTGATGCTGCAAAACGGCGTGGATGTGCGGGCGGTGCAGGAGGTGTTGGGACATGAGCACCTGAATACCACGGAAATCTATACCCATATCGACAATGAAGCACTGCGGGTGGCTGCAAAGGCAAACCCCTTGTCACACGTGAAAATCAAAGGCAAAATAGGCGATAAGGACGACTGAGAGGGGGCTATGGCCCCCTCTCCCCTTTTGCGGCGTTTTCCGCAAATTTTTGCGGGTTTTTTTATGACAGACCATTGACATTTTGTCCGGAATGCTATACGCTAACGCAGGTAAATACTTTATATGGAGGTTTCTCATGAATACGGCAGAGCTTTCCAGCATGAGCAAGCAGGTCCGGCGGGACATTATCAACATGACCGCCAATGCCGGCAGCGGCCACCCCGGTGGTTCCTTGTCCGCAGCGGATCTGATGACTTGCCTGTTTTTCAATCACATGCACGTGGACCCCAAGCGCCCCGACGATCCGGATCGGGACCGCTTCGTGCTGAGCAAGGGCCATGCGGCTCCCTGCTACTACGCGGTGCTGGCGGAGATGGGCTTCATCAGCCGGGACGAGTTCAAGAATTTCCGTCAGCTGCACAGCATCCTCCAGGGGCACCCCGACAGCAAAAAGGTTCCCGGCATCGACGCGGCCACCGGCTCCCTGGGCCAGGGCTGTTCCATCGCCGTGGGCATGGCTCTGGGCGCCAAGCTCCTGCACAAGGATTGCAGGGTCTATGCCCTGCTGGGCGACGGCGAATGCCAGGAGGGCCAGATCTGGGAGTCCTTCATGGCGGCTGCCCACTATAAGCTGGACAATCTGACCATCATCATCGACAACAACGGCCTGCAGATCGACGGCACCAATGACGAGGTCATGTCTCTGGGCGACCTGCCCGCCAAGCTGCGGGCCTTCGGCCTGGATGTTCATGAGATCGACGGCCACGATCTGGACACCATTGAGGCGGCCCTCAGCGCACCCGCCGTTCCCGGTGTGCCCAAGTGTATCCTGGCCCACACCGTCAAGGGCAAGGGCGTCTCCTTTATGGAGAACCAGGTGGGCTGGCACGGCAAGGCTCCCAACCAGGAGCAGCGGCAGCAGGCTTTGAAGGAATTGGAGGACTGAGACCATGAGTGAAAAAATCGCGACCCGCGAGGCATACGGCAAGGCTCTGGCCGAGCTGGGCAACGTCAACGACAAGGTCGTGGTGCTGGACGCAGACCTGGCTGGCGCCACCATGACCAAGCATTTCAAGGCCGCGCATCCGGAGCGCTTCTTCGACTGCGGTATCGCTGAGGCAGATATGGTGGATATCAGCGCGGGCCTGTCCACCATGGGTCTGGTTCCCTTCTGCTCTACGTTTGCTATGTTCGGCGCAGGCCGGGCCTATGAACAGATCCGAAACTCCATCGCCTATCCCAGGTTCAACGTGAAGATCTGCTGCTCCCACGCCGGTGTGTCCGTGGGTGAGGACGGCGGCAGCCACCAGGCCATTGAGGACATCGGGCTGATGCGGCTGATCCCCGGCATGACCGTGGTGGTGCCCGCCGACGCCACCGAGGCACGGAAGGCTGTGTTCGCCGCAGCAGAGTTCCAGGGCCCCCTGTACATGCGTCTGGGCCGTCTGGCCTCCCCGGTGTTTGAGGAGGATTATCCCTTCGAGATCGGCAAGGCCAACGTTATGCGCGAAGGAACGGATGCCGCCGTGTTCGCCTGCGGCCTGATGGTCAGCGAGACGCTGGAGGCTGCCAAGCTGCTGGAGGCTGAGGGCATCCACATCGCCGTGATCAATGTCCACACCATCAAGCCCATCGACGCCGACTGCGTCAGCCATTGGGCCCGGAAGTGCGGCAACGTGGTGACTGTGGAGGAACACAGCGTTATCGGCGGCCTGGGCGATGCCGTGGCCGATGTGCTGATGGGCAAGGTCAACTGCAGGTTCCGCAAGATCGGCATCAACGATCAGTTCGGCCAGTCCGGCAAGGCCCTGGAGGTCCTGCGGGAGTATGGTCTCACCGCCGACCAGATCGCGGCGCGGATCAAGGAGACTCTGTAAATCCGTTGTGTATAGCAAAAGAGGAGAAATCGAAGGATTTCTCCTCTTTTTGGTGCTTCTGCTGCACAAATTCATCAGATTTTCCCAGGCTTCACAAGACATGCAGCCGCCATTCCTGTAAACCTTTCGTGAACATATGCGCCTGGTATGGCAAGACCGCCGGACATACCGTTGCATCCGGAATGTTCAAACCCGCAGCACACATCATCCGCAGCTGGTGAAAATTCAGTCTTGACAGCCGTTGGAAAAAAACGTATAATGGATAGGCTGACGGGGTGTAGCGCAGTTGGTAGCGCGCTTGGTTCGGGACCAAGAGGCCCGGGGTTCAAATCCCCGCACTCCGACCATGCAGAGTGTCCTTATAGGATCTGAGTATCCTGTAATGGACACTCTGCTTTTTTATTTTCTGAAAAGTTCATACCGCAAGGCGTTCCGGGGCGTAGCTGAGTGCTGCGCCTTTTCTTGTTTCCATGATCATGTCGGCCGACCGGATCTTCCGGCGGCCCGATCTGCAAGCCGGGGGCCAAAACAGGCCGTACCCCGCAGCACACAATCAGCGGCTGCGGGGTACGGGTGTGATGATTACTTTTTCTCCTGCTCCCTGCGGTCCTGCTCCTCCAGCTGGCGCTTGGTGCGGCGCAGATCGTAGACCTGCAGCGCCGCCGACAGCAGCGCTGCTGCGAACAGAATATAGTACACCGCCTGGTGCAGGTAAATGCCGGCCATCAGGAACAGTACGGCCAGCGCCGCCAGAATGACGGTGATATCCAGCTGCTTCCGGCGCTTTTTGGTACGGCGGAGAATTTCCAGCCTCTTTTCGTTATCGTCCATATCGTATCTCCTTGCTATATTTCTTCCCGGGGCCCCGGGCGCAGTTGGGTCTCCCCCAGCTCCAGACGCAGCCGTCCGGCAGACAGCTCCGTAAGCCGGTCCTGAAGCCGCTTTGGAGCGTCCTCCGGCAGGGACAGGTTCAAGGTGACCTCCGCCCCGTAGTCGATGCCGTCCACGGTGCCGCCGGTGGCCTGAGCCTCCAGCTTCACCCGCTCCAGCAGCGGATAGGGACAGGTACACCGGGCGGCGGTCCACCGCCCCATGGCAGCCACCCCGGCAGCGGCCAATGCATCCCGGGCGCTTTTTCCATAGGCCCGGGTGAGGCCCCCGGCCCCCAGCAGGATGCCGCCGAAATACCGGGTCACCACGCATACGGCGTTGGTGACGTTCTCCCGCTGAAGCACCGCCAGCATGGGCTGTCCCGCCGTGCCCTGGGGCTCACCGTCGTCGCTGTAGCGGACCACGGTGCCGCCCAGCAGATAGCACCAGCAGTTGTGCCGGGCATCGTAGTGCTGCTTCTTCACCCGGCGGATCAGCTCCTGGGCCTGGTCCTCGCTGTCCACCGGCCAGATGTGGCCAATGAACCGGGAGCGCTTTTCCACAAATTCGCTTTCCGCCTCCTGATAGGGAACGTAGATCTTATCCCCCATGGCGGACCTCCCACTCCTGTCTTGTGATGGCCTGGCACACGCCGGGGCGCTCCGTTCCGTCGGGCCACGGCGACGGCGGCGTATCACAGACATGGCGGAAGCCGCACTTCTCCTGCACCCGCCGGGACTTCTCATTTTCCGGGGAATGGGCGCACCATACGCGCTGGACTCCCATCTCCTGAAACTGCCAGCGCAGCAGCTCCTCCACGGCCTCGGGAATAAGCCCCTGCCCCCAATAGGGGTGGGCAATCCAGTAGCCGATCTCCGGCTCTCCCTTCCCCACCGGTATCGCCGTGGGAAACACACTCACGGAGCCGATGGGACCGCCGTCGCCGCCCTTGAGCAGCACCGCGAAGGTGCCCTCCTCGGACAGCACGGTGCGGATGATCTCCCGGCTGTTTTCCACGGAGGTGTGAGGCGCCCAACCTGCGGAGGGGCCCACCTCCGGGTCCCTGGCCCAGCGGTATAGGGCCTGGGCGTCGCTGCCGCACCACGGGCGCAGGATCAGCCGCGAGGTTTCCAGCTGCGTCATAGCTCCCAATCCTCCTTTTCCTCGCGCCAGCCCTCCACATAGTCCTTGACCTGGCCCAGCACCTTAGGCGGGCACACGGCCACCACGTCGATGGAGGCAGCATACTCCACGGACTCCACCTTGGCCTCCCGGTACAGGCCGTCCAGAAGTCCGGCCTTGTCATAGGGCAGGTGCAGGGTCACCCGGCGGGTACCCTTGTCCAGCTTTTTGTCGATGCACGCCAGCAGCTCCGGCACCCCCTCGCCGGTCTTGGCGGAGATGGACACGGTGTCCTCCCCGGCGGAACGCTGACCGGAAAAGGCCAGGTCACACTTGTTGTATACCCGCAGGCAGGGAATGTGGTCCGCCTTCAGCTCCCGGATCAGGCTCTCTACAATGGCGGCCTGCTGCTGCCACTGGGGATTGGACACGTCGATGACGTGGAGCAGCAGGTCGGCATACTCCAGCTCCTCCAGGGTGGCCTTGAAGGCCTCCACCAGCTGATGGGGCAGCTTGCGGATAAAGCCCACGGTGTCGGAGATCACCACGTCCAGGGTGTCGCTGACGGTCAGGAGGCGGGTAGTGGTGTCCAGGGTATCAAACAGGCGGTTGTTGGCGGGGATCCCGGCCCCGGTGATGGCATTGAGCAGCGTGGACTTGCCGGCGTTGGTGTAGCCCACGATGGCCACCACGGGGATCTCGTTTTTCATGCGGCGCTGGCGCTGAGTACCCCGGACCCGGCGCACCTCCTCCAGCTCCGCCTTGAGCTTGTCGATCTTGCGGTGGATATGGCGGCGGTCCGTCTCCAGCTGGGTCTCGCCGGGACCCTTGGAGCCGATGGGCCCCTTGCCGCTGGTACCGGCCTGGCGCTCCAGATGGGTCCACATGCCGATGAGCCGGGGCAGCAGATACTGATACTGGGCCAGCTCCACCTGCAGGCGGCCCTCACGGGTGCGGGCCCGCTGGGCGAAGATGTCCAAGATCAGGCCGCTGCGGTCCAGCACCTGCACGCCGGTCATCTCCGTCAGCACCCGCAGCTGGGAGGGCGACAGGTCGTTGTCGAAAATCACCATGGTGGCGTTTTCCTCCTGGACCATGCGGCGGACCTCCTCCACCTTGCCCTCGCCGATAAAGCTGTGAGGGTCCGGCTTGTCCCGGCTTTGCAGGATGGTGCCCACAGCCTGACCCCCGGCGGTATCCACCAGGGCGGCAAGCTCCGCCAGGCTCTCCTCGTCGGCGCTGTCATCGCCCAGCACCGGGGACCGCAGGCCCACCAGCACCGCATAGTCGCGCTTTTTTTCTTGTATGATCGTTTGTTCCATATTTGCCCTCGCTTCCGGTTTTCACCTGATAATATAGTATACCCGACGGCAAAAGTAAAGGACCCGCAGCCAAAAATGGTACGGGTCCTGTAAAAAGTGTCTTTACTTGTCCAGGCCGAAGCGCTTGTTGAACTTGGCCACACGTCCGCCGGTATCCACCAGCTTCTGCTTGCCGGTGAAGAAGGGGTGACACTTAGAGCAGACTTCTACGCGAATATCCTTCTTCGTAGAACCTGTCTCAATTACATTACCGCAGGCGCATTTGATAGTAGTCTGCTGATAATTGGGATGGATTCCTTCCTTCATTGCTCTGGTTCACCTCTTTCTGGTACAAAAGTCCTTTTCACAAAGGCAACTGTAATATTACCACTTTTTAATGCAGAATGCAAGTGTTTTTTGAAGAAATTTCTCTGCCTGCCGATATTTGCCGTTTCCGGGCAAAAAGGCAAGGAATAGTCCGTATTTCCCCTTCAATTTGTGAGAAAATGCAGGAATTTATGATTGACATTTTCCCGGAACAAAATATAATAAATGAGTGTATTTTGGATTTAGCTGTTTAGTTATCTAAATTTGGGAGGAAGAAAGCATGTCGTTGGATAAGACCTATTTTGACCAGATGGAGGCCAAGATCCCCCATGGACGGGTCCGGACCCGGTTCGCCCCGTCCCCCACAGGCTATATGCATGTGGGCAACCTGCGCACGGCGCTGTATACCTGGCTCATTGCCCGGTCCCACGGCGGGGATTTCATCCTCCGCATCGAGGACACGGACCAGGGCCGCTATGTGGACGGCGCGGTGGACGTGATCTACCGCACCATGGCCGAGTGCGGCCTGACTCACGACGAAGGCCCCGATGTGGGCGGCCCTGTGGCCCCGTATATCCAGTCCCAGCGGCGGGATACCTATGGAAAGTATGCCCGGCTGCTGGTGGAAAAGGGCGGCGCGTATTACTGCTTCTGTGAAAAGACAGAGTCTGAGGAGGATTCCGGCGAGTTTGACCGGGCGGCGGACCCCTGCCGCGACCTGCCCCTGGAGGAGGCGGAGCGCCGTGTGGCCGCAGGCGAGCCCTATGTCATCCGTCAGCGCATTCCGGCGGAGGGCGTCACCACCTTCCATGATGCCATTTTCGGCGACATCACCGTGGAAAACAGCACCCTGGACGACCAGGTGCTGATGAAGCGGGACGGTCTGCCTACCTATAACTTCGCCAACGTCATCGACGACCACCTGATGGGCATCACCCATGTGGTCCGGGGCAGCGAGTATCTGTCCTCCGCCCCCAAGTATGACCTGCTGTATCACGCCTTCGGCTGGGAGGTGCCCACCTATGTGCACTGCTCCCCGGTGATGCGGGACGCCCAGAACAAGATGTCCAAGCGCCACGGCGACCCCTCCTACGAGGACCTGAAGGCCCAGGGTTATCTGACGGAGGCCATCCTCAACTATGTGGCCCTGCTGGGCTGGAGCCCCAAGGGGGAGCTGGCGGAGCAGGAGATCTTCGACCTGGAGGGTCTGACCCGTGCCTTCGACATCACCGGTATCTCCAAGTCTCCGGCTATTTTTGACCGGGCCAAGCTGGACCACTTCAATGCCGTGTATCTGCGCGGTATGGAGCCCGCCGCCTTTGCCAAGGTGGCGGAGCCTTACATCCGTCAGGCCGTCCGGAATCCCGCCTATGATGCGGCAGCCATTGCCGCCCTGCTTCAGGCCCGGTGTGAACGGCTGACGGAGATCCCCGAGAAGGTAGACTTCTTCGACGTGCTGCCGGATTATCCGGTGGACTTCTATACCAATAAGAAATCCAAGACCAATCCCCAGGTATGCAGCCGGATGCTCCAGGCCGCCATTCCCGCCCTGGAGGCGCTGACGGAGTGGACGGACGAGAGTATCCACGACACGCTGGTAGAGCTGGCCGCGTCCCTGGAGGTAAAGAACGCCACCCTCATGTGGCCTGTGCGCATTGCGGCGGCAGGCAAGCTGGTGACGCCCGGCGGCGCGGTGGAGATCTGCCGCATTCTGGGCCGGGACGAGACGCTGCGCCGTCTGCGGTCGGGCCTTGGAAAGCTGACGGCATGCTGAACTGGCTGACGCGGCAGCGGCGGCAGCTGCACGGCTTTTACCGGGACGGCTTCGGGCGGGCCCTTGGTATGACGGTGCTGGCCTTCGCCGCCGTCATGGTGGTCAGCTATGCAGTGACCATGGCAAACGCCGCCCCCATCGAGCGGCTCATGAATCTGTTCCGGGAGCAGATCGCGGACCGGGGCATCGTGGACGCCGACGGAAACTTCAGCGCCGTGAAGCTGTTCTTCAACAATTTCCAGGCATGTCTGCTGGCGATGGGCTACGGGTTCATCCCGTTTCTGTACCTGCCTGCGGTGTCCCTGGGCATCAACGCCATGATGTTCGGCGGCTTTGCGTCGTACTATGTCCAGCAGGGCCTGCCTCTATGGTATTACGGCGCGGGGACCCTGCCCCACGGCGTTTTCGAGCTGCCGGCGCTGTTTATGGCCATGGCCGGCGGCCTGTACCTGTGCCGGACCATTGTGCGCTATGTGCGGCACAACGAGAAGGGGCTGGTGGGCCCCGCAGTACTGAATCTGGCGCGGCTGCTGGTGATGCATATCACGCCCCTGCTGATGGCGGCGGCCGCCATCGAAGCGTATGTCACCCCCGTTGTTATGGAGGCGCTGGCGCGGTATATCTGATGTTGTTCCTGCGGGAGTGTCCCGCTGAAAGATAGAACTACAGACCGCAAATGCGGCGAAAGGAGCCTTACAATGAACGAAAAAGTCACAAGTATCCCTGAACTGTTCGGAAGCATGGTGTTCACACAGGAGCAAATGCGACAGCGTCTGCCCGCCCGTGTCTATAACGCATGGCAGCAGTGCCTGGTGCAGGGAACGTCTTTGGATCGCTCCATCGCCGACGAGATCGCCTCCGCCATGAAGGATTGGGCCATTGAGAAGGGCGCCACCCACTATACCCACTGGTTCCAGCCCATGACCGGCTTCACCGCCGAGAAGCACGACGGCTTCATCACCCCCCACGGCCCCACCGGAGTGCTGATGGAGCTGTCCGGCAAGGAGCTGTCCCGGGGTGAGGCCGACGCCTCCAGCTTCCCCTCCGGCGGCCTGAGGGCCACCTTCGAGGCCCGGGGCTACACCGCCTGGGACCCCACTGCCTATGCCTTTGTCAAGGATAAGACCCTGTATATCCCCACCATCTTCTGCTCCTACGGCGGCGAGACTCTGGATAAGAAAACGCCGCTGCTGCGGTCCATGAAGCTGCTGGACACCCAGAGCATCCGCATTCTGCGGCTGTTCGGCAACACCCAGGCCCAGCACGTCACCGCACAGGTGGGCCCCGAGCAGGAATACTTCCTCATCGATAAGGAGATGTACCGCCGCCGGGAGGATCTGGTGCTGTGCGGCCGTACTCTGTTCGGCGCCAAGCCCCCCAAGGGCCAGGAGCTGGACGACCACTATTACGGGGCCATCAAGCCCAGGGTGGCGGAGTTCATGCATGAGTTGGATCAGGAGCTGTGGAAGGTGGGTGTCCCCGCCAAGACGGAGCACAACGAGGTAGCCCCGGCCCAGCATGAGGTAGCCCAGGTCTACTCTGACGCCAACAGCAGCTGCGACCACAATCAGCTGACCATGGAGTTCCTGAAGAAGGTGGCCGACCGCCACGGTCTGGTTTGTCTGCTGCACGAGAAGCCCTTCGCCGGCATCAACGGCAGCGGCAAGCACGATAACTGGTCCCTGGCCACGGATACCGGTGAGAATCTGCTCAAGCCCGGCAAAACTCCCAGCCAGAATGCCCAGTTCCTGCTGTTCCTGGCGGCGTTTATCAAGGGCGTGGACGAATACCAGGATATGCTGCGCTGCTGCGTGTCCTATCCCGGCAACGATCACCGTCTGGGCGGCAACGAGGCCCCTCCGGCCATCATCTCCGTGTTCCTGGGCGATGAGCTGACGGCCATTCTGGATTCCATCATCAGCGGCCAGGAGTACGTGGACAAGGCCAAGCGCAAGCTGGCCATCGGCGTGGACACCCTGCCGGAGATCCCCCAGGACACCACAGACCGGAACCGCACCTCTCCCCTGGCCTTTACCGGCAACAAGTTCGAGTTCCGTATGCTGGGCTCGTCCCAGTCCATCGCCAGTCCCAACGTGGTGCTCAACACCATCATGGCCCAGGAGCTGGAGGAATTTGCGGACATCCTGGAGCAGTCCAACGACTTCCAGACGGACCTGCAGAATCTGCTGCACGACACCTTCAAGGCTCACCAGCGCATCATCTTCAACGGCAACGGCTATGGGGAGGATTGGGTGCAGGAGGCCCAGCGCCGGGGGCTCAGCAACCTGCGGGACACCGTGGACTGCATGCCCGCCTATATTGACCCCAAGAACATCCGTCTGTTCGCCGGACACAATATTCTCAGCGAGACGGAAATGCGCGCCCGGTACGAGATCCACCTGGAGAATTACTGCAAGGTCACGGCCATCGAGGCGTCCACTCTGCGGGACATGGTCCTGCGGGGCATCCTGCCGGCAGTGAACCGCTATACGGCGGACCTGACCCAGGCCATCCTGCACAAGCGGGAGCTGGTGGTCCCCTGCCGGGTGGAGGAGGACCTGCTGCAAAAGCTGTCCGCCCTTACCGGCAGTCTGTACGACACCATGGCGGCCATAAACGAAGCCATGGACAAGGCCCCCGATGCCGAGGGCGGCATCGACGCAGCCCGGTATTACCGGGAGGAGATCGTCCGCCGCATGGAGGAGGCCCGCCAGTCCATCGATCAGCTGGAGTCCCTGACCGCTGCGAAATACTGGCCCTACCCCACCTACGCAGACATTCTGTTCTCCGTGTAAATACACAGAAAGCCCCCGGGGTCTACCGATCGGGAGACCTCCGGGGGCTCTTGCGATTCTTTCTGCGACATACCGATCGTCACGGACCAGGGGCAGACGGACGGGAAAGGCGCTTAAATAAATTGAAAGCAGGCGTAAAAAATCCCGCCGGAAAGGGCGGGACCAAATCTACCATACCACGCAGGCGGATAGAATGCAAGGAAAAGTTCCGCATATTTTGCAATTTTGGCTGTTTGTGCAGGGATGGCGGCAGAATGATTCTTTATTTTGATAAATATTCCGTCTTGACGAGGAAATACCGCGGCAGTAGAATTTGAAAGTATTTTAACGTGGTATTCTGCGGGTAAGGAGTGGTCACGATGAAGCATATCTTTGTTACCGGCGGCGTGGTGTCCGGGTTGGGAAAGGGCATCTGCGCGGCATCCCTGGGGCGGCTGCTGAAGCAGCGGGGCTTCCGGGTGAAAAATCAGAAGTTTGACCCCTATTTCAATGTGGATCCCGGCACCATGAGCCCCTTCCAGCACGGCGAGGTGTTCGTCACCGACGACGGCGCGGAGACGGACCTGGACCTGGGCCACTATGAGCGCTTCGTGGACGAATCCCTGACGGGGAACGCGTCGGTGTCCTCGGGCAAGGTGTTCTGGAATGTGCTGAACCGGGAACGCCAGGGCGGCTATCTGGGCGGCACCGTCCAGATCATCCCCCATGTTACCGACGAGATCAAGCGCCGCATCTATGCCATGGACGACGGTCAGACCGACATCATCATTACTGAGGTAGGCGGCACCGTGGGCGATATCGAGAGCCAGCCCTATTTGGAGGCCATCCGCCAGGTGGCGGCAGAAAAGGGCCGGGAAAACGTGCTGTATATCCATGTGCCCCTGGTGGTGTCCATCCCCGGCACCGGTGAGCTGAAAAGCAAGCCCACCCAGCACTCCGTGAAGGAGCTGCTGTCCGTGGGCATTCAGCCGGATATTCTGGTGTGCCGCACCGACAGTCCCCTGCCGGAGGACCTGCGGCGGAAGATCGCCCTGTTCTGCAACATGGAGGAGGACTGCGTTATCCAGAACCTGACGGCCTCCACTCTGTATGAGGTGCCGCTGCTGCTGGAGAAGGAGGGCCTGTGCCGGGTGGCCTGCCGGAAGCTGGGCCTGCCCCAGCGGGAGCCGGATCTGGCGGAATGGACAGCGCTGGTCCGCCGCATCAACGGCGTACACAAGACCGTGCAGATCGCCCTGGTGGGCAAATATACCGGCCTCCACGACGCCTATCTCAGCGTGGTGGAGTCCCTGTTCCATGCGGGGACGGCCTGCGACGCCAAGGTGAATATCAAATGGGTGGACTCCGAGGGCCTGACGGCGGAAAACGTTGGCCGGGTGCTGGGAGATTGCTCCGGCGTTCTGGTGCCCGGCGGCTTCGGCGACCGGGGTATCGAGGGCATGATCCTGGCAGCACAGTACGCCCGGGAGAACGACGTACCGTATTTCGGCATCTGCCTGGGCATGCAGATCGCCGTCATTGAATATGCCCGGCATGTGGCCGGGTGGGCCGACGCACACAGCGCTGAATTTTCCGGCCTTACCGCCCATCCCGTCATCGCACTGATGCCCGATCAGGTAGGCGTCACCGCCAAGGGCGGCACCATGCGGCTGGGCAAATACCCCTGCGTGCTGGCAGATGGTACCCTGGCCCGGAACGCCTACGGTACCGCCGAGATCTCCGAGCGGCACCGGCACCGGTATGAATTCAACAACCAGTTCCGGCAGGAGCTCCAGGATGCCGGGCTGCGGCTGGCGGGGCTGTCTCCGGACGGCCACCTGGTGGAGATCGTGGAGGAACCCGGGAACACCTGGTTTGTGGGCGTTCAGTTCCACCCGGAGTTCAAGAGCCGCCCCAACCGGCCCCATCCCCTGTTCGTGGGCTTCGTGCAGGCCTCCCTGAACAAGCAGGGCTGACGGCGGCAGGCCATGGCGCATACACTGGAATGCGGAAACGGCTCCCGCGGCAGCGCGGGAAAATCCATCCGTTTTCCGGGAGGAGTTCTATGGCTTCCTTTACCAATATGGCAACGTTATCCTATAACGGCAGCCAGATCAATTCCAACGTGGTCACCGGCGAGCTGCTGGACGCCCTGACCGTTACCAAGACGGCGGTGTCCGGCAGCTACCGGCCCGGGGACACGGTAACGTATGTGGTGACCCTGACCAACACCGGCACGGCGCTGACCGGGCTGACCCTGACCGACGACCTGGGCGGCTATACCGCCGGGGGCCAGACGGTGTATCCCCTGTCCTATGAGGCGGGCACCCTCCACTATTACACCGGCGGCACGGAGCAGACCGCCCCGGCAGTGACGGCGGGGCCGCCGATGACCGTTACCGGCGTGACCGTCCCCGCCGGAGGCAACGTCACCCTGGTGTATCAGGCACGGGTCACGGAGTTCGCCCCGCCGGGGGTAGAGGGCGAGATCCGCAACACCGTCACCGTTACCGGCGGCGGGCTGGCGGCTCCCCTGACGGCCACGGCCACCACGGCGGCGCAGGCCGCACCGGAGCTGAGCATCAGCAAGGCTCTGTGCCCCGCTGTGGTCACCGGCAATGGGCCCCTGACCTATACCTTTACCGTTCAAAACACCGGCAACACTGCCCTGACCGGCCAGGAGGGCGCGGTGATCACCGATACCTTTGAACCCACCCTGACCATCACCGGCGTCACCTTTAACGGTGCAGCCTGGACGTCGCCGGAGGATTACACCTACGACGCCGCCACCGGCGCGTTTGCCACCGTGGCCGGGAAACTGACGGTGCCGGAGGCCACGTTTACCCAGAACGCCGACGGCTCCTGGACCGTCACACCGGGTCAGAGCATCCTGACGGTAACGGGCACCGTATGACCTGAGCATTGACCAGCCGCGCCCGCCGTTTTCCCGGTGAGCGCGGCTGGTTTTCAAAAAGGCCCCATGATTTGAAAAAAATACTTGCAAAATGGGATGGGATATGATATCCTATCATGGCGTAAAAAGGGCGGTCCTCTGCCGCCGGCGCTCCGGAATGGAGTGAGCGCCGCACACATGACGGCACGAACGCCTATATAAACAGGAGGAAATATCCATGGATCTGATCAAAGCACTGAACAAGGAGCAGCTGGAGAAGGAAGTTCCCCAGGTGCAGGTGGGCGATACCGTCCGCGTGCACGTGAAGGTCAAGGAAGGCGCCCGCGAGCGTATCCAGGTCTTTGAGGGCACCGTCATTGCCAAGAAGCACGGCGGTATTGAGGAGACCTTCACCGTCCGCCGTATCTCCTACGGCGTGGGCGTGGAGAAGGTATTCCCCGTTCACTCCCCCTCCATCGCCACCATCGAGGTGGTCCGTCACGGCTTCGTGCGCCGCGCCAAGCTGTACTACCTGCGCGACCGCGTTGGTAAGGCTGCCAAGGTCAAGGAGAAGCTGTAAGCCGTATCCCCCGAAAAAAGAACGAACGCCTGCTGTGTGCAGGCGTTTTTTCTTTTGCCAAGGGGCCTGGAATATGATATAATTATATAGTTATGAAGTATGCGTAAGAGGTGATAAATATGCAGGTAGACAATCTCAGCTGGTTCCCCGGGCACATGACCAAGACCCGGCGGATGATCACGGCAGAAATCAAGAATATGGATGCGGTGTGCGAAATTCTGGACGCGCGCATTCCCCTGTCCAGCCGGAACCCGGATGTGGACGAACTGACGGCGGGGAAGCCCCGCCTGGTGGTGCTGAACCGGGTAGACCAGGCGGACCCCGGCGAGACCCGCCGCTGGGCGGCGTATTTCCGGGGAAAGGGCTATGCCGTCCTGGAGGCCAATGCCAAGGGCGGTGCAGGCACCGCCCAGTTTGCCGCCGCCGTCCGGGAGCTGCTGCGGGACAAACTGGCGGCCTGGGCCGATCGGGGCCAGGTGGGCCGCACCGTGCGGATCATGGTGCTGGGCATCCCCAACGTGGGCAAATCCACCTTTATCAACAAGGTGGCCCATCGCAAGACCGCCCGGGC
>FR884119.1:41816-75041 GCA_000435975.1 Oscillibacter sp. CAG:241 | reverse complement strand
GGCGTCCCCCGCAGCAAGCAGTGGGTGCCGGTGGACAGCACTCTGGAGCTGCTGGACACCCCGGGGATCCTGTGGCCCCGGTTCGACGACCCGGAGGTAGGCAAGCGCCTGGCCTTCACCGGCGCCATCAAGGACGATGTGGTGGACATGGAGGAGCTGGCCTGCTGCCTGATGGACTACCTGTCCCGGCGATACGCGCCGGTGCTGGCGGAGCGGTACAAAATTGAGGTGGAGCCGGAGGACAGCGGATATGACCTGCTGGAAAAGGCCGGGCGGAAGCGGGGCTTTCTCATGCGGGGAGCCCAGGTGGACACCCAGCGCATGGCCCGGGTCCTGCTGGACGAGTTCCGGGGCGGCAAGCTGGGGCGGTTCACCCTGGAAACGGTGGAGGATGCCCAATGAGACCGGATGATTCCCTGGAACAGGCGGCCCGAAAGCGGGGCTATGCCCTGGTGTGCGGCTGCGACGAGGCGGGAGCCGGGCCCCTGATGGGGCCGGTGTGCGCGGGTGCTGTGATCCTGCCGGAGGGGTGCGATATCCCGGGACTGGACGACTCCAAGAAGCTGACAGAGAAAAAGCGCGAGGCCCTGTACGGTGTCATCACCGAAAGGGCCATTGCCTGGGCCGTGGCCTCCGTCAGTGCGGCGCAGATCGATGCCACGGACATTTTAAGCGCCCGCATCAAGGCCATGGAACTGGCCATTGAGGCCCTTTCCCTGTCCCCGGACTATGCCCTCATCGACGGCAACCGGGACCATGGGCGGTGCGCCTCCATCGACCTCCCCCATGAGACGGTGGTAGGCGGCGACGGGCGCAGCATCTCCATTGCAGCAGCGTCCATCCTGGCCAAGGTCACCCGGGACCGGTATGTGACGGAGGTGCTGGACAAGGAGTACCCCCAATATCACTTCGCCCAGCACAAGGGCTACGCCACCAAGCTGCACTATGCCATGCTGGACCAATACGGCCCCTGCCCGGAGCACCGGCAGTCGTTTCTGAAAAAGTGGAAGGAGCGTCGGTCATGAGCCGGGCGGAGGGCACCTGGGGCGAGGCGGAGGTGGCCAACTATCTGCGCCGCCGGGGGTATACCCTGCTGGCCCACGGCTTTCACTGCCGGTTCGGGGAGATTGATCTGATCGCCCGAAAGGACGGGGTGCTGTGCTTCGTGGAGGTCAAGACCCGGACCAATCTGTCCTGCGGCCTGCCCCGGGAGTACGTGACGCCCCAGAAGCAGCAGCGGCTGCGGAAAACGGCGGCGTGGTATCTGATGGTGAAGGACCTGGACTGCCCCGCCCGCTTCGACGTGGCGGAGGTGTACGCCGACGGACCGCACCCCCAGAAGGCCGCCCGCATAGAGTACATTGAAAACGCATTTTGAGGTGACATATGGAACATATCCCCTATTTTGACGCGCACTGCGATACCATTTACCGCTGCCTGCGGACCGGAGCGCAGCTGCGGGAAAACGACGGTCATCTGGATCTGCGCCGGGCATCGGCCTTCGGGCGGTTCGCCCAGGTGTTCGCCCTGTACCAGGACCCGGAGGAGGTTCCCCAGGGCAGCACCATGGTCCGGGAGGGACAACTCCTGCATCAGAAGTTCCTGCGGGAGATGGAGCAGAACCGGGACGTCATTGTCCCCTGCCGCACCGGCGCAGAGGTGGACCGGGCCGCGGCAGACGGGAAAATGGCGGCGATTCTCTCCATAGAGGGGGCCGAGCTCATAGGCTGCGACCCGGGACAGGTGGAGACGGCGGCGGAATGGGGCGTGCGGTTTCTCAACCCCGTGTGGAACTGGCCCAATGTTCTGTCCGGCACCAACTGCCGGGACACGGATCGGGGCCTCTCCCCTCTTGGCGCCGACTTCCTGCGGCAGCTGGAGGCGTGCCATATCTGCCCCGACGTGTCCCACATCAGCGACCCGGGGTTCTGGGACGTGGTGCGCCTGGCCCGGGGGCCGGTGGTGGCCACCCACTCCAACAGTCGGGCCCTGTGCCCCCACCGGCGCAATCTCACCGACGACATGTTCCGGGCCATCCGGGACTCCGGCGGTGTGGTGGGGCTGAACCTGTACCGGCCGTTTGTGGGTCCGGCGGGCACCATGGAGGAGCTGGTGGCCCATGTGGAGCATTTTCTGGAGCTGGGCGGGGAGAAAGCTCTGTGCCTGGGCGGCGATCTGGACGGCTGCGGGACCCTGGCCGCCGGAATGCAGGGCGTCCAGGACATGCCCCGCCTGTGGCAGGCTCTGGCGGACCGGGGTTATCCCCGGCAGCTGTTGGAGGACCTGTTCTGGAACAATCTGCGGCGGATGGTGTAAAAACCGACAGGAGGTACTATGCAGATCGTATTTGACTTTATCGCCGGAGATATCCCATTTGATGAATTTTGGGAAGCCTACTGTGCGGACCCCAAAATCGGAGAGTGGCTGGACAGTATTGCTGATTTCAGCCATGAGCCGCCGCAGGTTATTGCTAAGGATAGATTACTCTATGCTTTATACCGGACAATAGCTTTAGTATATGATGGACACGTACTGAGAATGCTGGCGGAAAGTCCCTATCCGCCCAAAGACTCGTACACAACAATCGTTCGCAGGCAATGCGGCATATATAATTTAATGCTTACGGCGATTTTGACGAAATACCCCGATGCTAAAAGGACAAAGCGCTACAAGGATGATGACGATTATTACTTCAAGGCACTTGGAAGGTCTATTGGTGGTGCAGAAGTAATGTCCTATGTGGCAGAGGTTTTGAACAAATTCCCCAGGACGATGAAAAAGGCCGACCGTGCGGCAGCCGGTAAAGAAGCTCTCTGGAAAGCCTTTCACATCAAGGATCGGAAATTTCCTCGCTGGGCGCAGGAGGCTGATTGGCCTATGGGCAAGAATTCTCCCATGGAGTATCTTGGTCAGCGCCGGGACGGAGAACTGGTAGAGCTGCGCTTCCGGGATGTAGACACCGGTGAAGAACGTACCGTGGAGCAGTATTATTGAGACGCGTGTCCCATTGTTAGTGATGGCGAGGTCAATTATGAAATTTTCAGACTTTTTCTGGCCGGACAGTTCCCTGGAGCAAATCAGGATTTGCTATGATGCTGCGGAATTGACCATCTGGAATCGCAGCATGAACCATAAGGTTACTGTGCGGTGCGAGGGCTTCATAGGTATGACAGATTTATGTATCTGGGACGATCAAATCATTCTCCAGGCGGAATGCCGGAATATGCCTTGGTCCGACATGATCCGCTCTCAGGATACCTTCCTGCAATCCCTATGTAAAGCATACCCACATTCCTCACAGTGGGACGAAAGGCGGCTCGAGGATGGTGTAGTGGTGTTGAGCGTTCTTTTAACAAATCACATTCGCTTCCGTCTATACTGCCAACGGATTGACGTGGACACTACTGAAAAAAACACTGTGGAACAGTATGATTAAGGTACGCGTCTCCGCAACGTTGGATAAGCATCAACTACACACCAAGAAAGGAGGTGCCGTATGGCGCTGTATGCCATTGGCGACCTGCATCTGTCTCTGAGCTCCAACAAGCCCATGGAGATCTTCGGGGACGGGTGGCGGGATTATGTGGCCCGCATCCGGGAGGGATTCTCCGTGCTGACGGAGGACGACGTCACCGTGCTGTGCGGCGACCTGTCCTGGGGCATGAGCCTGGAGGAATCCCTGGAGGATTTCCGGTTCATCGACTCCCTGCCGGGGAAGAAATACCTGCTCAAGGGCAACCACGACTACTGGTGGAACACCGCCGCCAAAATGGAGCGGTTCTTTGCGGAAAACGGCCTGACCACCATGGAGATCCTCCACAACAACTGCCGCTTTTACGGGGACGTGGCCCTGTGCGGCACCCGGGGGTGGTTCTATGAGCTGGACAACCAGGGCACCCACAACGAAAAGGTGCTGCTGCGGGAGGTAGGGCGGCTGGAAACCTCGCTGAAGGCGGCAGGCGACCGCGAGAAGCTGTGCTTCCTCCATTATCCGCCGCTGTATCAGGGGTACCAGTGCCCGGAGATCCTGCGGCTGCTGCGGGAATACGGCGTGAAGGTGTGCTGCTACGGCCATCTCCACGGCGCTTCTCACCGCCGGGCCCTGCAGGGAGACCGGGGCGGAACTGCGTTTTACATGGTCTCCGGGGATTATTTGGGCTTCCATCCTAAAAAAATTTGTGATTAGAGCAAAAAAGTGTGGAAATTGAAATTGTTTTCTGCTATTATATAGAATTGCATTGATACGATTTAATGCTGAACGGAGGAAAAATCAAAATGAGTGTAAAATCCTGTGAAAAACTGGACAAGAGCAAGGTCGCACTGACCATCGAAGCAGACGCCGCCGCCTTTGAGGCCGCCATCAACAAGGCTTACCTGAAGCAGCGCGGCAAGATCAGCGTTCCCGGCTTCCGCCCCGGCAAGGCTCCCCGCAAGATGATCGAGAGCATGTACGGCGCAGAGGTCTTCTATGAAGAAGCAGTGAATATCCTTCTGCCCGACGCCTATGAGGACGCCGTGAAGGAGCAGGAGCTGAAGGTCGTGGGCTATCCCCAGGTGGAGCTGGAGTCCTGCGGCAAGGACGGCGTGGTGTTCAAGTGCACCGTGGCCGTGTATCCCGAGGTGACTCTGGGCCAGTATAAGGGCCTGGAGGCCCCCAAGGCTGAGGTCAACGTCACCGACGAGGACGTGGAGAACCGTCTGAACGAGATGGCCGACCGCAACAGCCGTCTGGTCAGCGTGGAGCGCGAGATCCAGAAGGGCGACACCGCCGACATCGACTTTGAGGGCTTTGACAACGGCGTGCCCTTCGACGGCGGCAAGGGTGAGAACTTCGATCTGGAGATCGGCTCCGGCAGCTTCGTCCCCGGCTTTGAGGATCAGCTGGTGGGCATGAAGGCCGGCGAGGAGAAGGACATCGACATCACCTTCCCCGAGAACTATACCCCCGAGCTGGCCGGTAAGCCCGTGGTGTTCCATGTGAAGGTCAACGAGGTCAAGCACAAGGAGGTCCCCGCCATCGACGACGAGTTCGCCAAGGACGTGTCCGAATTCGACACCCTGGAGGAGCTGAAGGCCGATACCCGCAAGCAGCTGACGAACGACCGCGAGGCCGCCGCCCAGCGTGCCTTTGAGGACGCCCTGATGCAGAAGGTGGCCGACGGCATCCAGGCCGACATCCCCGATGAGATGGTGGACGTTCAGGCCCAGCAGATGATGGAGAACTTCCAGCAGCAGCTGGCCGCTCAGGGCATCCCCTTTGACCAGTATCTGAAGATGACCAACACCACCGAGGACGATTTCAAGAAGCAGGCCCATGACCCCGCCGTGCAGCAGGTCCGCATGGATCTGGCCGTGGCCGCCCTGGTGAAGGCCGAGAACCTGGAGGCCACCGCCCAGGAGATCGAGGATGAGCTCAAGACCGTGGCCGACAAGTACGGCATGGATCTGGATACCATCAAGAAGTATCTGCCCGAGGCCGACGTCCGTGAGCAGGTCCTGCGCAGCAAGGCCATCAAGGCTGTGGCCGACGCCGCTGTGGCCGTGGCTCCCGTGGTGGAGGAGTCCCAGGAAGAAGCCAAGCAGGAAGAGGAAAAGAAGGACGCGGAATAATTATCCGGCGTTCCCTGCTTGAGATACCACGCGGGCGGGTATAATTGGGTAGAGTTTCATCTATTTGTACAGGAGGTATTTTCTATGAGTTTAGTCCCTTATGTTGTGGAGCAGACCAACCGGGGTGAGCGTTCTTATGACATCTTTTCCCGGCTGCTGAACGACCGCATCATCTTCCTGGGCGAAGAGGTCAATGATACCACCGCCAGCCTGGTGGTGGCCCAGCTGCTGTATCTGGAGGCCCAGGACCCCGACAAGGATATCCAGATGTACATCAACAGCCCCGGCGGTTCCGTTACCGCGGGTATGGCCATCTACGATACCATGCAGTATATCAAGTGCGACGTGTCCACCATCTGCATCGGCATGGCTGCCAGCATGGGCGCGTTCCTGCTGTCCTCCGGCGCACGGGGAAAGCGCATCGCCCTGCCCAATGCGGAGATCATGATCCACCAGCCCTCTGCCGGGACCCAAGGTAAGGTCACGGATATGGAGATCGACGTGGAGCATTTCCTGAAGCTGAAAAAGCGCCTGAACCAGATCCTGGCCGACAACACCGGCAAGGATCCCGAACAGGTGAAGCAGGACTCCGAGCGGGATCACTGGATGCTGGCCGAGGAGGCCCGGGAATACGGCCTGGTGGACAAGGTCATTTACAAGAGGTAACCAATGGCAGACGATAAGAAATCCCTGCGGTGCTCCTTCTGCGGCAAGGCGGAGAATCAGGTGCACCGCATGATCCAGGGCCCCGGCGTGCGCATCTGCGACGAGTGCGTCCAGCTGTGCATGTCCATTCTGGACGACGGGTATCAGCCCGGCCCCGAGGCCGGGTACGAGACCCCGGACCAGCTGCCCACTCCCCGGGAGATCAAGGCGGTACTGGATCAGTACGTCATCGGTCAGGACGCCGCCAAGGTGGCCCTGTCCGTGGCGGTCTACAACCACTATAAGCGCATTTTCTTCGGCGGCGGCGAGGATGTGGAGCTGCAAAAGAGCAACATCCTGATGATCGGGCCCACGGGCTCCGGCAAGACCCTGTTTGCCCAGACCCTGGCCCGGGTGCTGAAGGTCCCCTTCGCCATCGCCGATGCCACCACCCTCACCGAGGCCGGTTATGTGGGCGACGACGTGGAAAACATTCTGCTGCGGCTTCTGCAGGCGGCGGATTTCGACGTGGAGCTGGCGGAGCACGGCATCATCTATGTGGACGAGATCGACAAGATCGCCCGTAAGAGCGAAAACACCTCCATTACCCGGGACGTGTCCGGCGAGGGCGTGCAGCAGGCGCTGCTGAAAATCCTGGAGGGCACCGTGGCCAACGTGCCGCCCCAGGGCGGCCGGAAGCATCCCCACCAGGAGTTCATCCAGGTGGACACCCACAACATTCTGTTCATCTGCGGCGGTGCGTTCGACGGTCTGGAGAAGATCATCGAGCAGCGCACCGACCGCAAGGGCATCGGCTTCGACGCCGTTGTGGAGAGTAAGGCAGAGCGCCGGACCGGGCAGCTGCTGAAGGAGGTCCAGCCCCATGATCTGCTGAAGTTCGGCATTATCCCCGAGCTGGTGGGCCGTTTGCCGGTGATCGCCGCTCTGGACGGCCTGAACCGGGAGGATCTGGTCCGTATCCTGACGGAGCCGAAAAACGCCCTGGTCAAGCAGTATCAGAAGCTGTTTTCCTATGACGATGTGAAGCTGGTGTTCGAGCCGGATGCTCTGGAGGCCGTGGCCGACAAGGCCATCGAGCGCAACATCGGTGCCCGTGGCCTGCGGGCTGTCATGGAGGGAGTTCTGACCCCCATCATGTACGATATTCCCTCGGACCACACCATCGAACAGGTGACCATCACCGCCGGTGCCGTCAAGGACGGTGCGGAGCCGGTGATCCTGCGGGACCCCAACCACCACCGGTCCCACAAGGACAGCGACGCGCCGGCGTCCTGAAACAACCAACAAGGGGGAGAGACGCTTGCGCCTCTCCCCTCTTGCCCTATTGTACTTTCCCTATCGCAAAGGAGATACCCTTATGACCACACAAAATATGCCCGTGCTGGCTCTGCGGGGGCTGACCGCCTTCCCGGGCCAGACGTTGAGCTTCGACGCGGAGCGCGAGATATCCATCCTGGCACTGGAGAACGCCATGGAGGGCGACCGGGAGCTGCTGCTGGTGACCCAGCGGGAGATCGGTGTGCAGGAGCCTCAGGAGGAGGATCTGTACGCCATCGGCACCGTGTGCCGTATCTTCCAAATCGTCAAGACCTCGGATACCGGCGTGCGGGTCATCGCCGGGGGACTGCACCGGGCGGCCATCCGCCGCCTGTGGCAGACAAAGCCCTTCCTCCAGGCCAACGTGGACCTGCTGGAGGACGAGGGTTGGCGGGCCACGGACCGCACCGAGGCCCTGACCCGGCGGACCTACGCCCTGTTTGGCCGGTATCAGGAGCTGGTGGGGAATCTGTCCGATCAGCTGGTGGCCTCGGTGCTGGATATCCGGGACCCCGGCGAGCTGGCGGACACCATCGCCGCCAACATCAACCTCCGGCACCAGGACCGCCAGCGGGTGCTGGAGGAGCTACACCCCGTCCGGCGGCTGATGATCATGAACGAGATCCTGCTCCACGAAGTAGACATCGCCGCCCTGGAGTCGGATATTGACCAGAAGGTCCGCCAGCGGGTGGGCCAGGTCCAGCGGGACATGGTCCTGCGGGAGCAGCTCCATGTATTGCAGCACGAGCTGGGCGAGGACGGCGACGACGAGCTGTACGAGTACGAGGAGCGGATCGGCCGCTGCCGTGCCTCGGACGAGGTTCGGGAGAAGCTCATGAAGGAGCTGCACCGCCTGTCCAAGCAGCCCTTCGGCAGCGCCGAGGGTGCGGTGATCCGGAACTATCTGGACGTGTGCCTGGACGTGCCCTGGGGCGTGGAGACCCACGACCGGGCTGATGTGGAGCAGGCCCGGAAAATTCTGGACCGTGACCACTACGGCCTGGAGAAGGTGAAGGAGCGCATCCTGG
The DNA here is from genome assembly GCA_000435975.1 of Oscillibacter sp. CAG:241. GTDB lineage: Bacteria > Bacillota > Clostridia > Oscillospirales > Oscillospiraceae > Vescimonas. Next base: position 66,420 of record FR884119.1, on the reverse strand, counting down.
AGTTCATCGCCGTGCGGCAGCTGAACCCCCAGGCCAAGGGAAAAATTCTGTGCCTGGTGGGCCCTCCCGGCGTGGGAAAGACCTCCATCGCCCTGTCGGTGGCCAAGGCCATGCACCGGAAGCTGTCCCGGCTGAGCCTGGGCGGCGTCCGGGATGAGGCGGATATCCGCGGCCACCGGAAAACCTACATAGGGGCCATGCCCGGCCGCATCATTGACGCCGTCATCCGCAGCGGGTCCATGAATCCCCTGCTGGTGCTGGACGAGATCGACAAGCTGGCCAGCGATATGCGGGGCGACCCGGCGTCAGCCCTGCTGGAGGTGCTGGACAGTGAGCAGAATCATGCCTTCCGGGATCACTTCCTGGAGGTGCCGGTGGACCTGAGCCGGGTGATGTTCATCACCACCGCCAACACCCTGGACACCATCCCCCGTCCCCTGCTGGACCGGATGGAGGTCATCGAGCTGAGCAGCTATACCGACGAGGAAAAGCTGCAGATCGCCAAGCAGCACCTGCTGCCCAAGCAGCTGAAGGAGCACGGCCTGAAAAAGGCCCAGCTGCGCATCAGCGACGACGCCATCCGCCGGGTCATCGCGGCCTATACCAGGGAATCCGGCGTCCGGGTGCTGGAGCGGCAGCTGGGCAAGCTCTGCCGTAAGGCTGCTATGCAGCTGGTAGACGGCGACGTGAAGCGTGTGGACATCACCGACAAGAATCTCCGGGACCTGCTGGGCGTGGAGCAATACACCGACTCCGTTCACAGCGACCGGGACCAGGTGGGCGTAGTCAATGGCCTGGCCTGGACCCAGGTAGGCGGCGAGATCCTGGAGGTAGAAGCCCAGGCCCTGGACGGCAGCGGCAAGCTGGAGCTGACCGGCAACCTGGGCACCGTGATGCAGGAATCCGCCAAGGCGGCGCTGACGTGTCTGCGCAGCCGGTGGGAGGAGCTGGGCCTGACCCGGGACTTCTATAAGACCAAGGACATCCATGTCCACTTCCCGGAGGGAGCCGTGCCCAAGGACGGCCCATCGGCGGGGAGTGCCGGCGCGGACGCCTCCCCGGGGGGGGAACCCCCCCCCCCCCCCGCCATGCTGTCGGCGCTGTCCGGGCGGCCGGTTCGCGGCAGCGTAGCCATGACCGGTGAGGTGACCCTCCGGGGCCGGGTGCTGGCCATTGGCGGTCTGAAGGAGAAAACCATGGCCGCCCTGCGCAGCGGCGTACATATGGTCATCATCCCTCGGGACAATGTCAAGGATCTGGAGGAGATCGACCAGACGGTCCGGGCCGGACTGCGCTTCGTCCCCGTGGACACCGTGGACCAGGTGTTTGAAGCGGCGCTGGCCGCACCTCGGGGCGAGCACGCCGCACCCCGGCACCGTGCGTCGCCGGAGGCCCCTGCGGCGCTTCCAGTGTAAAGGAGGAACACTTGCCATGCCTATCAACTATAACAAGGCGGAATTTATCCGCTCGGCGGTCCGTCCCGATGCCTTTATCCGGGACGGGCGGCCCCAGGTAACCTTTGCCGGACGCTCCAACGTGGGCAAGTCCTCCGTCATCAACCGCCTGCTGAACCGGAAGAATTTTGCCCGGGTGGGGGCCACCCCCGGCAAAACCACCCAGGTGAACTACTTTCTCATCGACAACCGCGTCTATCTGACGGACCTGCCCGGCTACGGCTACGCCAAGGTCAGCAAGGAGGAGCGGGAACGCTGGGGACGGCTGATGGAGTCGTATTTCCAGGCGCCCGGGCTCATCACCCTGGGTGTCCTGATCGTGGACGCCCGGCACAAGCCCACGGCGGACGATGTCACCATGTTTCAGTGGTTCCGGGGCACCGGCTGCCCGGTGGTGGTGGTGGCCAACAAGCTGGACAAGCTGAAGAAAAGTGAAATAGACCCCAACCTGCAGGTGATCCGGGACACCCTGGAGCTTTCAGAGCAGGACTGCCTGGTGCCGTTCTCCGCCGAAAAGGGCACCGGCAAAACGGAGCTGCTGTCGGCCATCTCTCAGCGGCTGGGTATGTGAGCAGAGAGGAGCAGGTGCATGAGATTGCGGTAAGTTGCGGCAAATGAAAAATTTGACGCAGGAGGTCATATCATGACAGCATTTCATATCCGTCCCTATGAGCACTACTGCACGGAGGAAATACTCCCCCTGTATGAGGCAGTGGGCTGGACCAACTATACCCAGCGGCCGGACATGCTGCGGGACGCCTTTGCCGGGTCCAGGGATGTGCTGGCGGCCTACGACGGCACACAGCTGGTGGGAATTTTACGCGCTGTAGGCGACGGCGCGTCCATTCTGTATGTGCAGGATATCCTGGTGCAGCCCCGTTGGCAGCGCCGAGGCGTCGGCTCCGCACTGATGCAGGCGCTGCTGGCCCGTTGGCCGCAGATATACCAGACGATGCTCTGCACCGACGACACCCCCAAGACCGTGAGCTTCTATGAGTCCCTGGGATTTACGGACCTGCGGGCCCTGGGGGCCCGGGGATTCATGCGGATACATCGGGAGTAGTCCCCTCCCCCGCCGGCAAAACCTAACCTTTGGTTAATAGCAATTTTTGTAAGTCCACTGTACAATGAATGTACAGTGGACTTACTGTATCGAGGAGGAAAGACCATGCGAAAATTCATCCTTTTCCTGCTGCTGTGCGGTCTGGTGCTGTGCCTGGCGGCCTGCGGGCCCAAGGAGACCACCCCGGATGATGATATCGTCGGCGATGACTGGCGCACCTGGGGCACCATCCAGGACACCGGTACCCTGACCCGTGGCGGCGATAGCACCGATGTGTGCATCTGCGTGAGCGACGATGGAGCCAAGCTCTATTACGACCTTCCGGAGCAGGAGCTCTATGGCAGCGTAGTATTCCCGGAGTCCATCGACGGAGCCGCCGGCTGCTATCAGGACACGGATTTCACCGACCTGGACGGCGACGGCAACAGCGACATGCAGATGACCTTCAACGTAGACGGCCAGTACCAGACGTATGTGTGGTACTGGAACGCGGTCAACGGCCAGTTTATGGACACGCTGGCGGAGTAAGGAGGTCACTATGAAGAAGCTATCCCGGCTGGCAGTCATGCTGGCGCTGGTGCTGGCCCTGACGGCGTGCAGCGGCGGCGCAGATACGCCGTCCCCCGACGAGCAGACGGAGGGGCAGCATCCGGTGACGGATGCCGCAGAGCTGGAGGGCCAGTGGACGTCCCCCTCGGGGAATATTCTGTCCTTTTCGGCAGACCAGGGCCGCTATACCTACCAGACCTTCTCCGGCCGCACGGGGCAGGGTCCCTATGACGCCGCTGCCGATGTGCCTACCATCGACTTTGACGGCTTCCTGTACGATTTTATTCTCCGGGACGACGGGGTGCTGCTGCCCAATCAGAACGGCAGCGGCGGCGACGCGGAGAGCATCGACCACTTCACCTTCCGCCGCAGCAGCGACGCCCGGATAGACCTGTGGGAGCTCTCGGACCTGAGCGGCGTGTGGCAGAACGCTCTGGGTGAGACCCTGGTCATCGACGCAGACCGCATGGCGTATCTGAGCTACACCAGACTATCCATGGGCAGCGGCACCATCGGGGACGACCAGGACGGCAAGGGACCGTATCTGGCCATGAACGGACGCATTTACCTGTCCCCCGGCCTGGATAAGGACCGGTTCACCCTGCTGGGTCAGGATGCGGACGGCAGCTTCTCCGGCGTGTTCTACCCCTACGGCCAGGCAGCGGCCTATACCGCCCTGCCGGGGGCCAGCTTTGAGACCGATGAGGACGGCTATTGCCGCTGGTACAGCGACGGTCACGACGCCTTTTACATTACCGGAAGCTACACCCTGGCAGAGGACGGGCTGGCCTATCGCGACGACGGCCCGGTGTATGCCGCCGGGTTCGACCCCATCCCCTACGATCCCGCCGAGGACTGGGGCGACAGCTGGATGAGCAATTGGGGATAAAGCCTATGAAACAGAGCAAATGCCCCCTGTGTGGGGAGCGATTGAAAAAGGGAAGCACCACCTGCCGTTGCGGCTATCGGGAGACGCTGGCGGAGCAGGAGCTTCTGCGGCGGCTGGCGGTTGCAAGGGATCATCGAGGCCCTGTGCCGGTGCGAAGTCCTGTTTGGTGCAGAAAGAGAGGAGCAAGCACATGGATAACAGCACACAGAATATTCAGAAGGGCCGTGCCCTGGCGGGCTTCGGCAAGGTTTTCTCCGGCATCGGCGTGGTCATTCTTGTGGCCGGAGTGATTCTCAGCGCCACGCCCGCCATCGCCGCAGGCGTCATCATCGCCGTCATCGGCGGCGTTATGGGCGCGTCAGGCGGGAAAAAGCTCCAGGGTGCGGCCCAGGGCGGATTGGCCCAGGACGCGCTGCGCGCAGTATTTCAGGAAGCGGAATACCTGCCCCGGCAGCATATTTCCCAGGAAACACTCCAGGATTCCGGTCTGCCCCTGCCTCAGGCGGAGCGTATGAGCGGCAGCGGTCTGGTCCGGGCCAGGTACCATGGCCGGCCACTGGAGATCAGCAATCTGGAGCTGCTGGACCTGCAGCCCTATCAGGACCCCGCCACCCAAAACTGGGAAAACAACGAGGTGCCGGTTTTCCACGGACGCTGGATGGCGGCGCAGCTGGGCCGCACCCTCCCCTGCGACCTGCAGGCCGCCCCCAAGGGAAAGCTGGCACGGCTGCTGGGCCGGGACGGTTTTTCCTCGGAAGATCCGGAATTTGACAAGCGGTTCAGTTTCCTCGGAAGCTCCGGAATTTGCCAGGCGGTTCAGCGTTCAATGCGGCGATCCTGCTGCGGCGCAGGCTCTGCTGTCCCCCCAGGTCATGGACCAGCTGCTGCACCTGGGCAAGGTGTATCTCAGCGTCAAGGCCGACGGACGGGTATTCGCGGCTATCCAGACGGACGAGCCGCTGTTTGACGCCGGAAAGGGCCGGGCGGATCAGATGAAGGAGCGCTTTGTGGGCCAGCTGCGGGACTTTACGGACCTGCTGGACGCTATGAGGGGGTGATCAACATGCCATTTTGGGGAGCCGCTGTGCTGTTCATCCTGGCGGCAGCCGGGTTTTTCGTAGGACGGGCCTGCCTGCGCCGTGGGCCGCGCACCGTCTGCATGATCGTATGCGGCATTGCAGCTGCTGCCAGCGCTGCATACATGCTGCTGACTCTGATCCTGGTAGGCGGCATACAGTAAAAGACAATGCTGCGATGCAGCATTGGGTAATTAACGGGCACAGCAGACAGCGCTGTGCCCGTTATTGCACAATGGCCCTTCGTGTGTTAGGATAGGGGCAAAATATAGCATCCTGCTATGCGTCACTGCACGTCTTACAATTCCTTCTTAATGGAGCGGATGGCCCCCTTTTCCAGGCGACTCACCTGGGCCTGAGAGATACCGATCTCCGCCGACACCTCCATCTGGGTCTTTCCCTGGCCAAAGCGCAGCATGAGAATGCTCCGCTCCCGGGGCGTCAGGTGACCAATGGCGTCCTTCAGGGCAATGTGCTGGATCCAGCCCTCATCGGTGCAGCGGCGATCGCTGACCTGGTCCATGACGCACACGGTGTCGCCGCCCTCGGAGTAAATGGGCTCGTACAGGGACACCGGGTCCACAATGGCGTCCATGGCCAACACCACCTCCTCCCGGGGGATATCCAGCTCCCGGGCCAGCTGCTCCACGGTTGGCTCCCGTTGGCTCTGGCGCAGCAGCCGCTCCCGGGCCTGAAGCACCTTATACGCCGTGTCCCGCAAACTGCGGGACACCCGCACGGCGCTGTTGTCCCGGAGATAGCGGCGGATCTCTCCCACGATCATGGGAACACCATAGGTGGAGAAGCGTACCGGCTGGGTAATATCAAAGTTGTCGATGGCCTTGATCAGGCCGATGCACCCCACCTGGAACAGGTCGTCCATGTTCTCCCCCCTGCTGGTGAACCGCTGGAGCACCGACAGCACCAGCCTCAGATTGCCGCGGATCAGCCGCTCCCGGGCGTCCATGTCCCCCTGCTTGGTGCGCCGCAGAAGCTCCGTCATCTCATCGTTTTTCAAGACCTCCAGCTTGGCGGTGTTGATGCCGCAGATCTCCACTTTTCCCTGCATTCCCCTACTGCCTCCGTCACTTGGATAAAAACAGTATTCCCGGGGAAAGGTCCCTTATACGGCGGGGCAGAATCCCTCCATCTTCGACCGAATACGCCCGCAGAAATTTTATTGAGATTTTTCAAAAAAAAAGCTTGCATTTTCTGTGAGATCGTGGTATTATAACAAAGTCGTCAAGAGACATGCGCCGTTAGCTCAGCTGGATAGAGCGTCTGGCTACGGACCAGAAGGCCGGGGGTTCGAATCCCTCACGGCGTGCCAAAACCGGGAAACTGTAATGGTTTCCCGGTTTTGTTTTCATCATTTTAAGAGAGAACGGCACAGCCAACGCTGTGCCGTTCTCTCTTATCCTGCAATACGCTCTTGTTGACAGATATCTTTATCTCAGATGAGCACCGCCCGGTGGAACACCTTTTTCCCCTTGCGGATGATCAGGCCGTCGCCGGTAAATTCCTGGCAGCCGAAGGATGCGTCGATGGAATCCACCTTCTTGTCCCCCACGGTGATGCCGCCCTGCTGCACCAGCCGACGGGCCTCTCCCTTGCTGGCGCACAGACCGCACCGGACCAGCAGATTCAGCACGTTGATCTCGCCGCTGCCCAGGTCGTCGCCGGTGAGCTCGGTGGTGGGCATATCCTGAGCGTTGGCGCCGCCGCCAAACAGTGCCCGGGCAGCCTGACGGGCCTTTTCGGCCTCCTCCTCGCCGTGAACCAGCTTCGTCAGCTCATAGGCCAGGATATCCTTGGCCTCATTGAGCTTTGCGCCCTCCCACTCGGCCATCTCATTGATCTGCTCCAGGGGCAGGAACGTCAGCATCCGGATGCACTTGAGCACGTCGGCGTCGCCCACATTGCGCCAGTACTGATAGAATTCGAAGGGGCTGGTCTTGTTGGGATCCAGCCACACGGCGTTGCCGGCGGTCTTGCCCATCTTGTTGCCCTGAGAATCCGTCAGCAGGGTGATGGTCATGGCGTGGGCGTCCTTGCCCAGCTTCCGGCGAATCAGCTCCGTGCCGCCCAGCATATTGCTCCACTGGTCGTTGCCGCCGAACTGCATATTGCAGCCGTTGTGCTGGAACATATAGTAGAAGTCGTAGCTCTGCATGATCATATAGTTGAATTCCAGGAAGCTCAGGCCCTTCTCCATGCGCTGCTTATAGCACTCGGCCCGCAGCATATTGTTGACGGAGAAGCAGGCGCCCACCTCCCGCAGCAGGTCCACGTAGTTCAGCTTCAGCAGCCAGTCGGCGTTGTTGAGCATGATGGCCTTACCCTCGCCGAAGTCGATGAACCGCTCCATCTGCCGCTTGAAGCAGGCGGCGTTGTGGTCGATGTCCTCCTTGGTGAGCATCTTGCGCATGTCTGTGCGGCCGGAGGGGTCGCCGATCATGGTGGTGCCGCCGCCGATGAGGGCGATGGGCTTGTTGCCCGCCATTTGCAGGCGCTTCATCAGGGTCAGGGCCATGAAATGCCCAGCCGTCAGGGAGTCCGCCGTGCAGTCAAAACCAATGTAGAACGTGGCCTTGCCGTTGTTGATCAACTCGCGGATCTCATCCTCGTTGGTGACCTGAGCGATCAGGCCGCGGGCCACCAGTTCTTCATAAATTCCCATGTTTTCTGATTCCTTTCCGATATTTTTGGCTTCCAGGGGGCAAGAAAAACGCCCCCTGTCGTGTTGACAGAGGGCGACGTAAATCGCGGTACCACCTCAGCTTCGCCGCCGCCTCACGGCATGCGGCCTCATCGGGTGCAGCAACACCCTATCGCTGTAACGGGCGAACCCGACACATTCCTAATAGGAGAGACCGTTCAGAAGGCTGCTCCGGGATGTATTCTCCTGCCGCCGCCTCTCCCCTTCTCACCGTCCAGGGGTTCTCTTTGCAGGCGTCATCGGCCGGATACTTCTTCCCTTCATCGCTGTTGCATATGAAGTTGCTTTGTATTATACCGTTCCTTCTCCCCGTTGTCAACGGGTCAGGCCAAGGTTTTTTTGAATTTGTCCGCCTGGTCCAGCAGCTCCCCGGCGCTCTCCAGCATGGTGGCGGATATGGACGCTCCGCCGGTAAGGCGGGCCAGCTCCTGCTGCCGCTGTGCTCTGTCCAGCTGCACCACCCGGGTAAAGGTGCGTCCGTCCTGCTCCCCCTTCTCCACAGAAAAGTGCGTATCCGCCATAGCGGCCAGCTGGGGCAGATGCGTCACGCACAGCACCTGCTTGGTGCGGCTGATACGGGCCATTTTCTCCGCCACCTTCTGGGCAGCTCGTCCGGACACACCGGTATCCACCTCATCAAATACCATGGTGCCCACCTGATCCTGCTCCGACAGCACGTTTTTCATGGCCAGCATGATCCGGGCCAGCTCACCGCCGGAGGCGATCTTGTGGATAGGCCGCAGCTCCTCGCCCACGTTGGCGGACATCAGGAAGCGCACCTGATCGGCGCCGTTTTCCGCCAGGGCCTGCTCCGTAAAGCAGATGGCAAAGCGGATCTTCCCCATATCCAGCTGCCGCAGCTCCGTGAGGATCTGCTCCTCCAGCCGTCCGGCAGCCTCGTGCCGGGCCTGGGACAGGGCCTCCGCCGCCTGACGAGCGGCCTTTTCCGCCTTCTTCAGCTGCTTTTCCAGATGCAGCAGGGTGTCCCCCGCGTCCTGTATGTCGTCCAGCTCCCGGCGGCAGCGGGTCTGATACTCCAGCATCTCCTCCACCGTGGGGCCGTACTTCTTTTTCAGGCGGTACAGCTGATCCAGCCGTCCCTCCACCCGGTCCAGTTCCTGGGGCGAAAAGTCGAAATCCTCCCGCTTGTCCCGGATGGTATCCGCCAGGTCGTATATTTCACTGTACGCAGCCTCCAGCCGGTCGTACAGCTCTCCCAGCTCGGGGTCCAGCCCCCGTACCGATGCCAGGGATTCCTGGGCCTGACGCACCAGATTGGCCGCGCCATCACTGCCGTCGTCACCGTTGAGGCAGAAATCCGCCCCGGATACAGCGGAAATGAATTTTTCCGCATTGTGCAGCAGTGTCCGGCGGCTTTGCAGCTCCTGCTCCTCGCCGGGACGCAGCTTGGCCCGCTCCAACTCCTGGAGCTGATAGGTCAGGGTGTCCACCCGGCGGGCCTTCTCCGCCTCGTCCATTTCCAGAGCCTGCATCTGGCGGCGCAAGGCGGCCATGGCCTGGTATTTTTCGCGGTATTCCGTCAGCAGGCCCTCCGTCCGGCCGAAGCTGTCCAGATACAGCAGGTGCTGCTCCTCATCCAGCAGCTGCTGTCCGTCGTGCTGGCCGTGGATGTTCAGCAGGCGGCTGCCCAGGGTACGGAGTTGGGTCACCGTGACGGGGCGGCCGTTGACCCGGCAGACGTTTTTGCCGTCGCCGTGAATCTCCCGCTGCAGCAGCAGCTCCCCCTCCCAGGAAATGCCCAGGTCCTCCCCCAGCCGGGGCGGAACATCCGCGAAGCACGCGCTGACAAAGGCCATATCTGCCCCGGTACGGATCAGGTCCCGGGACGTCCGCTGGCCCAGCACGGCGCTGATGGAGTCGATGACAATGGACTTACCGGCGCCGGTCTCGCCCGTCAGGGCGTTGAAGCCGGGCCGGAACGCAATGTCCGCGCACTCGATGATGGCGATATTCTCAATGTGGAGCAATTGCAGCATCTGCGTATCCCTCCGCTGTCCTGCGCGATTTTCTGGCTGTCAGCGCAGCATTTCCTTGATTTCCTCCGTAAAATCCACGGCGCTTTCCGTGTCCCGCATGATCAGCAGAGCCGTGTCGTCGCCGGCCAGGGACCCCACCAGATACGGCACGTCCATACCGTCCACGGCAGATCCCGCAGCATTGGCCAGACCCGGCAGAGTCTTGATGACCACGATATTCTGGGCGTTGTCCACCGTCAGGACGCTCTCCCGGAAAATGGTGCGCAGCTTGTCGGCAAAATTCAGCTTGGTGCGGTGGGCGGAAACGGCATAGCGATATTTTCCCTGCCCGGCTGGCTCCTTGATCAGGTGCAGCTCCTTGATGTCCCGGGAAATCGTGGCCTGGGTACTCTTGATCCCCTTGGCCTGGAGCCGCTCCAGCAGCTGCTCCTGGGTTTCGATAATCTCCTCGCTGATGATCTGGAGGAGTTGGTTCTGGCGGTCGTTTTTCATTTTTTAGAAGCCTCCGTTCCCATTTTTTTGTCCAGTATTTCGCAAAAGCTCTTTTTGGAGAGACGAACCAGCTTTGTGGTGTATTTTGAGGTGCTCACCCGCACCTGGTCTCCGTTTTTCAAAGAAAACGCTTTGCCGCCGTCTACGGAAAGATAGACGAATTTCCGGTTGGCATCCGCGGCTTCCACGGTGATCACATGGTCCGGTGACAGCACGTAGGAGGACGAGCGGGTGGAATGGGGACATATCGGGGTCAGCAGCAGGTTTTTGGCGGTGGGCTCCACAATGGGGCCTCCGGCGGCCATAGAATATCCGGTGGAGCCGGTAGGGGTGGACACGATGATGCCGTCGCCGCCTACCCGGGTCAGGCGTCCCTCCTCCGTGAAGATATCCAGCCGCACCACCCGGGCGATGGACCCCTTTGAGATCACCGCGTCATTCAGGGCGATGTTGCTGTACACCTGCCGTCCTTCCCGCAGCACCGACGCATCCAGCATCATCCGGGATTCTACGGTAAACCGGCCCTCGGCCAGATCCCGCAGCCGGTCCAGCTCGTTGACCTCCAGCTCCGACATAAAGCCCAGACTTCCCAGGTTCACCCCCAGCACCGGCACGCTGTGCAGCGCCACGGTCCGGGCCAGATGCAGAATGGTACCGTCGCCGCCGAAGGCGATCAGCAGGTCCGCCGACCGGATCTCCTGCTGCAAGAGCCGCATGGGGATCCCCAGCTCCTCGCCATACCCCTCCCGCTGGAAGGGCAGGCACACAGAGGTCTGCATCCCCAGACTCTCCAGCATATCCCGGGACTGCTTGCAGACCTTCAGTTCACTGTCCCGATACGGATTGGGACAAAGTATCACGCGTTTTGGTTTCATGCCGCTCACCTCAGTCCTTCAATTGGCTGTGAGACGCCTCCACGATCTCCGGCAGGGAAAATACGCCGGGTGTCCCCTGTCCGTGGCGCAGATAGCCCAGATATTCGATGTTTCCCTCGGGTCCCCGTATGGGCGAGTATGTAATTCCAAGCACTGTAAAGTTACTTTCCTTTGCATGCTCCAGAAAGGCCTCCAGCACCTCCAGGTGCACCGCCGGGTCCCGGACCACGCCTTTTTTTCCGACCTTTTCCCGGCCCGCCTCAAACTGGGGCTTCACCAGGCACACGGCCTCTCCCTCCGGGGACAGCAGTCCGTCCAGCGCCGGCAGGATCAGCCGCAGGGAGATAAACGACACGTCCACCGACGCAAAGTCCAGTTCCTCTGGGATCTGCTCATGGGTAAGATAGCGGGCGTTGGTGCGTTCCATGCACACCACCCGCGGGTCTCCCCGGAGCTTCCAGTCCAGTTGGCCGTAGCCCACATCCACAGCGTAGACCTTTGTGGCCCCGTTTTGCAGCATGCAGTCCGTGAAGCCGCCGGTGGATGCGCCGATATCGGCGCAGACCTTGCCGTCCAGGGTCAGGGGAAACGTCTGCATGGCCTTCTCCAGCTTCAGGCCGCCCCGGCTGACATAGGGCAAAGCATGGCCCCGCACCTGGATGGCGGCGGTATTGGGCACCGCCGTGCCAGGCTTGTCCACCCGCTGACCGTCAACAAACACACTGCCGGCCATGATAACGGCCTGGGCCTTCTGGCGGCTTTCCAGCAAGCCCTGCTCCACCAGCAGCACATCCAATCTCGTCTTATTGCTCATGCAGCATCTCCTCCACGCTGTGGGCTACACTCCGGGCGTCCAGACCGAAGGCTTTGTATAACTGGTCCACCGTACCCTGGGGGGCAAACCGGCCGCCCAGATTTTTCAGCGTCAGACAGCGGGGCTCCATCCGCTCCTGGGCCAGGATAGCGGCTATGCGCTGACCCACGCAGCCTGTGGCCATGCAGTCCTCCAGCACCAGCAGCCGCTCCGTACCGGAGAGAGCGTCCTTTACCTGCTTACTGTCCAGCGGGCAAATCTGATTCAGCTTCACCACCCGGACACGGATTCCCTTCTGCGCCAGAAGCTCCGCCGCATCCAGAGCCTGGTTCACCAGAATGCCATAGGTCAGAATGGCGGCATCATCGCCCTCACGCAGACACACAAACGTTCCGTCGCCGCCGTCATCCTGATAGCGGCCCTGGCCGCCCCGGGGATACCGCACCGCCACGGGGCCGTCCAATTCCTCCACCGCACGCCGCAGCATCCGCCGCAGCTCCGCAAAGCTGGCAGGACACAGCACCGTCATCCCCGGCACCTGGGACAGGTACATGGGATCAAAGCAGCCATGGTGGGTCTCGCCGTCGGCTCCCACCAGCCCCGCCCGGTCCACGCCCAGCACCACATGGAGATGATTCAGCGCCACATCGTGCAGCAGCATATCATATCCCCGCTGCAAAAAGCTGGAATACACCGCAAACACCGGCACCATGCCCTGCTGGGCCATACCGGCGCACATGGCCACCGCATGGCCCTCGGCGATCCCCACGTCGAAAAAGCGCCGGGGCAGCGTTCTGGAAAAATCCGTCAAGCCTGTGCCCTCTACCATGGCGGCAGTGACGGCACAGATCCGTTCATCCTCCCGGGCCAGGGACAGAAGCTCCTGTCCGAATACATGAGAAAAGTTCTCCCCTGACGGTTTCAGGGCTCTTCCGGTTTTTACGTCAAAGGGAGCCACGCCATGGAACTGCCCGGGCTCCTTCTGGGCAAAGGGATAGCCCTTTCCCTTGACGGTATGCACATGCAGCAGCACCGGCCGGCGCATATCCCGGGCCAGCACCAGCATTTGGGTCAGCGTCTCCACGTCGTGGCCGTCCACCGGCCCCATATAGGTAAAGCCCATGTTCTCAAATACCGTGCTGCCGGGCAGCAGGGAATTTTTCAGAGCCGTTTTTACCTCGTGACTCATGGCATAGACCCGCTTACCGGTCTGACTGCCGGTAAGCATCTGGCGATAGCGGCGCTTGAACTCGTAGTATCCCGGCGTACTGCGCAGCCGGGACAAATGCCGGGACAGCCCCCCCACATTGGGTGCAATGGACATGCCATTGTCGTTGAGGATCACGATCAGCGGCTCGCCGCTGGCTCCGGCGTCGTTGAGTCCCTCAAAGCTCAGTCCGCCGCCCATGGCGCCGTCGCCGATCAGGGCCAGGACGCTGTAATCCTTTCCCTGGAGCGTGCGGGCCCGGGCCATACCCAGAGCCACCGACACCGAGTTGGAGGCGTGTCCGGCAATGAACGCATCGTGAACGCTCTCCCATGGCTTGGGGAAGCCGGACAGGCCGCCGAACTGCCGCAGGGTATCAAACAGCTCCCGCCGTCCGGTCAGCGCCTTGTGCACATAGCACTGGTGCCCCACGTCGAACACCAGCCGGTCCACGGCGGTGTCAAACACCCGGTGAATGGCTACCGTCAGCTCCACCACCCCCAGGTTGGAGGCCAGGTGTCCGCCGGTTTTGGATACCTCATCCAGGAGAAACCCCCGCAGCTCACTGCAAAGCTGGCGGGCCTGATTCTCGTTGAGCCCCTTCACATCGGCGGGGCTGTCTATGCGGTCTAAAATCAAGTATATCGCTCCATTTCAGCGTGAGAGATGCAGGGCGTGCATGATGCGGGCCACCCGGTACACCACGCTGGTGCACTGGTTGATGGCCACGGTCTTTCCCAAGGCCTTGCCGCCGATGGTAATGCCGGAAATCAGCGCTGTGGCTCCGATGGAGATCAGCACCGACGAGGTGCTGAAGTCCCGCTGCAGATGCGTGACGATCACCGCCGCCGTGGAACCGCTGACGATGCCGCATATATCGCCCACCACGTCGTTGCACACGGACGACACCTGGTTGGCATTTTGCAGCAGATGGATGGCTTCCCGCGCGCCCTTTTCCTTGTGGGCAGCCATGGAGTGGAAGGGCTTGGGGTCTGCCGCCGTAACGGCCACGCCGATCATGTCGAACACGATGCCCAGGCCGATGAACACGGCCAGCACCAGCGCCGCCACGATATAGCCGGTCCCCTCCAAAGCGGTGGAGGAGAAAAAGCTCAGCAGGGCCGACAGCACCACAGCCAGCAGAAACACCCGCAGAGCCCAGCCCCGGCCGCTTTTCTTTTTCCCGCCGTTTTTGTCCTTGCTCCTGTCGCGTTCGCTCAAGAGTAGATCCCTCGCTTTGTTGTTATAGTACACTGAACAGGGCAACGCCGAAGGTTAATCTTACGGCTTAGGTACGGGTTGGATTTCCCCGCAGCGCGCCTTCCGTCGCCGGTCAGGCGGTTTCCCGTTAGGCGCTGCGCCATGGTGTTGCCGGCCATGGGACCCGATTGCCACTTAGTCCGCACTGCAATCCCTCCGATGTCCCGTGAGGACAGCCTAGGTGATTTCCACAGCGGTCAGACCGTCTCTTAGCCTCTTTTGCAGCCAGGGTTTCAAGGGAATCAACACAGCCTCCCTGGCCGGGGAGACCGGTGCTTCCACTTCCCTATCCACCGTGCCCACGCAAGGCAGGCTACTCTGCACACAGCGTTACGGCAGTGAAGCCGGGTAGCACCGCATTGCAGGTTCATCATCTGCCTCGTACACAGGTCGCTTGACCACAGAGGGAGTACGCCTGTGCACAACAGCAGGTCTCCACGGTAGCAGGGTCGGGTCCTCCATGCCATTGGAGGGCGCCCTACCACCGCAGACGCGGGGGCTCCCACGTCTCCCCCCAGCACCCACCCCAAACTGGGCGTAAGCAGCAGGCACCAGGGACTTCACAGTTGTGCCCTTTAAAGGATTTTTAGGCCCTTCTTACAAGACGGCAGATCCGACTAGGATACTGCGCCGCTGTTCAGTAATTAAGTATTTTAGCACACTTTTTCCAAATATTCAAGCATTTTATGCAATATATTCCGTATAAAATGTGGCAGGGACCGCCGCAAAACGGTCCCTGCCGGGAAAAATCACAGAATGATGCAGATCAGACCTCCGCTTCCCTCGTTGATGATGCGCTCCAGCGCCTCCCGCATTTTTTTCTGGGAATCCGTGGGCATCCGGCGCAGCTTTGCCTGCAGGTCGTCGCCCACGATCTCATTGAAGCTGCGGCCGAAAATGTTGGACTGCCAGAGCTTGCTGGTGTCTCCCTCAAACTCCTGAAGCAGGTAATTCACCATGTCCTCGGACTGCTTTTCATTGCCTACGATCGGCGATACCGTGGTGGCAATATCGGCGCGTATCATGTGAACAGAGGGCGCGCTGGCCTTCATGCGGACGCTGTATCGTCCGCCCTGGCGGACGATCTCCGGGTCCTCCAGGTTCAGGTCCTCCACGCTGGGCATTACGATGCCATAGCCGGTGTCCAGCGCCGCCTGCATGGCCGGGGCCATCCGGTCATACTCCTTCCGGACAGCGGCCAGGCTGGTCAGCAGCTGCATCAGGTCGCCGTCATCGGTGACGGTGAGGCCGGATTGCCGGCTGAGCGTCTCATAAAACAGCCCCCGCGGCAGGTCCAGGTCTGCCGCGGCGATGCCCACGCCCAAATTCAGGCTGCGGACAGATGAGGCGGAAATGTTCCCCTCCCCCTGGAGAGCAGACAGGCAATCCCGCAGCTGGCGCACATGGGCCAGGTCTGCCGTCTCCCGGCGTACCGCCTGATATACGCCGGTTTTGATGGGATGGTCCGGCGGCAGGGCCTCCACCCAGGTGGGCAGGAACAGATCCAGCTCCCGCAGCGGAAACTCATACAGCAGCCCCCGCAGCAGCTCGGTGATCTCCGGCTCCCCCAGCTCCAGACAGTTCACCGGCAGACACCGGACGTCGTACTGGCGCTGGATATCAGCGGCGATAGACTGAGCCCGGGGACTCTGGGGCTGGGCAGAATTCAGCAGCACCACAAAGGGTTTTCCCAGCTCCTGCAGCTCCCGAATCACCCGCTCCTCGGCCTCCAGATAATCCTCCCGTGGGATCTCCGTGACGCTGCCGTCGGTTGTGACCACAATGCCCACGGTGGAGTGGTCGCAGATGACCTTCCTGGTGCCAAGCTCCGCCGCCTCAGTCATGGGGATCTCGTGGTCAAACCAGGGGGTCATGACCATCCGGGGCGACAGATCCTCATACTGTCCCACAGCGCCGGGCACCATGTAGCCTACGCAGTCAATAAGCCGCACGGAGAATGTGACCCCCTCCTCCATGCAGACCTCCACCGCCTCCTCCGGAACAAATTTGGGTTCCGCCGTCATGATGGTGCGGCCGGAGCCGCTTTGCGGCAGTTCATCCCGCGCCCGGTCCCGGCGGTAGCTATCGTCGATATTGGGCAGCACCTGGGTCTCCATAAACCGTTTGATAAAGGTGGATTTTCCGGTGCGTACCGGACCCACCACGCCGATATAGATACTGCTGCCGGTGCGGGTCGCCATATCCTGATAAATGGGTGCGGACTGATTCATGGTCCATTCCTCCTGCTCCATAACATCTTGTCTGGTGTACTACTGTATGCACCGGTGGCGTTGGATAGACGGGAATATTTTGTCAAAAAGCTCAACAAACTGTTGATTATCAGTCAGCGTTTATGTTAGAATACAGGTCAGATAGATCGTTAAAAAGCCAACAAAGGGGAATGTGGATATGGAACAGTCCGGTACGGACCGTCGGGTGCGAAAAACGAAAAGTCAGCTGCGTCTGGCGCTGATGGAGCTGCTGGTGGAAAAAAGCGCAAAGAACATCTCTGTGCGGGAGCTGGCGGAGCGGGCGGATATCAACCGCGGCACCTTTTACATCCACTATCGGGACGTTGGCGACCTTTTGCAGCGCCTGGAGGATGAAATGGCCGACCGGCTGGCGGACCTGTGCAAGAGCCACAGGCCCGAGGACTCCGCACCGGGTCAGTTTCCCTTTCTGCGGGATCTGTACCGGTTCATCCGGGACAATGCAGATCTGTGCCGGGTGCTGTTGGGTCCCAACGGGGACATTGCCTATACCGACCGCATCTGCCGCATTCTGCGGGACAACTTTCTTTTTGATTTCCTGTCTCTGTTCTATCCGGGAGACCGGCAGCGGCTCAACAGCTTCTGTTCGTTTATCGTGTCAGGCAATCTGAACCTGGCGCTGGCCTGGCTGCGGGAGGGCGGGCAGGAATCACCGGATGAGATGGCCCAACTGGCAGGCGGCATCATCATGGGCGGCGTCAGCGCCCTGAAGCCCTGAAAACAGCGCGTCCTCCGGCTATAAGCCGGAGGACTTTTTTTCGCGCAGGATCAGTGCTTTTTCACCTTAGCCAGCCGGAAGCCGAAGAAAATGCCGCACACACCGCCCACAATGTGGGTCAGATGGGACACGTTGTCCGTCCTGGTAAGGCCGTCGGCGATCTCGCTGCCTAAGTAAAGGGCCACCACCAGCAGCATGGTCAGAGGAATGCCGCCCTTCTTCATCTCCGTAAAGGACGAGAGAACGATCATCATAAACACCACGCCGCTGGCGCCAAGCAGAGCGGAGTGGGGAAACAGCAGGAACTGCACCAGCCCCGTGGCAAAGGCGGTGACCGCGATCGTTGCCAGCAGATTCCGGCTGCCGTATTTTTCCTCCAGCCCCGGCCCTACCAGCAGCAGAAGCAGCATGTTGCTCATATAGTGGCTATAGCCCGAGTGGCCCAGAACGTGGGTAAAAAAACGCACATACGTCAGTGGGTCCGTCAGGGGCGCCCGGTAGACGCAGAACAGCCGGGCCGTGGAGGCTCCGCCGGTGGCGGAGTCCAGCACCAGCACCAGCAGGCTGAGGATGGCAAAGCTCAGCACCACCGGTGCGTTGAATCGGATGGCAAATCGTTTCACGAAAAAACCTCTTTCCAAATGTTCTGACTTCGATTATAATGGATGCATGGACTTTTGTAAACAAGGAGGCGCGTTTCGTGAAAAAACCGCTGAAGATCGTGCTGCTGGTGCTGGCGGCTGTGCTGCTGGTGGTCATCAGCTATCTGGCGTATGTGCTCATTGACTATCATCGGCTGGGGGATATGGACCTGGAGGTGGACCGGCAGGTGCTCCAGCCCGCCGAAACCGGCCGGGAATATCACCTGCTGTCCTATAACATCGGCTTCGGCGCCTATGAGCCGGATTACGGCTTCTTTATGGACGGCGGAACGGAGTCCTGGGCCTGGTCCCAGGAGCGGCTGACGGACAACATCGGCCATATCGGAGCCTTCCTGGCCCAGCAGGACGCAGACTTCTATCTCATCCAGGAGGTGGACCGGAACTCCACCCGCAGCTACCATGTGGACGAGGCCGCCATGCTGCGGTCCGTGCTGCCGGAGTATGACGAGACCTGGGCCCAGAACTATGATTCCCCCTTCCTGATGTACCCCCTGCGCCACCCCCACGGGGCGTCGGTGTCGGGGCTGATGACCCTGTCCTCTCTGACGGTGGACAGCGCCCGGCGGGTGGAGCTGCCCATCGAAAACAGCCTCATGAAGCTGGTGGACCTGGACCGGTGCTACAGCGTACACCGCATCCCGGTGGCAGACGGCGGCGAGCTGGTGCTGTATAACCTGCACCTGTCGGCCTACACCTCCGACGGCACCATCGCCATGGAGCAGCTGAAGCTGCTGCTGGACGACATGCAGCGGGAGTATGCCGCAGGCAACTGGTGCGTGGCCGGCGGCGACTTCAACAAGGACCTGCTGGGCGACTCTGCCGCCTACTTCGGCGAGGCGGACCAGGAATACACCTGGGCCCAGCCCATTCCTGAGGACACCTTCAACGGGTACAATATCTCCCTGGTGGCCCCTCTGGACCCGCAGAATCCCGTGCCCAGCTGCCGCAATGCCGACGGTCCCTATCACCAGGGGCAGTATGTGCTGACGGTGGACGGCTTCCTGGTGTCCGACAACGTGACGGTAACGGACAGCGGCGTTGTGAACCTGGCCTTTGCCTACTCCGACCACAACCCCGTGGAAATGCGCTTCGTGCTGGAGAAATAAGCCGTGTGAATATGAAGAAAAGCAGTGCCGCAGCACTGCTTTTCTTCATATCACGCCTTTCGCCCCCAGTGGGCCATATAGCGGAACGCGGCAGGCCAGAGTGCACCGGCGAACAGCACCATAATGCCATAGCGCACGGCCCCGGCCACACCGGGACTGTGCAGCAGCGCCAGCAAGGGTGCCTTCAGCCCTGCCCGGATGCCCATCAGCAGCGCAAGGCCCAGCACCACCTTCAGAAGCTGCACCCACCACACGGCCCGGGTGTCGAAGTGGATATACCGCCGGTCCAGCCACCAGGAAATGCCGAAGCCCACCGTGGCCCCCAGCAGCTTCCAGCCGTTTTCCCGGCCGGAGGTCAGGTTGGCCGGATCCACGTCCGCCGGGAAGGGATGCACATACGCGAACACCAGGTACGCGGTGCCTGCCAGCAGCATCCCGGCCAGCAGTCCCGCCATCAGGCGAGGCCTGCGGCTTGCCTGACGGATCAGGGGATACAGCGCCAGCACCATCACCCCGGCCACGGCGAAGGACACCCCCACATCCAGGGGCGTATGCACCCCCAGATAGAGACGGGAAAACGACACCGCCAGCAGCACCGCCACGCAGGTCCACCGGACCCAGGGCCGCCGGGTGGACCGGGCGATGCCGCCGAAGGTAGCCACGGCATTCTGGGTGTGGCCGCTGGGGAAGGAATAGCCCGTGGCCTGCGCCCGGGCACTCTCCACAATGGTGAAATCCGGGTCCCGGACCCAGGGCCGGGGAATGCGGAACAGCAGCTTCAGAAACTGGTTCACCACCGTGCCGAAAAAGCCCATCAGCAGCAGGTAATACCCCTCCTCCTTGCTGACGCACCAAAAGATCAGGATCGCCGCCACCATGAACACGGTCTCCTCACCCAGATGGGTGACTGCTGAGAACACCGCGTCCCAGAACGGGGTCCGCAGGCGCTCCAGCGCATATAGCAAATTCATTGCCGTCCCTCCTTTTGGCGTTATTGTACCGTATTTTCCGTCCCGGCGCAAGAGGGAGCCGCGCCGCATATACTGTGGCAGAGGAGGGAGATACATGAGACGGGGAAATTGCGGCGCGGTCATCGGCGTGTGCGCACTGGGCCTGGGGCTGGGGATCCTGATCGCCGCCATCTTCCCGGTTGGTGCGCTGATGTTCCTGGTGGCGTTTCTGCTGATCGCCTGCGGGATCGTATGCTTAAAGGACGGGAGGTAACAACCATGAAGATCGTGATCTGGAAAGCGCCCCGGTGTCTGCGGGGCCTGCTGCGGCGGATGTTCGGCATCCGGGAATAACCCGGCGTTCTCCCGCATAGCCTTGGGACAGTGAAAACAAGGAGAGGACGGGAAACGCATGGAATTGGAGCTGAAATTTACGGAAGTCACCGGCTGCGAGCCGGTAGGCGACCTGGTGACTACCCAGGAGGAGTCCATGGAGACCGCTATCCCGGAACACTGCCCGGATATGGCCCGGATCGTGGACACGGTGGGTCAGCTGCGGCTGCGGGAAAAGCACCTGACCGGTCAGCAGCTCACCGTAAGCGGCAGCGTGGTGCTGACGGTGCTGTACACCTCGGAGGAGAGCGCGGGCCTGCGGAGCCTGTCCATGGAGGTGCCGTTTTCCTGCCAGGTGGAGGATAAACGG
This sequence comes from Oscillibacter sp. CAG:241, assembly GCA_000435975.1. Classification (GTDB taxonomy): domain Bacteria; phylum Bacillota; class Clostridia; order Oscillospirales; family Oscillospiraceae; genus Vescimonas. The sequence goes on along the minus strand of FR884119.1, from coordinate 45,616 downwards.
CTCATGGGCTGCACCGCCGTGTGCGTTGCCGGGCGGCTGCTGCTGGCCGAGGCCCGGGCCGTCACGGCCCGGAAGCTGTATCTGCGTGTGATGCCGGAATTCACCGTGTCCGGCTATGCCAACCGGAGGCAGCGGCTGTGCTGTGGCGTCGGAGAGGACCCGGCCCTGCGGGTGCGGCGGCAGGAGACGGAGCTGGAGCTGCTGACGGCGGTGGAAGAACGGGAATTTTCCTTCACTCAGGAGGCTGTGCCGGAGGGCCCGCCGCCGGAGGACGTACTGATGGAGCAGGCCGCCGCCCGGGTGGAGGAATGCCGGCGGGTAGGCAGCCGTCTGGTGGTAAAGGGTCAGGCAGAGGTGTGCGTTCTGTACCGCGGAGACAACCAGGAGCTGGCGGCCTATCGGACCGCGCTGCCCTTCTCCCAGCTGCTGGACGGCCTGGACCTGCCGGAGGATGCGGACGTGGAAGCCCGTATTCCGTGGGTCCACAGCGAGGCCCGGGTGCTCCGGACGGAAAACGGCCCCGCGTTCGGCATCACCGTCACGGTATGCGCGGCGCTGTTTGTCAGGCGCAGGCAGCAGATCAGCTGTATCGAGGACCTGTACAGTCTGCGGCAGGTGGCCCGGGTGCAGCGGCAGGAGACAGACCTGCCGGTGTCCTGGCGGCGGGAGACCCCCACCCAGGAGGCAGTGCAGCAGCTGGAGTTCGGCCAGGGCCGGCCCTTTGCGTATCTGACGGCGGCAGACTGCGGCGGCGTCAGCGTGGTGCAGGAGGGCGGCAGCCCGGCCCTGCGGTGTACGGTGCGGCTGCGGGTACTGTACCTGGACGAGAGCGGGACGCCTGTGTGCGCGGAGCGCTCTGTGGAGGTAACAGCCCCGGTGTCCTGGGAGCCGCAGACGGTCCGCGCCGCCTGCGGCCTGCCGCAGCTGCAATTCACCGGCAGTGCCTGCCGCCTGGCGGTACCGGTGACCTTTGAGGCCTGCCAGTGCCGTCGCCGGCCGGTACCGGCGGTGTCGGCGGTGGAGCTTCAGGACCCGCCGCCGGAGCCCCAGCCGTCTCTGATCCTGCGCCGCATGGCAGAGGGCGAGACCCTGTGGGACATTGCCAAGCAGTACCGCACGGACCAGGACGCCATCCGCTCCGCCAATGAGCTGACGGAGGAGGCCCGTCCGGAGGGTATGCTGCTGATCCCCCGGGTGCGGTGAAAGTGCGGCTGAAATCACGATAGAATGGGGCGGACCTCTGGTCCGCCCCACTGGCTTGGGGGTTGACTTTGCCCATTCAAAGCAGTAATATATACTCACCATTGAATGAGACAGAGGAATGACTATGGCCGAGAGAATGACCGCAAGAAAACGCCAGGCCCTGGAAATGCGCAGCCGCATTCAGAGCGCCGCCCTGGACCTGTTCGACAAAGAGGGCTTTGAAAATGTCTCCGTGGAGGAGATCGCCCAGGCTGCCGGATGCTCCGTGGGCAACATTTATCACTACTTCAAAAGCAAGGACGAGCTGGCTATCCAGGTGACCAGCCATGTAGACGATGCCTACCGGGAGCTGGAGGCGGGATACCTGTCCGATACTGCCCATTCCGCCCGGGAGAAGCTGCTGGATTTCGTGGGCCGCTCTCTGGAGATCAGCGTGTCGGACCCGGTGCTCTATAAAGCGTTTATCCACGGGCTGCGGTATCCGGAGCAGCGGGTGCTGCAAAAAAACGACAGCCGCGTCTATTTCCGTGTACTGCTGGAGCTTGTCACCCTGTGCCAGGATGAGGGCAGCATTCACCCCTCCCACGACCCGGATCAGGTGGTGGAGGAGCTGGTGGTGCTGCACCGGGGCGCACTGTTCGAGTGGCGCATTTATGAGGGCCGCTTTGACCTGCCCCAGCTGGGCCGCCGCATGGCCCGTCAGCTGCTGCGGGGCCTTCATTATGCAGATTGACCAATAAAAGTGGTGTTTTATTACACCTTTCTTGGAAAAAGAATGCATTGCAATTTGCCTATGCGACCCGTATAATAAACAAGAAAATTTTGAAGGGAGTGAGCAAGATGAAGTTCCGTATTCTGAACAATAAAATCTCCGCTCCCGCTGTTTTCATTTTCGTTTTCCCCTTTTGACCGGTAATTTTACCGGTCATTTTTTTTGGTCATTATCCCCCCTTCTGTTAGCAATAAACATCACATAAATGAGCGCAAAAGAAAGAGAGGAACTGTCACATGAAGAAAAACCTTGGACAAGACGCCATCTACGACGCCCGTGAGCTGGGTGTTCCCCGGATGCTGGTACTGGGCCTGCAGCACCTGTTCGCCATGTTCGGCGCCACGGTGCTGGTGCCCATCCTGGTCACCAAGTACGGTCTGCCCCTGTCCATCCAGACCACCCTGCTGTTTGCCGGTCTCGGCACCCTGCTGTTCCACCTGTGCACCAAGCTGAAGGTTCCCGCCTTCCTGGGCTCCTCCTTCGCCTTCCTGGGCGGCTTTGAGGCAGTGGCCAGCCTGGATGTGGGCAAGTTCGCCGGCATGAGCGGCGAGGAAAAGCTGCCCTACGCCCTGGGCGGCATCGTGGTGGCCGGTGCCCTGTATCTGATCCTGGCCCTGCTGTTCAAGCTGGTGGGCCCCCAGAAGGTCATGCGCTTCTTCCCCCCCATCGTCACCGGCCCCATCATCATCCTCATCGGCCTGAACCTGTCCGGCTCCGCCATCGCCAACGCCTCCACCTGCTGGTGGCTGGCTCTGGTGGCCATTGCCATCATCGTGGTGGCCAACATCTGGGGCAAGGGCATGGTCAAGATCATCCCCATCCTGCTGGGTGTGGTAGGCAGCTACATCGTGGCCCTGATCGCCGGAAAGGTGGACTTCACCGAGGTCGGCGGCGCCAACTTCGTGGGCCTGCAGCACTTCGTCCTGGCAAAGTTTGACCTGACCGCCATCCTGGTGATGGCCCCCATTGCCATCGCCGCCATGATGGAGCACATCGGCGACATGTCCGCCATCTCCTCCACCACCGGCAAGAACTTCATCGCTGACCCCGGCCTGCACCGCACCCTGCTGGGCGACGGCCTGGCCACCATGGTGGCCGGTATGTTCGGCGGCCCCGCCAACACCACCTACGGCGAGAACACCGGCGTGCTGGCCCTGTCCCGGGTCTATGACCCCCGGGTCATCCGCCTGGCCGCTCTGTACGCCATCATCCTGTCCTTCTCCCCCAAGTTCGACGCCCTGGTGAACTCCATCCCCACCGCTATCGTGGGCGGCGTCAGCTTCATCCTGTACGGTATGATCTCCGCGGTGGGCGTGCGGAACGTGGTGGAAAACAAGGTGGACCTGACCAAGTCCCGGAACCTCATCATCGCGGCGGTGATCTTCGTCAGCGGCCTGGGCTTCAGCTCCACCGGCGGCATCACCTTCACCGTGGGCGGCGCAGACGTCACCCTGACCGGCCTGGCCATCGCCGCCCTGGCGGGCGTGATCCTCAACGCCATCCTGCCCGGCAACGACTATAAGTTCGGTGTGGACCCCCAGGGCGACAAGTCCGCCGACCTGGGCTCCTATTAAGGAATAGGAAATCAGCAAATCCGGTCTCCGTCTGAGTGAAATCATAAAATAAAGGTAGGCAGCATGGAAAACCACCATGCTGCCTACCTTTATCTTCATTCAAATGAACAGTGCAGCCCGCATCTGTTTTCTGTATCGGACACCCCCGCCGAAGGGGACGATGGCCCGGACTATACGGATTCTTGCTTCAGACGGCGAAGCATATGGATAACGGCCTCGCGGGTCAAATCCAGACCATAGGACCGGTTCAG
>FR884119.1:23286-41790 GCA_000435975.1 Oscillibacter sp. CAG:241 | reverse complement strand
GGACCGGTTCAGCAGCTGGGCAATGCGGCCCGGCGGCCAGGCGTAGGAGATGTAGCGTTTCATGTCCTCCAATACGCCTTCCGGCAGATCTGTCCATTCAACCATAAAGGAAAGTCTCCTTTCTGCACGCCCCGCCGGACTGCGGCGGAGGGTTTTTCGCATTCACAGCATAGACCTATGCGTGCAAATTGTCAAGACAGGTGTCTGGTATTCTATGAAAAAAGCAAGCCTTTCTTGTAAAAAAATCTTATATTTCATCAAATACGTGTTAAATACGCCTTCATCCGTCGGAAAATACTTGCTCACCTTTGGCCCACCAGCAGCCGCAGCGCCTGGGAAATATTCTGCACCGGCAGCAGCTCCAGCCCCGGCAGGGGCTTGATCTCCCGGGCCCGCCGGGCCGGGACCATGCACTGGGTGAAGCCCAGCCGGTGCACCTCCGTCAGCCGCTGCTCCAGATGGCTGATGGAGCGGATCTCGCCGGAGAGCCCCACCTCGCCGATGGCCGCCATATGGTCCGGCACCGGCTTGTCCAGATAGCTGGAGGCGATGGCCACTACCGCCGCCAGGTCCGCCGCCGGTTCCTCCAGGGTCAGCCCGCCGATGATGTTCAGATACGCATCGCACTGGGACACCTTCAGCCCGCCCCGCTTTTCCAGCACCGCCAGCAGCATGGCCGCCCGGTTGTAGTCAAAGCCGTTGCTCATGCGCCGGGGATTGGAGGCGCTGGCCGGTGCGATCAGAGCCTGAACCTCCGCCAGCACAGGCCGGGCCCCCTCCATGGCGCAGGTGACGCAGGTGCCGGGCGCGTCCTTGGGACGGCCGGACAGCAGCATCTCTGAGGGGTTTTCCACCTCCCGCAGGCCCCGGTCCATCATTTCAAACACGCCGATCTCGTTGGTGGCGCCGAAGCGGTTTTTTGCCGCCCGAAGAATGCGGTACGTCATGTGCTGATCCCCCTCGAAATACAGCACGCAGTCCACCATGTGCTCCAGGACCTTGGGCCCGGCAATGGACCCCTCCTTGTTCACATGGCCAATGACGAATACCGTGACCCCCTGGCCCTTGGCCAGCTGCATCAGGGCCATGGTGCAGTCCTTCACCTGTCCCACCCCTCCGGCCGGGGAATCCAGGTCCTCGTTGTATAAGGTCTGGATGGAGTCCACGATCAGCACATCCGGCTGCTCACTTTGGACGCACTCCAGGATATTGCCCAGACACGTTTCCGACAGGACATACAGGTTTTCACTCTCCACGTCCAGCCGCTGGGCCCGCAGCTTCAGCTGATGGGCGGATTCCTCGCCGGAAACATACAGAACCTTGGAAAATTCCCCCAGCTTCTTGCAAATTTGCAGCATCAGTGTGGACTTGCCGATACCCGGCGCGCCGCCCACCAGCACCAGGGAGCCCTTCACCGCGCCGCCGCCCAGCACCCGGTCCAGCTCCCCCATGCCGGTAGAAAACCGGATCTCGTCAGCGGTACCGATATCCATGATGGGTACCGGCTTTACCGCTCTGGCAGACGCGGGCTTTCTTCCGGACTTCACCGGCTTATCCGTCTGCTCCACGATACTGTTCCATGCGCCGCAGGCCGGGCAGCGTCCGGCCCACTTGGGGGTCTCGTTGCCGCACTCGGTGCAGTAAAAAACGGTCTTTGTTTTCATGCTTTCGCTCCCTCTGTGTGATATTGCAGAAGCCCGGCGGCGATGCACGCCGCCAGCTTCACCTGATATTCGTCCGTTAAAAGCAGCTGGGTCTCCGCCGGGTTGGACAGAAACCCGCACTCGATGAGAATCGCGGGGCAGCGCACATTTTTCATCAGATAGATGGTGCTGTCTATGGCCCTGGCGTTCTTTTCGTTTCCGGCATTCACCGCGCCGTTCAAGGCTCCCTGCACCGTCATGCCCAGTTCGCCGCCGGGAGAAACGGCGTTGTAAAACACCTGGGCCCCGTGGACCGACGGATGGTCCGGCATGCTGTTCTGATGGATGCTGATGAGCACAGCCCCGGACTGCTGGTTGATCAGGGCCACCCGGTTTTTCAGGTCCGACACCTTCTTCTCCCGCAGGGTAACGCAGTCCGGAGAATAGATGGCCTCCTCTCCCTCCCGGGTCAGCACGGTGTCCCGGCCCAGGAACAGGAAAACATCTCGCAGCTTTCGCGTGATGGCCAGATTGACGCTGCTCTCCGCCACACCGTCCCGGGATACCGCGCCGCCGTCCTCGCCGCCGTGTCCGGCATCCAGCACTATGGTCTGCCGGCCTGTTCCGGCCATGGCGGGCCGGACAGACGGTCCGGCCCACAGGGCAGCCGCAGCTGCCGCCGCCAGGAGCGTCACCGCTGCCGCCATCACATATCGCCGCCGAAGCAACACGATCATCTCCGCACCCCCTCCGCCACACCGTATGAGCCGGAGGATTCATTTATACCATATCACATTTTTCGGCAAATGGGAATCCCCCCCGTTTCCCACAAAGACGGGGAGTCATATACTGGGTTGAGCCCTCAATCGGGGGCTGTGCTCATGAATCATGAAGGAGGTATTCCCCTTGTACACAGAAAAAAACAATTCATCTCCAGGCGCTTGCCGGCAGGGGCAAGGGAATTTGCCCGGCAGCTGCGGGGCGTTAGCGTTTCCGTTTGTAGCCATGCAGCAGCAGGACCCGCCCCGGTATGACCAGCGGGAGGCTCTCCAGCAGGGCACGCTGTTTCCGGGGTTGGACCTGCCATTTCACAAAGAGCTGCGCAGCCGGTTTCCGGCGGCCAACAGTGCCCTTTCCGAGCTGATGGCGCTGGACTTTGCCATCGACGAGCTGGGCCTGTATCTGGTGACCCACGCGGACGACAAGGAGGTTCTGGACCTGTACTGGAAGTATATCGCCCTGGCCAAAGAGGGCCGGGCCCGGTATCAGGAGCAGTACGGTCCCCTGACCCAGACCGCCGTCACGGAGGGCGGCTACAAGTGGCTCAACGACCCGTGGCCCTGGGATGAAGGAGGTTCGGACTGATGTTTGTTTATGAAAAAAAGCTGCAATATCCCGTGCGCATCGCCAACCCCAACCCCAAGCTGGCGGCGTTTATCATCAGTCAGTATGGAGGACCGGATGGCTTTTGGATATATAAATTTTTGTCCTCATTTTGTATGCAAAAAGAGAGTACCCGAAAAACCAGATACTCTCTTTTATGATGATGTTCAGTCCATGGCCGGCCGCTCGTCACCCATGAAGAATACCGCCACGGTGCCGGGGCCGCTGTGGGACCCGATGATGGTGCCGATGTCGCACAGGCGGATCTTGCCCTTCAGCTTGGGGAAGCGCTCCTCCAGGGCGTCAATAAGCATCCGGGCGTCCTCCGGACACTGAGAATGGCACACGAAGCATTTCTGGTCATAGTCCCTGCCGCCCTGGGCGTGCTCCTCCATGGCGTTCACCGTGGTCTCCACGGCCTTCTTCTTGCCCCGGACCTTGCCATAGGCCTTGATGGCCCCCTTGTCATCCAGCCGCATAATGGGGCAGATGTTCATAATGGTGGCCACCATGGCCGCCGCGCCGGACACCCGGCCTGTACGGCGGAACTGGGTCATGTCGGAGGAGAAGAACTGGTGGTGCACCTTGTTGCGGTTGTCCAGCACCCACTGAGCGGTTTCCTCCAGAGTGGCCCCGCTGTCCCGCATGTCCGCCGCCGTATCCACCAGCAGGCCATAGCCCGAGGAGGAACACAGGGAATCGATGACCACGATCTTCTTGTCGGGATACTTCTCCTGCAGCAGCTTCCCTGCGGTCATCGCGTTGTGAACGGAGCCGGACTGGCCGGAGGTAAAGGCAATATGCAGCAGATCGCCCTTTTTCAGCTGCTCCTCAAAGAAGTCCAGGTACGCTGCCACGTTGACCTGAGAGGTCTGGGGCAGCTTGCCCTCCTTCAGGAACCCGTAAAACCGGGGCAGCGCCGCCGGGTCACGGCCCATATCGTCCACATACTCCTGGTCGTTGACAACATAGTGGTAAAACAGCACGGGAATATCCCGCCGTGCCATATACGCATACGGCAGGTCCACCGTGGAGCAGCAGCTCAGCACAAAGTTCCGTTCCATATTCCCTCTCCCTTTCGATTTGGTAGGATTTGATAGGTACATTATACCAAATCCAGGGGAAAAGTCAAACGTTCTCCGCTATACATCCCGTCCCCGGTGTATAGCTCACTTCTGGGACAGCAGGGAATAAATGACGTATCGCCCCTCCGCCGTCTTGTGCAGAGTTAGCACCCGGCCGATGCCCTCCACACAATACGCCGGGTCATCCGGAGAGACGCTGTGGTCAAAGAGATGCCACTCACTGTCGTCATACAGCAGCACCTGGTCACCCACGACGTATCCCCGGTCACAGTGGAACTCGCCGGGTCCGGCGTCGCTGGTGAAGTTGTAATAGGCATCGTTCTCCGGGCGGTACAGCAGCACATCCGTTTGTATGCCCTTCAGGTCGGCCCGGGTAATACCGGCATACTCCGTCAGCAGACCGTCCACCGTCGCTCCGGAATAACGCCATACCGGCGTAGGGCTGTCTGCCAGAGTGGAATCCATCCCCCTGTACCAGCCCGGCAGCTGCTTCAGCGCCTCATACTCCGCCGGATCACTTATCAGCTCCCTCTGCGGGCTATATTTGAGCACGCAGGACAGGTCGATCTGAGAAGGGTCCGCATAGTGACAGCGGAAAAAGCCGTTGATCGGACGGTACGACGCCCCGCCATCCGCAAGCTGGACCCAGGCCCAGCAATATTCGTTCACCTGTGCCAATTGCCCGGCGGTCAGCGGGACGGCCCCCTCCGGCGGCAGCTCCATCCCTGGCCTGGGCTCATACGGCTCCTGTACCGGAGCCACCCAATCCGACTCCCGCCCGGAGTTATCCGGCTGACTGATGGCCTGCGTCGGCGTTCTGGGCGCGTCCTTCCGGGCGGAACCGGTAAAGGCGCACCCTGCCGCTGCCGCCACCACCAGCACCAGTACCACAGCAGTGTACACGGTGGTGCGTGGGCGCTTCGCAATGCAGCGGATGCGCTCCCGGATCCCCCCGGCCCCATCGGTCATGGTGGTAGCCGTTACCAGCAGATTTCCAGGCCTGCGGCAGGTCATCCGCACCAGGGTCCGGCCATATGCGGCCCGCTGCTCCTCGCCCAGGCGGCGGATGGTGGCATCGTCACATGCCAGCTCCGCGTCCCGCCGGGACAGGACCGCCGCCCACCATACCAGGGGATCGTACCAGTGTACTGCCAGGCACACGCACCGCAGCAGCGACCACACATGATCCCCGTGGCGCAGATGGGTCAGCTCGTGGGCCACGCTGTGCTGCCGGGTCACATCGTCCCCGGCGGCCTCCGGCGTCAGGTACACGGCAGGGCGCACCAGGCCGAACAGGCACGGGGTGTCCACCGCCTCCGTCACATAGACCGGCATCCGGCCCTCCCGGGTCAGCTTCCGGCGGCTGCGCCGCAGACGGATATAAAGCCGCAGATTGGTCCCCGTTAGGGTCAGAGCCATGGCGGCCATACCGCCCAGCCACACCCATTGCAGTACCTGCACCGCCGTGGGCCGCTGCAGGGCCCGGATCTCCCGGTCCATGGCCTGCTGCTGCCGGGGAGCCAGCTCCGATACATCCAGGCCCCGCCCGGCGTATTCCCGGGCTACCTGGCTGTATGCCGCGTCATAGTCCATAGACGGCGTCAGCACCGCCTGCACCGCAGGCGTCTGCTCCAGCGCTGCAGCGGCGGTCCCGGCGCTGTAGGCTCCGCTGCCGAAGCTCACCGGCACCAGCAACCGCACCAGCACAATGGCCCACATGGCGTACTGCACCCCCGGCCGCAGCCGCCCCCGCAGGGCGTATCGCACGGCGATGACCGCCGCCAGCAGCACCGCAGAGGAAATGATCCATTCCAGCATATCAGTCCGCTCCTTTCTGGTCCTCCAGCTGCTGCAAAAGGGCATACAGCTGGTCGATCTCCTCCTGAGGCAGCGCCTGCCTTCGGGTCATAGAGCTGACCAGCAGGCTCACGCTGCCGTTATACACCCGGGTGAGGAAGTCCTCCGTCTCCTGTAAAGCGGCGTCCTCCCGCCGCAGCACCGGGGAGAATACCTTTTTCCTTCCCTCCTCCCGGCTGCTCACCGCGCCCTTGTCCTCCAGGCGCTGCAAAAGGGTCAGGGTAGTGGACCGGCTCCAGCCGGTGCGCCGGGCCATGTATTCGGCGGCCTCCCGGCCGGTGCGGGGCGCCTGCTCCCACAGGCACTCCATCACCTGCCACTCCGCCTGGGTCAGGTCGATGCGGGACTGTTCCATGGCGTGCACATCCTTTCTGTCTACGTCTGTAAACAAAGCATAACACGATTGTTTACAGCTGTCAACAGTAAATTCGCAAAAAACCGGGGACATCGTCCCCGGCTTTTTGCTCAGCTCATCTTCTCGGCCACCGACTCCAGCGCCTGGTCCATAGCGTTGCCCATCCGCTGCATGGCCTTACCCACAGCAGTCTTTCTGGGCCGGGGGCGCGGGAGAACGACGATCTCGATCATGGCACCGGCCACCATCCCGGCGGCCAGGCCCCACAAAAATGCGCCTGTCTTGCACATCCGGCATTCCTCCTTTTTCGGTACGCGCTTAGTATGGCCCGCCGGGCGGAAAATAACCCCGCCGCTCTTGCCAAAATCCGGAGAATTGCGTATAATAACAAGGATCATTTTGCGCGCACAAGGAGATTTTTTATGTCGATCGCAGTTTTACAGGATAAGATCCGCGCCCGGAAAACGCCCCTGGCCCTGGTTCTGAGTCCGGAGGCGGACAAGCTCAACCCGAAGATCACGAAAAACTTCACCGACCTATACGGTCCCGGTGATATGGCCGAGGCCGAAGCCCTGCGCTATCACGGCAGCCAGCTCATCGGCCAGGCGGCCCCCCTGCTGCCCGCCGTGGTGCTGCGGGCGGAGCGCTATCTGCGCTGCGGCTTTATGGGCATGGATGTGCTGGCCAACCTGGTGAACATGGCCAAGACCCAGGGACTTTACACCATTGTGGACGCCCGGACCTCCGCTCCGGAGGTATACACCGCCGGAGGGATACATGCCGACGGCGTCACCGTCACCCCCTATCCCGGCAGCGACGTGTGCCGGGCGGCGGAGGATAAGTCCGTATTTGCTGCCGTCCGCACCGGAAATCCCTCCGCCCCGGAGATACAGAGCCTCATGTCCGGCGACCGCCGCCTGTACCTGGCGGCAGCGGAGCAGATGGCCCGCCATGGCGCGGCCCTGATGGCCGAGACCGGCTACAGTCTGGATGTGAAGGAGCTGCGCGCCCGGGCCCCCAGGGCATTTTTGCTGCTGCTGGGCTGCGACGGAGAAAATGCCCTGCCCGCCTTCGATGACTATGGCCGGGGTGCGCTGCTGGGGGACGATACCCTGCAATACGCCGACGCCGACGCCATCCAGGCCGCCGTCCGGCAGCTGAAGCAGCTGGTTACCGTGCTGTAAAGGAGAAGCCATGACAAGGATCTATCTCATCCGCCATGCCGAGGCCGAAGGCAATCTTTACCGCATTGCCCACGGCCATGAGGAGGGCCTCATCACCGACTATCGCGGTCCCCGCCAGATCCGGGCCCTGGCCCGGCGGTTCCGGGACATCCCGGTGGACGCCGTATACGCCAGCGACCTGATCCGCACCCAGACCACGGCCCAGGCCATTTACATGCCCAAGGGCCTGCCGCTGCACCCGGACCCCGCCTTCCGGGAAATCGGCATGGGTGTCTGGGAGGGGCTGACCTGGCGCCAGATCGAGACCCGCTGGCCCCTGCAGCTGATGGAGTTCAACCGCCAGATGGATCACTGGCATGTGGAGGGCTGCGAGACCGCCCGGATGGTACTGGACCGCTATCTTCCCGCTCTGCGCCGGGTAGCCCGGGAGCACGACGGCCAGACGGTGGCCATATTTTCCCACGGAGCTGCTCTGCGCATCGTGCTGGGTACTCTTCAGGGGCTTTCTCTGGCGGATATCGGCCAGACGCCCCACGGCGACAACACCGCCGTGTCCCTTATTGAAGCCGACGGCGATGAGCTGCGGGTGGTGTTCCGTGACGACAACAGCCACCTGGCCGGCCAGGAGGGCCTGTCCACCTTCGGTAAGCAGACCTGGTGGAAAACCAAGGGCATGGTGGAGCCCGGACAGCTGTACCGCCCCGCAAGTCATGAGCAGTGCCGCCTGTTCGGCGCACCGGAGAGCGGCCAGAGCACCGCCGTGTGGTACAACGGCCAGGAGCTTATCGGCCTGTTCCAGACCGTCCGGGAGCCGGACGCCCTGCGCATCACCTGGTACGGTATGGACCCCCTGTGGCGGGGCCGCCGCCAGGGCATCCCGCCTATGGGGCAGATCATCCAGCAGGGGCGGCGTCTGGGTCTGGAGCACCTGCGGCTGACCTGCACCGACGAGAGCCTGCGCCCCTTCTGGCAGCGTCTGGGCTTTTACGGAGATGGGCCGGAGCTGGAAAAGAACATCCGTCTGCAAATCCCCAACCTGCGAGAGTGGGTAATGGAGTAAAAAATCAAGTCCTCCGACTGCACCGGAGGACTTGATTCCATCTTTACAGCAATTCTTCAAAGCTCCGGATGACCCGGTGACAGACCTGACACATTTCCGGCCAGGACACATGGAAAAACTCGTCATATACGCCCACCACCTGCATCCCGGCATCCCGCGCCGCCCGGCAGGCAGCCACGGAGTCATCATACACGGTGCATTCCTCCGGAGTCACTCCCATCAGCGCTGCCGCATGACGGAAGGTCTCCGGGTCCTTCTTGTCCATTCCCAGATCGTGGGCAAACAGGATGCGCTGGAAGTACTCCGTCAATCCCAGCCGTCCCAAAGCGGCCCGGCAGTGCTCCGGCACGCTGGAGGTCAGCACGATCATCCGCTCCCCCGCCACCCGGCACCGGTCCAGATATGCCCGGACTCCCGGCTTGATGGGCACCCGCGCGGCATAAGCATCCCCGGCCATCTGCATCCATTCGGCCATAATGTCCTCCTCGGACTCCTCCAGATGGCAGTATGCCTTGGTAAATTTGGCGGCCATGGGGAAAATGGTATGGGCCACCCCCTCATAGTATTCCCGGGTATAGGGATACCCCCGCTTGGCCAGAAACGCCTCGTCCACCTGCCTCCAGATGCCGTTGGAGTCGATCAGCGTACCGTCCATGTCGAAAATCAGCATAAAAGTGCCTCCCTGCCGTTTTGCATGATTATACCAGAAATGCAAAAGCCTTGCAATACCGGGAAAAAGCTGGTAAAATGGAGCTACTCTACAAAAGGAGACATAGCCATGAAAAAGCCCGTATACTACGTGATCCTTGCTCTGCTGATCGGCGTGTTCCTCTTTGCCGCCTACAAGGTGGGTAGCTACTACCTGGAGAAATACCGCAGCGATAAGGTCATTTCCGATGCCACCCGCTTTGTGACCCTGCCCGGCGAGGATAACAGCACGGATAACCCAGACAGCGATCCCGGCGGCGATCCGGAGTGTCCCACGGTGCAGTTTGACGAGCTGAAGCAGCAAAATGAGGATGTCATTGCCTGGATCTACGGCGCCAATACCCATATCAATTACCCGGTGGTCCAGGGCAGCGACAACGACTACTATCTGCGCCATCTGCTGGACGGCACCTGGAACGACAACGGCAGCATCTTTATGGATTGCTCCAACAAGGCCGATTTCTCCGACCAGAACAGCCTGATCTACGGACACAATATGACGTCCGGCGCCATGTTCTCCAACCTGGTGAAATACAAGAAGCAGGCGTACTATGACCAGCATCCCTATCTGTACATGCTGACCCCCCAGCAGAATTACAAGCTCCGTCTGTTTGCCGGCGTCATCGTGGACGCGGCGGGCTACATTCTGGACAGCAGCGGCCAGGTGGCCTACCCTGATTGCAGCGTCTACCAGTTTCAGGTAACCCAGGAGTTTTTGCAGCAGATGGTCAACTACTCCACCTTCCGCTCCACCACCGGTGTTCCCTCGGCAGACAGCCACATCGTCACCCTGTCCACCTGCACCTACGAATTCAAAAACGTCCGCTATGTTGTCCTGGGCGTTCTGGAGCCCATCCAGTAAGCGGCATAAACCCCCTCCGGCTTTTGGGCCGGAGGGGGTCAGTTTGTATACAGGAGGCTTTACCGCTTGTTGGACCGCAGCCAGATGCCCTGCTTTTCAGCACTGGCGATCAGCTCATCCCGGAACTTGGGATGGGCGATAGAGATCAGCTTCTCCGCCCGCTCCCAGGTGCTGCATCCCACCAGATTCACGCCGCCGTATTCGGTGACGACATAATAGGCCAGACTCCGGGGATCGGTGACGATATCGCCGGGAGTCAGCAGCGGGTTGATGCGGGACACCACTTCTCCCTCCTTGTTGGTAAAGGAGGAGGTCATACAGATGAACGCCTTGCCGCCCTTGGATACGGCGGCACTTTCCAGAAAGTCCAGCTGGCCGCCGGTGCCGCTGATCTGCCGGGTACCGGCGCTCTCGGCGCATATCTGGCCGTACAGGTCCACGGAGATGCAGTTGTTGATGGAGACAAAGTTGTCGATCTTCCCCACGATAGAGGGATCGTTGCAGTAGCTGATGGGATAGGTCACCACACCGGGGTTCTCCCGGATCCAGTCGTGCAGGTCCGGCGAACCAATGGCAAAGCCGAACACGCTCTTATAGCGGTCCAGGGTCTTTCTCTTGTTGTTGATCTTTCCGGCCTTGTACATATCCAGGTACGAGTCGCACAGCATCTCCGTGTGGATGCCCAGATCCCGCAGGTCGGACCGGGCGATCATCTGGCCCACGGCGTTGGGCAGGGACCCGATGCCCAGCTGCAGGGTGGAGCCATCCACCATGTTCTGCACCACGTACTCGGCGATTTTCATCTCCGTCTCGCTGGCAGCGGGGGTCTTGATGCCGGGCAGAGGGCCGTGAGGACCCTCCACGATCATGTCCACATCGTCGATGTGGATGCACTCATCCAGACCGCCATAGACCCAGGGCAGATTCTCGTTGACCTCCAGGATCACCACATCGGCCTTATCCAGCACCGCCCGGGCGGAGGCGTTGGACACAGAGAAGTTGAAGTATCCATGCTCGTTCATGGGAGTCACACAGGTGATGGCCACGTTTACCGTGAGGAAATGGTCATAGTAGGCTCCCAGATTCCGGAACACCATGGGATTGAAATTGCACAGTCCCCGGTCACAGAGCTTCCGCTCGTAGCCGGACATGTGCCAGCTGTTATAGATAAAGTGCTCTCGGTCGGGATCGCACTCCACCATCTGAATGGGCTGCTGGATCAGATAACCCCGGATCTTCACACCCCGCAGCTCGTCCTTCCGCTTGGCAATGGCCTCATCCATCAGGGACGGGAACGCGCCGCCCATGGAAATATCCAGCCAGTCGCCGCTCTTGACCACCCGGGCCGCCTCCTCCGGGGTGCGCAGCTTGCGTTTATATTCCGACGTATAGTCAAACGGTATCGCCATAGCCTGTCCGCCTCTTTCTCTGTTTTGGTATTGTTAATTAAATCACCTTTTCCGG
Organism: Oscillibacter sp. CAG:241; assembly: GCA_000435975.1. GTDB lineage: Bacteria > Bacillota > Clostridia > Oscillospirales > Oscillospiraceae > Vescimonas. Next base: position 30,189 of record FR884119.1, on the reverse strand, counting down.
AGTTTGTCAATAGATTAACAGGGATTCTCTGAAAAAGACAAATTCCGAACCGCCACCCGCATGGTGCCGTAAGGATGCGGCTTCTCCTCCACCGGCTGAAAGCCGTTTTTTGTCCAGAACCGTGTGGACTGGGGGTTGGCCTTCTGATATGCCAGCCGCACCCGGGAAAAGCCTGCGGTCTTCAGTTCTTCCAGCAGTTCTTCCACCAAGCGGGAGCCTATACCCTGACCGGAGAAGCGGCCGTCTACCATAAACAGGCCGATATAAGCCGTTTCCGCCGACGGATACCCGTCGATCAGGTCCAGCACCGCCGCCAGACGGTCCCCATGGAAATAGCCCAGGAAATACTTGTCCTCCGGCGCTGCTCCCGGCGGCAGCAGCGTCATATCCTGCCGGATGTCCGTCTCGCTGGGCTCTGTGCCGCAGTGCCGGTAGTACAGCGGGTTGCTGCGGCACAGGGTCAGGATCTGCGCCGTGTCCTCCTCTGTCAGCCGTCGCACCCGATACGCCCGGGACAGTCTCTCTATGTGCAGCATGGCCACTCCTCCCGAATATAGGATGGGGCCCGCCAGGCGATCTCCGCCGGCGGGCCCATATGGTGTGCGCGAGCAAGTCTGTAAGCCGGGTTCTGTATTTGACAGTCATCTATCTAAGCGCGCCGTTGCCGGTGCGCTTCAGCCACCTCGGGAGCGGACGGGCCGCCCTATTGCTCCCATACCGGTGTTGCTCCGGATAGAGTTTACAGCATCGGACACTCTCGAGCCGATGGGTGAGCTCTTACCTCGCCTTTCCACCCTTACCCCCAAAGGGGCGGTATATCTCTGTTGCACTTTTCCTGAAGTCGCCTTCGGCGGGCGTTACCCGTTATCCTTGCCCTGTGGAGCCCGGACTTTCCTCATGAACAGGCTTTCGCCTTGTCCCCGCGACTGTCTGGCTTACTCGCACGAATATTGTACCCGACCCGCCGCGGAAAGTCAACCGATTTTCGCGGAAATGATTGAACTGCGCCCCGGAATGCGGTATAATCTGTAAGTTGGATACGTTAGATATGATAAGGAGGAACATCCTATGACCTTGCGGGAATATATTGACCGGCTGCGGGGCAGAACCGTGGCCATTATCGGCATCGGCGTCAGCAATACGCCCCTGCTGCGGCTGCTGCTGCGGGAGGGTATCTCCGTCACCGCCTGCGACCGCAGCAGCCGGGAAAAGCTGGGCGCGTTGGCCGGCGAACTGGAGGCTGCCGGGGCAAAGCTCCAGCTGGGGGACGGATATCTTCAGAATCTTTCCCAGGACGTGATCTTCCGCACCCCGGGCCTGCGGCCCGACGTGCCGGAGCTGGAGGCCGCCCGGGCCAAGGGCAGCACCATCACCTCCGAAATGGAGGTGTTCTTTGAGGTCTGCCCCTGCCCCATCATCGCCGTTACCGGGTCCGACGGCAAAACGACTACCACCACCATCATCGCCCAGCTGCTGCGGGCAGCGGGCCACACCGTCCATGTGGGCGGCAACATCGGCCATCCCCTGCTGGCGGAGGCCGATACCATCCGGCCCACGGACTGGGCCGTGCTGGAGCTGTCCAGCTTCCAGCTGATGACCATGACCCACAGCCCTCACATCGCCGTGGTGACAAATCTGGCCCCCAACCACCTGGACGTTCACAAGAGCATGGAGGAATATGTCTGGGCCAAGGAGAACATTTTCCGTCACCAGCAGCCCGGGGACACCGCCATCTTCAACCTGGACAACGCCATCACCCGGCAGCAGGCCCTGCGCGCCCCGGGCCGTGCCCTGTATTTCAGCCGCCAGGCGGAGCCGGAAAACGGCGTATTTCTGCGGGGTGACGCCGTTATCTCCCGCCGGGACGGCCATGAACGCCAGATCATGACCACGGAGGATATCCGCCTGCCCGGCGTCCACAATGTGGAAAACTACATGGCCGCCATTGCGGCGGTAGAGGGCCTGGTGCCCGACGAGACCATCCGCACCTTTGCCCGGACCTTCAACGGCGTGGAGCACCGCATCGAGCTGGTGCGTACCTATCACGGCGTCCGGTTTTACAATGATTCCATCGCCTCCAGTCCCTCCCGCACCATCGCGGGCCTGCGATCCTTTAAGGAGAAGGTCATCCTCATCGCCGGGGGCTATGACAAGCACATTCCCTTCGACGTGCTGGGTCCCGAGGTGGTGGAGCATGTGAAGCTGCTGGTGCTGTGCGGCGCCACCGCCGGAAAGATCCGCGCTGCCGTGGAGCAGGCGCCCGGTTACCGGCCGGGCCATCCGGAAATACTGGATGTGACGCCCTTTCAGCGGGCTGTGGAGACCGCCCGTGACCGGGCTGTTCCCGGGGACGTGGTGACCCTCTCCCCTGCCTGTGCCGCCTTTGACCAGTTCAGGAATTTTATGGAGCGGGGCAAGACCTTCAAGGCCATCGTCAACTCCTGGGCGGAGTAACCTCTGCCGCCCTGGCGGCATACAATGACCCATAGGGGGTGTATGCCGTGAGAAGAATACGCTACCTGCGGCTGACGGGGCGGCAGAGGCGGTGGGTCTGGCTGTGGCTGACGGTCCTGCTGGTGACCGGGCTGTGCTGCGCGGCAGTGCTGCACATGAGGCCCATCATCGTGAGCCTGGCCACCGCCCGGGTCTCCAATGCCGTCAACCGCATTGTGGTGGACGCCGTCCGGGATGCCATTGACAGCGGACAGGTGAACTATGACGTGCTCATCCACCTGGAAAAGGACGAAAGCGGCCGGGTGGCGGCGCTGGAGAGCAACATGGCGGCCTTCAACCGCCTGCGGTCCCAGATCGCCGGCGAGATCCTCCGCCGCCTGTCGGAGGTGTCCACCAGTGAGCTGTCCATTCCTGTGGGTACGCTTACCGGCTCCACTCTGCTGGCGGGGCGGGGGCCCTGTATCCGGGTGCGGATGCAGGCGGTGGGCTCCGCCGACGCCAGCCTGCGCAATGCCTTTTCCGCCGCCGGCATCAACCAGACCAGGCACCAGATCCTGCTGCATGTGGACGTATACACCGGCATTCTTCTGCCGGGCTTCACCGCCTCCACCAAGGTCAGCAACGAGATCGCCGTGGCGGAGACCGTCATTGTGGGCAGCGTTCCGGAGACATACACCTATTTCAGCACCGCTCCCGAGGAGCAGGAGCAGTACGCCCAGGACTACATCATGAACAAAGGATAAGTGGATTATGGACTATCAAACCGAGATGAAGGAGCTGCGGGACACCCTGAACACCCACAGCTACCGCTATTATGTGCTGGACGATCCCACCATCAGCGACTTTGAATACGATCGCCTTTACCGCCGCCTGGAGGACCTGGAGCGGGAGCACCCGGAGGAGATCACCCCGGACTCCCCCACCCAGCGGGTGGGCGACGCCACGCTGAATGATTTTGCGGAGGTGGTGCACCCCGTCCCGCTGGAGAGCCTGGAGGACGTATTCGACGGAAGTGAGGTTCAGGATTTCCTGGCCAAGGTGCTGGAAACCCTGCCCCGGGCGGAATACAGCGTGGAGCCCAAGGTAGACGGCCTGTCCGTGGCTTTGGAATACCGGGACGGCGTGTTCTATCAGGGCGCCACCCGGGGCGATGGGCGCAAGGGCGAGGATGTCACCGGGAATCTGCGCACCATTCGCTCCATTCCCATGGTGCTGCCGGAAAAGCTGCCCCGGCTCATCGTCCGGGGCGAGGTGTATATGTCCCGCTCCGTTTTTCAGGAGATCAACGACCGGCTGGAGCTGGAGGGAAAGCCCCTGATGGCCAATCCCCGCAATGCTGCTGCTGGCTCCCTGCGCCAGAAGGACCCCAAGGTCTGCGCCAGGCGCAGGCTGGATATTGCGGTGTTCAACCTTCAGCTGGCAGAGGGCCGGACGTTCACCACCCATGCCGAGACCATCGAGTATCTGAAGGAACAGGGATTCCCTGCCATCCCCCATGCCACCCTGTCGGAGGGGGCGGATATCCTCCGCGAGATCGGCCGTCTGGGTGACACGCGGATGGAATTCCCCTTTGATATCGACGGCGCTGTTGTAAAGCTGAACAACTTGTCAGACCGCAATATACTGGGCAGTACCGCCAAGTGTCCCAGATGGGCCGTTGCTTTCAAATACCCGCCGGAGCGCAAGACCTCCCGCATCCGGGACATCGTGGTCCAGGTGGGCCGCACCGGCGTTCTGACCCCCAAGGCGGAGCTGGAGCCCGTTCGTCTGGCGGGCACCACCGTTACCTTTGCCACCCTGCACAACCAGGACTATATCACCCAGAAGGACATTCGCATCGGCGACACGGTGGTGGTGCAGAAGGCCGGAGAGATCATCCCCGAGATCGTGGAGGTGGTGCCGGACCGCCGTCCCAGCGGCGCGGTGCCCTATTATCTGCCCCAGACCTGTCCCGTGTGCGGCGCACCGGTGGAGCGGGATCCGGACGGCGCGGCCCTGCGCTGCACCGGTGCGGAATGTCCGGCTCAGCGTCTGCGGAATCTCACCCATTTCGCCAGCCGCAATGCCATGGATATCGACGGCCTGGGGCCTGCGGTGCTGAACCAGCTCATCGACAAGGGACTGGTCCAGACCGCCGCCGACCTGTATGATCTGACCGCCGCCGATATTGCTCCGTTGGATCACATGGGGGAAAAATCCGCTGCCAACGCTGTGGCCGCCATTTATAAGAGCAGGGACAATGACCTGTGGCGGCTGATTTTCGCTCTGGGCATCCGCCAGGTGGGGGAAAAGGCCGCCAAGGTGCTGGCCCGCCGCTTCGGCACCCTTCAGGCCCTGGCCCAGGCTACGGAGGAGGAGCTCACCGCCATCGACGACGTGGGCCCCATCACCGCCGCCTACATCCGTCAGTGGATGGACAGCCCCCAATCTCAGGATCTGATGCACCGTCTGGAGGCCGCCGGGGTCAACGTATCCTGTAAGGAGGAAATACTTGACAGCCGTTTTGCCGGAATGACTTTCGTCCTCACCGGCAGTCTGGAGAAATTCACGCGGGAGGAAGCGGGACAGATGATCGAGCAGAGAGGCGGCAGGTCCGCCTCCTCCGTGTCCAAAAAGACCACTTATGTGGTGGCCGGACCCGGCGCAGGCTCCAAGCTGCGCCGCGCCCAGGAGCTGAACATTCCTGTCCTCACGGAGGATGAGTTTCTGGAGCTTCTGAAATAATATTTTCTCACCAAGATAAGGATTTTTATGCAAACTATGGAGCCGCACCAGCAGCTCCATAGTTTTTTTGTTTCTTTCCACGACTCGCGGTTGGATTTTACGGAGAAATTCAATGAAAATTTTTGTTAAAACATTGACATCCCGATTCAAAGTGCTAAAATGACACTTGTGTATACAGGCAGACGGCGGTCTGTGTGGGGCCGCCGCAAAAAAAGTATGAGGAGGAATCTATATGAGCAAGCTCCTGAAAATCTGTGACGGCAACGAGGCGGCGGCGTATGTGGCCTATGCCTTCTCCGAGGTTGCAGCCATCTATCCGATCACGCCCTCCAGCCCCATGGCCGAACACGCCGACGACTGGTCCGCCAAGGGAAAGAAGAACATCTTCGGCCAGACGGTGCGCCTGGTGGAGATGCAGTCCGAGGCCGGTGCCTGCGGCGCCTGCCACGGCGCACTGGAGGCCGGCACCCTGGCCACCAGCTTCACCGCATCCCAGGGCCTGATGCTGATGATCCCCACCATGCACCGCATCTCCGGCGAGCGTCTGCCCGGCGTGCTGCATGTGGCGTCCCGCACCGTAGGAACCCACGCCTTCTCCATCTTCGGCGACCACAGCGACGTGATGAACTGCCGCCAGACCGGCTTTGCCATGCTGTCCAGCGGCAGCGTCCAGCAGGCGGCGGACCTGGCCGCCGTGGCGCATCTGTCCGCCATCCGCGCCCGTATCCCCTTCCTGCACTTCTTCGATGGCTTCCGCACCTCCCACGAGATCCAGAAGATCGACGTGCTGAGTTACGACGAATATGCCAAGCTGGTGGACTATGACGCCCTGGCCCGCTTCCGGGCCAATGCTCTGAATCCCGAGGACCCCCGCATGCGCTCCCTGGTGGATAACCCCGATATCTACTTCCAGCTGCGGGAGGCCAACAACACCGATTACGCCAACCTCCCCGACGTGGTGGAGGACTACATGGCCCAGATCTCCCGCCTGACGGGCCGGGAATACCACCTGTTCAACTACTATGGCGCACCCGATGCCCAGCGCGTCATCGTGGCCATGGGCAGCGTGTCCGGCTGCGCCCAGGAGGTCGTCAATTACCTGAACGCCCGGGGCGAGAAGGTGGGCTTCCTGCAGGTGCACCTGTTCCGCCCCTTCAGCGTCAAGCACCTGATGGCCGCCATGCCCAAGACAGTCCGGCGCATCGCCGTGCTGGACCGGGTGAAGGAGGCCGGCTCCATCGGCGAGCCTCTGTACGAGGATATCTGCGCCGCCTATATCAACGAGGAAAACCGCCCCCTGATCTTTGCCGGGCGGTATGGCCTGTCCAGCAAGGACACCACCCCCGCCCAGCTGAAGGCCGTGTTCGACAACCTGCTGCTGGATCAGCCCAAGAATCACTTCACCATCGGCATTCAGGACGATGTGACCCATCTGTCCCTGCCGGTAGGCGCTCCCCTGCTCACCGAGCCGGAGGGCACCATCAGCTGCAAGTTCTGGGGCCTGGGCTCCGACGGCACCGTGGGCGCCAACAAAAACTCCATCAAGATCATCGGCGAAACCACGGATATGTACTGTCAGGCTTACTTTGAGTACGACACCAAGAAGTCCTTCGGCATCACCAAGAGCCACCTGCGCTTCGGCAGGCATCCCATCAGCTCCACCTATTATGTCAGCCGCGCCGACTTTGTGGCCTGCCACAACCAGACGTACCTGACCAAGTACGA
>FR884119.1:0-23218 GCA_000435975.1 Oscillibacter sp. CAG:241 | reverse complement strand
CCTGCTGAACTGCGAGTGGAAGGAAGATGAGCTGGAGCAGCACATCCCCGGGGACATCCTCCGCTATATCGCCGAAAACGATATCCACTTCTACATCATCGACGCCAATAAGGAGTCTCAGGCCCTGGGCCTGGGCAACCGCTCCAATATGGTGCTCCAGGCCGCCTTCTTCAAGCTGGCCCGGGTGATCCCCGTGGAGGACGCCGTGGCCCATATGAAGGACGCCGTGAAAAAGACCTACGGCCTCAAGGGCGAAAAGGTCGTCAATATGAACATCGCCGCCGTGGACGCCGGCATCAACGCCCTGGTGGAGGTACACGTCAAGCCGGAGTGGAAGAACCTCACCGGCGCTGCCATCCAGCCGCCCCGTGCCGACGTGCCCGACATCATCCGGAACATCCTGGTGCCCATCAACGCCCAGAAGGGCGATGACCTGCCGGTTTCCGCCTTCAAGGGCATGGAGGACGGCACCATGCCCCTGGGCACCTCCCAGTATGAAAAGCGCGGCATTGCCACCCACCTGCCCGTGTGGGACAAGGACGAGTGTATCCAGTGCAACCGCTGCTCCTTTGTGTGCCCCCATGCGGTGATCCGCCCGTACCTGCTGAACGAGGACGAGGTCAAGAACGCCCCTGCCGGGCTGGAGCTTACCGCCGCCAAGGGTCCCCAGCTGGCGGGCCTGCAATTCACCATGGGCGTTTCCACCCTGGACTGCACCAGCTGCGGCAGCTGCGTGGCCTCCTGCCCCAAGAGCGGCAAGGCCCTGCGTATGGTCCCGGCCCACGAGGTGTCCCTGGACCAGACCAACTGGAGCTACCTGCAAACCATCCCCGAGAAGAACGACCGCTTCGACAAATTCACCCTGAAGGGCAGCCAGTTCCGCCAGCCCCTGGTGGAATTCAACGGCGCCTGCGCCGGCTGCGGCGAAACGCCCTATATCAAGCTGCTGACCCAGCTGTTCGGCGACAAGATGTTCCTGGCCAACGCCACCGGCTGCACCCAGGCCTGGGGCGCAGCCATGCCCTGCGTGCCGTACTGCAAGAACAAGGAGGGCAAGGGTCCCGCCTGGTCCAACTCCCTGTTTGAGAACAACGCCGAGTTCTCCTATGGTATGTGTCTGGCGGTGAAGCAGCTGCGCGATGCCGTCACGGAATATGTCCGCCGGCTGGACAGCACGACCAAAAACGCTGCCGTGAAGGCCGCCATTGCCAAATGGCTGGAGACCTATGACGATCTGGATGCCTCCACCCCCGCCACCCGGGAGCTGCTGCACCTGCTGGAGAGCGAGACCTTCTCCGCCCAGGAGCAGGCTCTGGTGGATGAGATCCTCAAGCGCCGCAAGGATATGTCCAAAAAGACCATGTGGATGTACGGCGGCGACGGCTGGGCCTATGACATCGGCTACGGTGGTCTGGACCATGTGTTTGCCATGGGCGAGGATGTCAACGTCCTGCTGGTGGATACCGAGGTGTACTCCAACACCGGTGGCCAGTCCTCCAAGGCCACGCCTGTGGGCGCAGTGGCCCAGTTCCAGGCCAGCGGCAAAAAGACCAAGAAGAAAGACCTGGGCATGCTGATGATGACCTATGACAACGTCTATGTGGCCCAGTGCTCCATGGGTGCCGACCCGGCTCAGCTCATCAAGGCCATCCGGGAGGCCGAGGCCCACAAGGGGCCCTCCATCGTCATCTGCTACGCACCCTGCATCAACCACGGCATCAAGAAGGGCATGGGCTGCGTCCAGCAGGAGATGAAGGACGCCGTGGCCTCCGGCTACTGGAACCTGTACCGCTACAGCCCCGAGACCCACAAGTTCACCCTGGACAGCAAGGAGCCCAGCATGGCCCTGTACGACTTCATGAAGGGCGAGGTGCGCTACTCCTCCCTGGAGCTGAGCTTCCCCGAGAACGCCAAGGTCCTGTTTGCCGAGGCGGAGGAGGACGCCAAGGCCAAATACGAGTCCTACAAGCGCCGGGCGCAGGATCAATAAGCGGCAATTTCCTATCACACCATAAAAGGCGGCACTCAGCTTTGAACCGCACCCCGTCAGGAGGACAGTGAAAAAACAGATCGTTTTCCCGGCCAGCAGCCAATCGCTGCTGGCCGCTTTTTTATGCGGCAAGGCAAAGCTCGTGCTTGTGCGCTTAATGGCTGCCTGTGCGGCATAGAAATGCTCCCTCCATGACTGACAGTGTTTTATTTCACTGTCTCTCACAGAGGGAGCATATCAGAAGGTCGGATAGCCCTTATCTATTCGTTTTTCCCGGCCAACCGGTACACGCAGCACCCGCCGTCCATGCCGCAGGGACGAAAGCCCAATTTTTCCGCGATATGCCGGGTAGCCGCCTGCTGCGGATGGCATTCTATGACCGCATCCCGGCCACTCTCCCGCGCCCGGCAAATCATCTGCCGGGTCAGAGCCAGGGCGTACCCCCTGCCCCACCGGTCAGAAGCCAAAACCCACCCCAGCTCCATGGACGTCTCGTCGTAGGGGTGATAGATCACATATCCCGCAAAGCCGCGGCCGTCCTCCACCGCCCGGATCAGCGGCTCACGGCCCATGCCCGCCTTTTGCAGGAACGCCTCCGTCTGCGCCCGGGTGAAGGGCGGCTCCAGATACCGCATCACCGCCGGGTCCGACAGCAGCCGGTGCAGGGGCTCCAGGTCCTCCGCCGTCAGCCTGCGGATATGCAGCGCTTCCGTCTCATGCATGGCAGCATCCCCCTTTACCGCAGCCAATCCGGCAGAGAATGGCTCTGGACGCTGCTGACCATCCCCATGGCCGCAAACAGCGTCACAATGGACGAGCCGCCATAGCTGAAAAACGGCAGCGTCAGACCCACCACCGGCATCACAAACAGACACATGCCCACGTTGCTGATGGTCTGGAAGATCAGGACCGCCGCCACACCCACGCAAACGTAGCTCTCTATGGTGTTTCGGGCGTTTTTCGCCACCATCAGGCACCGCACGATGATGGCCGTCAGCAGAATCAGCACCGCCAGACACCCCAGCATCCCCAGCTCCTCGCCGATGGCGGAGAAGATGAAGTCCGTGTACCGGAAGGGCAGACTGCCGGAATACTCGCCCTGGGTCTGGATGCCGTGGAACAGTCCCTGCCCCGTCAGCTTGCCGCCGCCCAGCGCCAGAAGGCTCCGGGTCTGCTGCCAGCCTGCGCCCAGAGGGTCCAGGCTGTGGTCAAACACCACCATGAACCGCTCCTTCATATAGTCCGGAATTTTATCCAGCTCCCACAGCAGATAAAACGCCGCGCCGCCGCCCAGCAGCGCGATGACAAACCACCGGGCCGCCACCCCGGCCACAAAGGCCATGGCGGCAAAGACGAACGCATACACCAGGGCGCTGCCCATATCCGAGGAGATGGCGTAATACAGCCCCACCATCAGCAGCAGATGTCCGCCCAGAAACGCAACGGACCGCAGGGACCTTAGTCCCCAGTGCTCCTTCACCCACACCAGCTGCTTGCTGAGCACCAGGATAAACGTCAGCTTCACGATCTCCGCCGGCTGAATATTGGCCGGAAAGCCCCGGATGCCCAGCCAGGCCCGGTTGCCGTTATTTTCAATGCCCAAGGGTGTTTTCAGCAGCAGGAACAGGACAATGCCGAAGCCCAGCAGCCACTTCCACCGCTTGGATGCCTCCGTCAGGTCGATCTGGGACATGAGGAAATAGATCCCCACCCCCAGCACAATGGCGCAGGCCTGGACAATGACCATCTTCCATGAGCCCAGAAAATTGGTAGCGCTGGCGATCATCACCAGCCCGAACAGCGCCGCCCCGCAGCAAAGGCACAGCAGCAGCCAGTCGGCCTGCCGCAAAATATCCAAAATGCTATCTTTGATTCGTTTCAGCATGAAAGGCTCCTCTTGTAAAAACCGTTGGAAGGAAACACAATGTCCCTTTAGTATACCATAAGAAGCTTTTCCTGTAAACCGGATTTCCACTTTTCCGGGCCGGGCGGCGTTCAGAAAATAGATGGACCCGCAGCTGAAAAAGCGCTGGCCGCGCTCTATCGTGCGGTCAGCGTTTTTTTACGTCAGTTTTTCGTCACCGTGCCGTCGATATGGACGGTGCACACCTGCCAGGGCATATCCTTACCGCACTGCTCCACGGCCCGACGGGCAGCCATCTCCAGCCCGCCGCAGCAGGGCACCTCCATCCGCAGCACCGTTACGGAGCGAATGCTGTTGCCCCGAAGGATCTCCGCCAGCTTTCCGGTATAGTCCACTCCGTCCAGCTTGGGACAGCCGATGAGGCATACCCGCCCGGCCAGAAACCGGCTATGAAAATCGGCATAGGCAAACGCCGTGCAGTCCGCCGCGATCAGCAGCTCTGCCCCGTCAAAATACGGGGCCCGGGTGGGAACCAGCTTGATCTGTACCGGCCAGTTGGTGAGCTGGCTCTCCGTCTCCCCGCCGGGTGCCGGCGGTGCGGGCTTTTTGTGCATCAGCTGGCGGATAGCCGTGCCGGGACAGCCGGTGTGGGCCTGTTTTTTTGCCGCCTGGGCAGCCTTCACCGCCGCCTCGTCATAGGCGGGAGCCTCCCGCTCCTCAAAGGTGATGGCCCCGGTGGGACAGGCCGGCAGACAATCCCCCAGCCCGTCGCAGTAGTGCTCCCGCATGAGCCGGGCCTTGCCGTCCACCATGTCGATGGCGCCCTCATGGCACGCCTTGGCACAGGCCCCGCAGCCGTTGCACTTGTCCTGGTCTATGTGAATGATCCTGCGAATCATCAAATGAGTCCTCCTTATTTCCAATGATACGCCTGTGAGTATACGCCCAACGCCCGCTCCTGTCTGTCGCAATTGCAACACTTGACAGACCGGAAAATATTTGCTATCATATGATTAACATTTCAGTTAATTGTTAAATGACGGAGGAACTCATTGTGTCGCTGCAAAATACGCTGCGGGCGCTGGCGGACCCCACCCGACGGGCCATATTGGAGCTGCTGCGGGACGGACGCAAAAGCGCCGGAGAACTGGCGGACCACTTTGCGATCAGCGCCGCCGCCGTATCCCGGCACCTGTCGGTGCTGAAGGAGGCGGACCTGATCCGGGATGACCGCCGGGGAAAATTCATATTCTATGAGCTGAACGCCTCGGTGCTGGAGGAGATCCTGCTGTGGCTGACCCGGCTGAAGGGAGACGGGCAGCATGTGGAAAACCCATAATCGCACCATTGTCCTCACCCTGGCGGCATACGCAGTCCTTTCCATATGAGGAAAATTCCGGAAATTTATACAGTGCAGGCGGCGAATTTTCACGGATTCGCCGCCTGATTTCGCTTTTTCCCGGTGAATCTTCCGATTTTCTGCGGGAATCCCCATTTTTTGTTGACTTCATTTCCGTATACATGCTACAATAAATTTTGTATGAAGATTTTTGCCCTTATCGCAAAAATCACTTAACGGCTTTTTGCCGTATGCATGAGAGAGGAATGAGGAACCCCCCATGGTCATGTGTATCTTTTTGTTCCTGCTGTGGCTGATCCTGAACGGAAAAGTCACGCTGGAGATCTGCCTGTTCGGCGTGGTCATCACCGGTGCGGTCTACGCGTTCTGCGTGGCTGCCCTGGGCTGCCGGCCCCAGGCGGAGCGGCGTTTTCTGAAGCGCCTGGGCGGCTATGTTGTCTACGGTGCGATCCTTGTGCGGGAGATCATCCGGGCCAACCTGGCTGTGATGCGGGTGATCTGGTCCCGGAAGCCGGACTATCACCCTGCCATCGTCCGGGTCCACGCGCCCCTGGAAAAGCCCGTCTCCCGGATGCTGCTGTCCAACTCCATCACCCTGACCCCCGGCACTGTGACGGTGCGCCAGGAGGGAGAGGACTACCTGGTGCTGTGCCTGAATAAGGCTCATGCCGCCGACATCCCGGATTGGAGTCTGACCCGGCTCCTGCGGAAAATGGAGGGCCCGGAATGGAACTGATCCAACAGTGCTATCACTATCTGTTCTGGGGCGCGCTGGTGTTTCTGGGTCTGGGCCTGCTGGCAGTGATGGTCTATATCATCCGGGCCCGGCTGACGTCGGACCGCAGCATCGGCATCAACCTTACCGGCACGCTGGTGGCCATTATCATCGCCATCCTGGCCTATCTGCTGGGCGAGGACTACCTGGCGGACGTGGCCATCGTGTATGTGGTGCTGTCGTTTATCGCGGTAATGCTGCTGTGCCGCATTTACATCAACCTGTACCAGCGCAAGCGGCAGGACAAGAAGGAGGACGAATCGCATGACCGGTGAATGGATCCGCTTCGGCCTGACGGCTCTGTGCGTGCTGGCCGGGTGCTTTGCCCTGCTGACCGCCATGGTGGGCCTGTTTCGCTTTGACTTTACCCTGAACCGGCTCCATGCCGCCTCCATAGCCGACACCCTGGGTCTTTCCCTGCTGGTGCTGGCGGTGATGCTGGCGGTGGGCCTGCGCCCGGTGCTGTGGAAGCTGCTGCTGGTGGTGATCCTCCAGTGGTGCACCTCTCCCCTGTCCGGCCATATGCTGGCCCAGTTTGAGTACCGGGTGAACCAGAATCTGGAGCAGCACCTGGAGCTGCCCGACGGAGAACAGGAGGCCGGTCAATGAGTACGGTCTTCCGCATCCTCCTGCTGATTGGCCTGTTGGTCTGTGCCGTGGCCACCGCTCTGGTGAAAAAGCCCATGCGTGCTGTCATCATCTACATGGCCTATTCCATCATCATGTCCGTGGTGTGGCTGCTGCTGGAATCTCCGGATCTGGCCATCACCGAGGCCGCCGTGGGCGCAGGCATCACGGGCATTCTGTTTTTCCTGACCCTGCGGCGTATCAACCTCATTGACAAGGACGCGGAGCATGAGGCCCGCAGAGAGGAGGACCACCATGACGACACCCTCTGAGCCCTCCCTGGTGCAGCTCTGGCTCCACGGCGGCCTGGACCTGTCCGAGCAGCTGCAAAAGGAGCCTCCGGAGTGTCCGGCTGAAAACGTCTCCGCTCATCCGACCCCCCGCCGGGACCGGACGCTGGTGGAGCAGGGAGTCCACCGGTCCCTGCGGCTGTACAACGTGCTGGCTGGCCTTCTGTGCCTGGTGCTGTCGGCCCTCATGCTGCTGACGGCAGCGGACCTGCCCCCCTACGGCTCCGATACCGCCCCCACCGTCAACGAGGTAGCCCAGCGCTATGTGGAGCAGGGCACCCAGGAGACCGGCGCGGTAAACACCGTGGCCGGCATGATCCTGGACTACCGTGCCTTCGATACCCTGGGCGAATCCTTTGTGCTGTTCACCGCCATGTGCGCCGTGACCATCCTGCTCAACCGCTCCGGCAAAAGGCGCTGGCTTCTCCAGCCCGACGTGGTGGACTATGCCTCGGACCCCATCGTGGCCCCCATGAGCAAGTTTCTCATTCCGGTGATCCTGGTGTTCGGCATCTATATTCTTCTCAACGGCCACCTGTCCCCCGGCGGCGGCTTCTCCGGCGGTGCCATTCTGGCAGCGGGGCTGATGCTGTTTGCCATGGTGTGGGGCGATGCGGCGGCCTCCGCCGTGCTGCGGCCCCGGCGGCTCCAGACGGTGGTGCTGTGCTCCCTGGGCTTTTACTGCCTGGCCAAGAGCTACTCCTTCTATACCGGCGCCAATCACCTGCACTCTGTCATCTCCCCCGGCACCCCGGGCCGCATTCTGTCCGCCGGGCTGATTCTGCCCCTGAACGTGGCGGTGGGCTTCGTGGTGTGCTGCACCATGTACAGCCTTTATATGTACTTCAGAAGGGGGGAGCTGTGATGCTGAAGGCCCTTGCTTCCAATTACGAGCTGGTGGTAGCCATTCTGCTGTTCGTCATCGGCTTCTGCATGCTGCTGTTTGACCGGAACCTGCTGAAAAAGGTCATCGGCCTGGACATTATGGATTCCGGCGTGTTCCTGCTGCTGGCAGACCGCGGCTATATCACCGGCCGCACCGTTCCCATCATCGTGGACGGCGTCACCTCTATGGAGCACTACGTCAACCCCATCCCCGCGGGCCTGGTGCTGACGGGCATCGTGGTGTCCGTCAGTGTGTCGGCTGTGATGCTGTCCCTGACCGTCCGCATTTACCAGACCTACCGCACCCTGGACATGGACAAGCTGTATATGATGATGTCCCATAAAAAGCGGCAGAAGGAGGACGGCGAGCAATGAGCTTTGTGCAGAATTTCCCCTTCTTCTCCATCATTCTGTCCCTGGTATGCGCCGTGGTGTCCTTTGCGGCCAACGCCCGCTGGGCCCGGCGGCTGGGCATTTTCCTGCTGTCTGCCAGCGTGGTGCTCCAGGGCTCCCTCCTGGTCTACTGCACCGTTCACCGCGTTCGCTACTCCTATATGATGGGTCACTACCCCGCCCCCTGGGGCAACGAGCTGACGGCAGGGATCCTGGAGCCCTTCCTGGCCATGCTGTTTGCCGGGGTGATGCTCCTGTGCGTCCTGGGCGGCATGGGCCGCATCCTGCTGGATGTCCCCGCCGACAAGCAGAAGCTCTACTGGGTCATGGTGGACCTGGCCCATGTGGCGCTGATGGCCCTGTGCTACACCAACGACATTTTCACCGGCTATGTGTTCATCGAGGTGCTGACCATCGCCTCCTGCGCCCTGCTGTCGGTGCGCCGGGGCGGACGTGCCCTGATCGCCTCCGCCCGCTATATGATTTTCGCCCTGATGGGCTCCGGCCTGTTCCTGATCGGCGTCATCTTCACCTATTCCGTCACCGGCCACCTGCTGTTCCCCCAGCTGCACACCGCCATCGCGGACCTGTGGGCCTCCGGCGGGCACCGGTTCTCCGTGACCATGTCCCTGGGCCTGATGACGGCGGGCCTGGCCATCAAAAGCGGCCTGTTTCCCTTCCATCTGTGGATGCCCGATACCTATGGGCAGGCCACTCCCGCCTCCTCGGGCATTCTGTCCGGCGTGGTGTCCAAGGGGTATATCGTGTTTCTCATCAAGGTCATCTACCAGGTCATCGGCATCGACGTCTTTGCTGCCACCGGCATCCAGACGGTGCTGCTGCTGTTCGGCATCGGCGGCATGATCGCAGGCTCCGTCTCCGCCATCTTCGCCCGGCGGCTGACCACCATGATCGCCTTCTCCTCCGCCGCCCAGATCGGCTACATCTATATGGGCCTGGGCATGGGGACCCAGGCCGCCCTGGCGGCGGTGCTGTTCCAGATCGTGTCCCACGCCCTGACCAAGCCCATGCTGTTTCTGTCCGGTGCGGACCTGGTGGCCGCCTCCGGCGGACACCAGGACTTCAACAGCCTCCGGGCCGCCGCCCACCGGGACCCCACCGCCGGCTGCGTATTCACCGTGGGCGCCCTGTCCATGGTAGGCATCCCCATTTTCGCCGGCTTCATCCCCAAGCTGTATTTTGCCGCTGCGGCGTTCCACATGGGCTGGCGCACCTGGGCGGTGCTGCTGGCGCTGGCCCTGTCCACCCTGCTGAACGTGCTGTATTTCCTGTACACCACGCTGCTGCTCTGGGTGCCGGAGGCCGAAACGGAGCATACACGCCGCCTGCGCTGGGCCAGTTTGCCGGGCCTTGTATTCGTGGCCCTGAACATCGCTGTTGGCCTGCGGTCCTATGGGCTCATGGACCTGTTCCGCCAGGGCATGGACCTGTTCTGTCAGTGAGAAAGGGAGGAATCGAATATGCTGTATCTCATCCTCCTGCTGCCTCTGGCGTTGGCGGCCCTGAGCCTGATCCGGAACGACCGGGCCCGCACGGTGATCCTGGCCGTGGGCCAGGCCCTGCTGCTGGCGCTGCTGATCGGTGCCTGCACCCTGGGCGACATGGCCACACCGGTGTGGCACATGACCGCCGACCTGACGTTTTCCCTGCGGCTGGACGGCCTGGGCCGGTTCTTCTGCCTGCTGACCGCCGTGTGCTGGCTGCTGACCATCCCCTACGCCTCCGTCTACATGACCCACGAGGGGCACCATCCCCGTTTCTATGTGTTCCTGATGCTGACGGAGGCGGCGGTGCTGGGCGCTGCCCTGGCGGCAGACCTTGTGACTCTATACCTGTTTTATGAGCTCACCACCCTGCTGTCGTTCCCCCTGGTGCTGCACACCCAGCGTCCCAAGGCCCTGCTGGGCGCGGTAAAATACCTGTACTACTCCGTCTGCGGCGGCTTCATCGCCCTGTTCGGCGTGGTGCTGCTGGCCCAGCAATCCTCCCTGGCCTTCGTCCGTGGCGGATATTTCCAGACGCTCCCTCCTACCCTGCTGGCTGCGTCATTTCTGATGCTGCTGGGCTTCGGCGCCAAGGCGGGTCTGTACCCCCTGCACAACTGGCTGCCCTCGGCCCATCCCGTGGCCCCGGCTCCGGCCCATGCTCTGCTCTCCGGCATCATCGCCAAGGTGGGGGCCATCGCCGCCATCCGGGTCATTTACTTCACCGTGGGCGCGGAGGCCCTGCGGGGCACCTGGGTCCAGACCGTGTGCATCGTTCTGACCCTGGTGACCATTTTCATGGGCTCGTTTATGGGCTGCACGGAAAACGGCCTGAAAAAGCGTCTGGCCTATTCCAGCATTTCCCAGATCTCCTACGTGCTGCTGGGCGTATTCCTCATGACTCCGGTGGGCCTGCTGGGTGGCCTTTTGCAGCTGCTGTTCCACGCGCTGGCCAAGATCGGCGTGTTCCAGTCCGCCGGCTCCATCATTTTCCTGACGGGCACGGAAACCATCGACGGTTTCCCGGGTCTGGGCCGCCGGATCCCCGTCACCATGGGCTGCTTCGCCGCCCTGGCTCTGTCCCTGGTGGGCATCCCCCCCTTCGGCGGCTTCTTCAGCAAATGGTATCTGGCTCTGGGAGCCCTGGACGGCATGTCCGCCCCCCTGTGCTATATCATTCCGGCGGTGCTGCTGATCTCGGCGCTTTTGACGGCGGCCTATCTGTTTCCGCCGCTGTGCCGCGCCTTCTTTCCGGGGCAGGATTTCCCGGCACGGAGCCGGGTCCGGGAGCCGCTGCTGCTGGTGCTGTCTCTGGCACTGTTCGCCGCAGCCAGCCTGATCCTGGGCCTGCTGTCCGGCATCACTGTCCCCGTGATGGAGCACATCACCGGGTCCATTCTGTAAGGAGGTGCGCCATATGAATGGAATTCTTCTCCTTCTGCCGGTGTTCCTGCCGCTGGTGCTGGGCCTGCTGTCCTATTTCCTGCCCATCCGCAGCGAGAGCTGCCGCCGCCTGGTATACAGCCTCCTGATCCTGGGCACCACGGCCCTGGCCTGGGCGGCCATCCTCCTGTGCGATGACGGCACGTTCACCCTGCTGCACTTTTCCCACCGGCTGACCATCGCCTTCCGCATGGACGGGGCCGCCCGTCTGTTTGCGGGGTTGTCTGCCACCCTGTGGCCCTTTACCATGCTCTATGGCTTTGACTACATGCGCCACGAAAAGCACCTGCACATGTTCTGGGCATTTTTCACGGCATCCTTCGGCGTCACCCTGGGCATTGCCTTCTCCGCCAACATGATGACCATGTACCTGTTCTATGAGCTGCTGACTCTGGCCACCCTGCCCCTGGTGATGCAGCCCATGACCAAGGCCGCCAAAAAGGCCGGCGTCAAGTACCTGGTATACTCCATCTCCGGCGCGGCCCTGGCGTTTATCGGGCTGGTGTTCCTGGCCATCCACGATGCTTCAGACTTCTCCCTGGGCGGTCACCTGGCGGGCTATGACGGAGACCTGTCCATGCTGCTGGCAGTGTTTGCCCTGTCCTTCGTGGGCTTCGGGGTCAAGGCCGCCATCTGGCCGCTGCACGGCTGGCTTCCCTCGGCGGCGGTGGCCCCCACCCCCGTCACGGCCCTGCTCCACGCGGTGGCGGTGGTAAAGGCCGGTGCCTTCGCCTGCATCCGCCTGATCTATTACAGCTTCGGCCCGGACATTCTGTCCGGCACCTGGGCCCAGCAGCTGGCGCTGCTGCTGCCCATCATCACCATTGTCTACGGCTCCTGCATGTCCCTGAAGCAGCGGCACTTCAAGCTGCGGCTGGCTTACTCCACGGTGTCGAACCTGTCGTATATTCTGTTTGCCGCCGCCCTGATGACCACCCAGGCCCTGGCAGCGTCCTTCCTGCACCTGATCGTCCACTCGGTGGTGAAGATCATGGCCTTCTTCACGGCCGGTGCGGTGCTGCATTACGCCCACCGGGAGTATGTGCCCCAGCTGGAGGGCCTGGCCCGGTACATGCCGGTGACCTTCGCCTGCTTCACGGCGGCGGCCTGCGCCCTGACGGGGATCCCCCCCTTCAATGGCTTCGTCAGCAAGTGGTACATTGCCCGGGCGGCGGTGGATATCGGCGGCTGGCTGCCGCTGGTGGGCTTCGCAGCCCTGCTGGTGTCGGCCCTGCTGACGGCGGTCTACATGTTCCAGGTGGTGCTGAAGGCCTGGTTCCCCCGGACGGACGCCCCCGCCATCCCCGAGGGCTCCGCTCATGAGGCGGGCTGGATGATGACGGTGCCCACCGCCGTGCTGGCGGCGGCGTGTCTGGTCATGGGCCTGTTTCCCCAGTGGCTGCTGGACGTGATCGGAAAGGCGGTGGGCCTGTGATGCTGCTTCTTCTGATCCTGCTGCCCCTGATGGGGTCCGTTCCCCTGCTGCTCGTCCGCAGCGAAAGCGAGACGCGGCTGGGCCGCTGGTCCTGCGCCGTCACGGGGCTGACGCTTCTGGTGATGGTGCTGGCTGTATGCACCCGGTTTGGCGTGTCCCTGGATATCCCCCTGTGCGGCATCCACTTTACCCTGGACGGCTTCCGGGCCATCTATGGATTGGTGGTCAGCTTCATGTGGTTCGTGTCCGCCCTGCTGACGCCCCAGTATTTCCGGGGCCACCACTACCTGCGGCGCTACCACTTTTTCTTCCTGCTGTGTCTGAGCTTTACCCTGGGTGTATTCCTGTCGGCAGACCTGTATACCACCTTCCTGTTCTTCGAGCTCATGAGCCTCAGCTCCTACGCCTGGGTGGTGCAGGAGGAATCTCCTGACGCTCTGGACGCCGGCAAAACCTACCTGGCCATTGCGGTGCTGGGCGGCCTTGTGACCCTGATGGGCCTGTTCCTGCTGTACCGGCTGACGGGCACCCTGGTCATCGCCCAACTGCCTGACGCCTGCGCCATGGTAACGGACCGGGGGCAGCTGTGGGCGGCGGCCCTGTGCATCCTGTTCGGCTTTGCGGCCAAGGCGGGTGTGTTTCCCCTGCATATCTGGCTGCCCAAGGCCCACCCGGTGGCCCCGGCTCCGGCCAGTGCCCTGCTGTCCGGCGTCCTCACCAAGGCGGGCATCTTCGGCGCCCTGATCATCACGGCGGACATCCTCCCCGGTGAGCACCGGTGGGGTGTTCTGCTGCTGGTGCTGGGGGCGGTGACCATGGTGCTGGGCGCGGCTATCGCCGTGTTTTCCAACAACCTCAAGTATATTCTGGCCTGCTCCTCCCTGTCCCAGATCGGCTTTATCCTGGTGGGAACGGCGGCCCTGTCCCTGCTGGGGCAGCACAATGCCCTGACCGCCCACGGTACGGTGCTGTACATGATGAACCACTCCCTGGTAAAGCTGACCCTGTTCCTGCTGGCCGGTGTGGTGTACTGCAATACCCACGCCCTGGACCTGAACCAGATTCGCGGCTATGGCCGGGGAAAGCCCCTGCTGCACGGCCTGTTTCTGTGCGGTGCCTGTTCTCTGGCAGGTATTCCGGGCTTTCTGGGCTATATCAGCAAAACCCTGGTTCATGAGTCCCTGGTAGAGCTGGCCGCCGAAAGCGGCAGTCTGGGCGTTACGGCGGTGGAGTGGCTGTTTCTGTTCTCCGGTGGCCTGACGGCGGCGTATCTCACCAAGATCTATGTGGCCCTGTTCTGGCAGAAGCCCATCTCCCCCACCGGTAAGACCTGGGGCACGCCTATGACCGTCACGGCGCTGGTGCTGGCGGCGCTGCCTCTGCCGGTGCTGGGGCTGCTGCCCCATGGGCTGGCGGAGCCGGTGGCCGCTCTGGCCCTTCCCTTTGTGGGCGGGCATCCCTTTGGCCACGCCGTTCACTACCTGGCCTGGGAAAATCTCAAGGGCGTGGCCATTTCCCTGACCATCGGCATGGCGGTGTATTTCCTGTTCATCCGCCTGGTGCTCATGGACCGCAAGGGCGCGGAGGCCGTGTATCTGGAGCGCTGGCCCCAGTGGCTGAGCCTGGAGGAACGGGTTTATCGCCCGGTCATCCGGGGCCTGTACCGGGTGCTGAACGTGGTGATGCGGGCGGTATGCGACGCGCTGGACTTCCTGGTGCTGGTGGCCCGGCGGACCTTCCTGCGGGACTCCCGGCCCCGGCGCCACAGATCTCCCCGCAGCGCCATGATCCACGCCATGACCCACGGCGGCCAGCGCACGGAACAGGAGGCCGCCGACCGGCTGGGCACCATCCTGGACACCCTCCGCCGGATGGAGGGCAGCCTGTCCTATGCCCTGCTGATGGCCTGCCTGGGATTGTGCATCGTCCTGGTGTGCATCCTGCTGTACGTCTTTTAAGACAAATTGATCCGGTTGCCGCGCATAGCGTGGCAACCGGATTTTTGCTTGTTATTCCTACTGTGCGTATTATTTCGCTATTTTTGTCCTGATACAAGGCGGGACAAGGCCGGGACAGAGGCCAAAAAGGGCGGGACACAGGCGGGATAAGCCGGGACAAACCGGGCGCGGCGAGGATGTGCCGCCTGCCCCACCGGAGGAAGCCGTCAACAGCGCACTCCCAATGAAAACCGGGGGTCCTGCACCCGCAGGACCCCCGGTTCAGTTATTGGATCATTGTCCGTCGTTCGGCTTAGAAGCAGCCCTGCTCCATCATAGCTTCGGCGACCTTCTTGAAGCCGGCGATGTTGGCGCCAGCCACCAGGTCGTAGCCCAGACCGTACTCGGCAGCGGCATCGGCGGATTCCTTGTGGATGGTCTTCATCATCTTGTGCAGCTGAGCATCGACTTCCTCGGCAGTCCAGACCAGACGCTCGGAGTTCTGAGCCATCTCCAGAGCGGAGACGCCCACGCCGCCGGCGTTAACGGCCTTGGAGGGAGCCACGATGATGCCCTTCTGCTGACGCAGGAAGTTCAGAGCGTCGTTGGTGGTGGGCATATTGGCCACCTCAATGTAATACTTCACGCCGGAGACGGCGATCTTCTCGGCAGACTCCATGCGGACGTCGTTCTGCATGGCGGCGGGCATGTACACGTCAACATCCTTGACACCCCAGCACTTTTCGCCGGCCACGAACTCGCAGCCGAACTTGTCGGCGTAGGGCTTGCAGTGCATGGGATCCTTGGCGCGCATTTCCAGGATGAAGTTCAGCTTCTCGTCGGTGATGACACCGTCGGGATCGTGAACGTAACCGTCGGGACCGGCAAAGTAGGTGACGGCGGCGCCCAGCTGAGCAGCCTTCTTCATGATGCCCCAGCCCACGTTGCCGTAGCCGGAGATGGCGATACGCTTGCCCTCGATGGTGTCGTTCTCGTGCTTGAGCACTTCCTGCAGATAGTAGATGGCGCCGTAGCCGGTGGCCTCGGGACGGATCAGGGAACCGCCGTAGCTCAGGCCCTTGCCGGTGAGCACGCCGTTCTCCCACACGCCCTTCAGGCGGCGGTACTGGCCATACAGGTAGCCGATCTCGCGGCCGCCAACGCCCATGTCACCGGCGGGAACGTCGATGTCGGGCCCGATGTAGCGATACAGAGCAGTCATGAAGCTCTGGCAGAAGCGCATGACCTCGGCGTCGGACTTGCCGGCGGGATCGAAGTCGGAGCCGCCCTTGGCACCGCCGATGGGCAGGCCGGTCAGGCTGTTCTTGAAGGTCTGCTCGAAGCCCAGGAACTTGATGATGCCCTCATACACATTCTTCTGGAAGCGCAGGCCGCCCTTGTAGGGGCCGATGGCGCCGTTGAACTGGCAGCGCCAGCCGCGGTTGGTATGCCACTGACCATTATCGTCGCACCACACAACGCGGAAGGTGAACATGCGCTCAGGCTCGACCATGCGGTTCAGCAGATCGACCTTCTCATACTCGGGATGCTTCTCGATGACAGGCTCCAGAGAGGACAGGACTTCCTCCACGGTCTGCACGAACTCGGGCTCGTTGCCATGCTTGGTTCTGACGTTCTCCAGAACGCTGGCCAGATAAGCATTCATAATAATTGCCTCCTCAAATTTGTTCCAAAATTTGTTCCGATTTGGAATGGATGAATGACATTCATTCATGTCTCATCTCTTCTGATGATAACACCATTCCGACAAATACTCAAGGGGGTTATCCCGAATTTGCGGGGCTTTGACCGTAAAATCTTTGGGTGCTTTTTTGTGCATTTTGCAAAAATCGTAAAAAGCCCCATAGGCACCGCAGAGCCGGTGCAAATCGCCGAATCCAGGCATTTGATTAATTTTTCACAATTTACATGGATAAATTCTTTCGCGCGTGAAATTCCGGCGCCGCAGTTTTTGTATTGACTTTTACAATATAATCCTTATAATAGACTTGACAGGACACCCGTCTTTTTTCCGGAAAAGGCGGGTGGTTCGCTGAAAAACGACAGCCGCAGCGTCTTCTCTCCCCTTGCGGCAGAATGGAGATTTTGTTATGTCCACTTATTCCATGACCGTGGCCGGGCTCCAGCGGGAGCTGCCCATCTGTAAGGTCACCGACGATCTGTATATCGGCGCGTTCATCTGCTTCGGCGATGCCGAGCTTACCGAGGCCTGCGGCCGGGAGCTGCTGAAGCTGCTGGAGCCGGGCAGCTATGACTATCTGTTTACCGCAGAGGCCAAGAGCATTCCCCTGATCCACGAGATGGCACGCCAGTCCGGGGCCAAGAAGTATTTTATCGCCCGGAAGGGGCCCAAGGCCTATATGCCCGACCCCATCCACGTGGAGGATCAGTCCATCACCACCGCCGGCACCCAGAAGCTGTATCTGGGCCGGGATGACGCGGACCTGATCTGCGGCAAGCGCATCGTGCTGATGGACGACGTGATCTCCACCGGCGGCAGCCTGCGGGCTATGGAGGATCTGGTGGCCCTGGCCGGAGGCACCGTGGTGGCCCGCATCGCCGTTCTGGCCGAGGGCGACGCCGCCAAGCGGGAGGACATCAGGTTCCTGGCTCCCCTGCCTTTGTTCAACGCCGACGGCTCCGTGAAATAATCCGCTCTCCCCTGCGGCGTTTTGCTGCGGGGGAGATTTTTTATACACTTCCTTGATGCTGTAAGGTTTTTGCAAAAAAGTGGTGACAACCGATGGAAACGGTAGTATAATATAAACAAATCCAAGCTGTTGATAGAGAGCAGAAAGGGTGCTTTCGTATGAAAAAGCAGATACTGATTACCATTGGACGCGAATACGGCAGCGGCGGGCATGACCTGGCAGCCCTGCTGAGCCAGCGGCTGGGCATCCGGATGCTGGACCGGGAGCTGATCGACGAGCTCTGGAAAAATGACCCGGAAATGCAGCAGCTGGCACAGCAGTACGACGAGCGGCCGGTGAACCGGATCCTCAGCCGCAAAATCAATGAATTCGACAACTCCATTCCACACAATGTGGCCCAGCGCCAGTTCGACATGATCCGCCAGATCGCCGACAGCGGCGAATCCGCCATTTTTGTGGGCCGCTGCGCCGACCATGCCCTGGCAGGACGTCCGGGCCTGCTGCGGATCTTCTGCCGGGCGGACCTGAGCCTGCGGATCCGCCGCATTGAGCAGCGGCACAATCTGTCCAAGAAAAAGGCCGCCCTGCTGGTGGCTAAGACAGACCGGCACCGCAGGGTCTACTATCACCACCATACCGGGCAATTCTGGGGTCACAGCTCCTGCTATGACCTGACGGTGAACACCGGCGTGCTGGGCGTGGAGAAAACCGCCGAGACCATGGAGGCGTTCATCCGGACCTTTTGGGAGCAGGACTGAGCGGCAGAAACTCAAAAAAGGGCGTTGCCCTTTTTTGACAAAAGGGATTTCGCTCCGACCCGCGCGTCCGTGTGCGCAAGCGCCCACGAACACACTCTGGCCCGACATCAGCCGTCGGGTCTGCCGAGGCCAGTTCCGCTGGGCCGAGGCCAGCGCAAAGTATTTTTCGCGACGTACACGCCCAACGGAAGTCCCCTTGGGGGGCGCCGCCGCGAAAAATGGATCAAACTTTATTCGCGGTCTGCGGGCCGCGAACTCTGCGAGGCTTTTTGACAAGCTGAAAGCTCCGGAAGCGCAGCTTCCGGAGCTTTTTCCATTATCTTTGCAGGGTTTTGACCCATTCGCCATATTTGCGGAGGTTTTCATCCCGGGCAGCAGCGCCGTCGCCGATGGTCAGGATATAGACCTTGATCTTGGGCTCGGTACCGGAGGGGCGCACCAGAATGGTGGTGCCGTCGGCCAGCTCATAGCGCAGCACATTGCTGCCGGACAGCTCCATGGCGGATTTCTCGCCGGTGCGGCAATCCACCACGCTGCCGTCGGTGTAGTCCTTGCGGCGCAGGACCTCCACCCCGGCGATGGCGGCGGGGGGCTCCGAGCGCAGGTCCCGCATGAGCTGGGCCATCTTCTCCAGGCCGTCCAGCCCCGGCATCACCAGGTTGTGGGTCTTTTCCCCGTAGAAGCCGTACTTCTCGTACAGAGCGTTCAGCGCATCGAACAGGGTCATGCCCTGAACGGCATACCAGGCGGCCATCTCCGTCAGGATCAACGAGGCGGTGACGGCGTCCTTATCCCGGACATAGTCGCCCAGCATGTAGCCGTAGCTCTCCTCGTAGCTCATGATGACCTGGCCCTTGCCCTGGCTCTCCAGCTCGTTCTTCTTCTCGGCCATGAACTTGAAGCCCGTGAAGGTATCGCAGCAGGTGACGCCGTTGGCCTCGGCCACCTTGCGGGCCATCTCGGTGGTGACGATGGTCTTCAGGAAATAGGGGTGCTCCGGCAGCTTCCCGGCCCGGCGCATGGCACCGATGAGATAGTCCAGCATCAGCACGCCGGTCTGGTTTCCGGTAACGGGGATAAAGGAGCCGTCGTGGCTGCGGACCATGATGCCCACGCGGTCGCTGTCTGGGTCGGTGCCCAGGATGAAGTCCGCACCCACTTGATTGGCCAGATCAATGGCCAGATAGAAGCCCTCGGGGTTCTCCGGATTGGGGGAGGCCACCGTGGGGAAGCTGCCGTCCAGCACCATCTGCTCCTTGACGCAGTACAGGTGCTTTACGCCCAGGCCCCGCAGGGCCTCGGGCACCAGCTGCCAGCCGCAGCCGTGGAAGGGGGTGTACACCATCTTGAAGGTGTCGGCCACCCGGGCCATAGACTCCCGATCGTTGACCATGGCCATGACATGCGCCATAAAGCGGTCGTCGGTCTCCCGGCCCATGACCTGGATCAGGCCCTGGGCTGCCGCGTCGTCATAGGCCATGCGGCGCACGCCGGTGAAGATGTCGATATGCTCCAGCTCCCGGGCGATGGCGGCGGCGTGCTGGGGCGGCAGCTGTGCGCCGTCGGACCAGTAGACCTTGTAGCCATTGTACTCCTTGGGGTTATGGCTGGCGGTAACGTTGATGCCCGCCTGGCAGCCGTACTCCCGCACGGCGAAGCTCAGCTCCGGCGTGGGGCGCAGGGACTCGAAAATGCGCACATGGATGCCGTTGGCGGCGCACACCTCAGCGGCGGCCCGGGCAAACTCCATGGAATGGTTGCGGCAGTCCATGCACAGGGCCACGCCCCGGCACCTGGCGTCCTCACCCTCGGCGCAGATGACGTTGGCAAAGCCCTGGGTGGCCCAGCGGATCACGTGGACGTTCATCTGGTGCAGGCCCACCTTCATGGTGCCCCGCAGGCCGGCGGTGCCGAACTCCAGCGGCCCGTAAAACCGCTCGCGGATCTCCTTTTCGTCGCCGCGGATGCTCTCCAGCTCGGCGTGCTCCTCCGGAGTCAGCGCCGGAGAGGCCAGCCACTTCTCATATTCCTGCATGTAATCCATCAGAAAATACTCCTTCCCTATCTATTTACTCCTGGGACGCCTCCGGCTCCTCCACCGGCTGGGCCTCCAGAATTTCCTTGGCGTCCTCCAGCAGGGAGGCGGGAACGTACAGGCTGGCGCCGTAGCCGGAAAAGCCGTTGATGACCTTTCCCGCGCCGCCCTCATAGTCAAAATACTTGAAGCAGGGGATGCGATAGGCCGCCAAAAGGGAGATGAGCATATCCGCGTCGGCGGTGGAGTCGAACGTGCTGGTCAGCAGAACGGCCTTCTCCTTCTCTCCCTGGGCGTCTATGGGCCAGTCCGGCGTATCCGGTGCAAAGGCCCACTTGGAATTGTCCATGTGTGATACCTCCTATATACAGTTTATTTGTGATATTTCGTACCGGCGGCGATCTGACAGGCCCGGTAGATCTGCTCCAGCAGCATGATGCGGGCCAGGTGATGGGGGAACGTCATAGGCGACATGGACAGCCGCCAGTCGGCCTGCCGCTTCAGGTCCTCGGCAAGGCCCACGCTGCCGCCGATGAGGAACGTCAGTTGGCTTTTGCCGGACACCGCCAGCTCCTGCATCCGGCGGCTCAGCTCCACGCTGGAGCAGGGCTTCCCCTCGATGCACAGGGCGATGACCGCCCCGCCCCGGGGCAGCTTTTCCCGTATGGCGGCGGCCTCCGCCGCCAGCGCCCGCTGAATCTCCCCCGGCGACGGGTCCTCCGGCAGGCGGCTCTCCGGCAGCTCCACCACGTCCAGCTTACAGTGCCGCCCCAGGCGCTTGACGTACTCGGCGGCGGCCTCCTGATAAAACCGCTCCTTCAGCTTCCCCACGCAGAGAACGGTTATCTTCTGCACAGCGCGTTCTCCGTTTCATAGGCGGGGCTTAACTCGTCCCGGGGAGCCACCAGCAGCTCCACCGATGCGCCGCAGGCGTCCAGCGCACGGCGCACGGTGTCGTACGCCCGCTGGGGCGTGTTGTTCTCCCGGCTCAGGTGGGCCAGAACGATGCATTGGGTGCCGCCGGCGGCCATCTGTGCCGCAAAGGCCGCGGCATCGTCGTTGGACAGGTGGCCCTGACTGCCCAGAATCCGCTGCTTCAGGGTGTAGGGGTACGGGCCGGAGCGGAGGTATTCCACGTCGTGGTTGCTCTCCAGCACCAGCAGACTGACTCCCGGCAGCACCTGCGCCGCCTCATCGGTGACGTAGCCGGTGTCCGTCAGGATGCCCACAGAGCCAGAGCCGTCGATGCGGTAGTCCATGCTCTGGGCCGCGTCGTGGGAGGTTTCAAAGGCGGTGACCAGGCACTGGCCCACCTCAAATTGGCACCCCGGCTCCCGGGGCCGCAGCAGCGGCTCCACCCCGGCCAGCCGGTACGCCAGCTGCCGGGCGGTGCCGGGGCTTGCGTACAGGGGGATGGCGTGGTGCTTGATGAGGGTCGCCAGGCCGGAAATATGGTCCGTATGCTCGTGGGTGATGAGAATGCCGTCCAGCTCGTCCATGGACAGCTCCAGCTGGGCCAGACCCGCCTTGATGCGGCGGGTAGAGATCCCGGCATCCACCAGGATGTGGGTATCTCCGTCGGACAGCAGCAGACAATTGCCCTGAGAGCCGCTGGATAGAGTATGTAGGGTCATCAATGTGTGCTTACCTCGCAGAAAAGATTCGGCGCCCGCCGCGGGTGGCGGCGGACGCCGGAATAGCTATATCAGCCGATGTGTGCCGCAGCCTCCTGGGATTCGGGGATCTCCTCCACCCGGATGTCCGCGCCCACGGCGCGGAGCTTGCCCACCAGGTCCTCATAGCCGCGCTCGATGAACTGCACCTGGCTCAGCTGGGTAACGCCCTGGGCCGCAAGGCCCGCAATGACCAGGGCCGCGCCGGCCCGCAGGTCGCATGCCTGCACCGGTGCGC
Organism: Oscillibacter sp. CAG:241; assembly: GCA_000435975.1. Classification (GTDB taxonomy): domain Bacteria; phylum Bacillota; class Clostridia; order Oscillospirales; family Oscillospiraceae; genus Vescimonas. Next base: position 1,338 of record FR884119.1, on the reverse strand, counting down.
CATTGAGATGGTCCACTCCCTCGATCACGGCCACCCGGCCGTCTACCTGGACCTGTGCGCCCATGCGGCGCAGCTCATCCATGTATTTGAATCGGTTGGCGCCGTATACCCCCTCGGTGACCAGGCTGGTACCCTGGGCCAGGGACAGCACCACGGCGATCTGGGGCTGCATATCCGTGGGGAAGCCGGGATAGGGCTGGGTTTTGACATTGGTGCGCTGGAGGGGCTGGGACCGGGTCACCAGCAGGGTGTCGTCCTCCTCCTCCACGGTGACGCCCATCTCCGTCAGCTTGGCGGAGATGCAGTCCATATGCTTGGGGATCACGTTGCGGATCAGCAGCCGACCGCCGGCGGCGGCCACGGCAGCCATATAGGTACCGGCCTCGATCTGGTCGGGGATGATGCAGTAGGTGCCGCCGGTGAGCTTTTCCACGCCGCGGATGCGGATGGAGTCGGTGCCCGCGCCCTTGATATCCGCGCCCATGGAGTTCAGGAAGTTGGCAAGGTCCACAATATGGGGCTCCTTGGCGGCGTTTTCAATGGTGGTGGTGCCGTCGGCCAGAGCCGCAGCCATCATGATGTTCATGGTGGCGCCTACGCTGACCATGTCCAGATACACGGGAGCCCCGGTCAGACGGCCGCCCTTGGCCACGGCCTGGACCAGATTCCCCTCGGTGACCTCCGCACCCATGGCGCGGAAGCCCTTGACGTGCTGGTCGATGGGACGGACGCCGAAGTTGCAGCCGCCGGGCATGGCCACGGTGGCCTTGCCGAAGCGGCCCAGCAGCGCGCCCAGCAGGTAGTAGCTGGCGCGAATGCGGCGCACCAGGTCAAAGGACGGGGTGGTGGAGTGGACATGGCGGCTGTCGATCTCCACCGTGTGGCGGTTCAGCACCCGGACATTGGCCCCCAGCTCCTCCAGAATGGAAAACAGCAGCGTTACGTCGCTGATCTGGGGGATATTCTCAATGCGGCAGACCCCGTCCACCAGCAGGGCGGCGGGGATGATGGCAACGGCGGCGTTTTTCGCGCCGCTGATGGTGACTTCGCCCATCAGCGGGCGGCCGCCATGGATGATATACTTATTCAAAACAGGCACCCTCTCTTAGGTAGTGTAGAAAACGTCCGCGCACTTATCATGCCCACGGACAGGAAACTTCATACGGCAGCCGCATGAAGACAAGACGCTTACATACACATCCAGTATATCATATTTTTCAATAAAAGCAAGCAAAGACGGCAAATCTTTTCGAATTTATAGGAAAAAGAGCGTCCCGGTATTAGATGGGTGTTCATAAAGCAGTCAATGGAGCGTATCGATACAGATACGCTCCATTT
>FR884118.1 GCA_000435975.1 Oscillibacter sp. CAG:241 | reverse complement strand
CCAACACAAAGCGGACATCTTCGGATGTCCGCTTTTTTTACGGAAATATATGTTTTTTCAATCCGAATTTCACAGATTGTTCAAAATTATTTCACCATTGACTGGAAAAAGTGCGTATAATAGGAAAACATGGGAAGTGCGAGCCAATTAAAATCCACGGAATATGGGAATACTCACATCATCCGGGTTTTATTCTGATGTGTTCCCGAAAAGCGGGGAAAAGGTTGATTTTTTCGTTCAAACCTGCTATAATAAACGGACTTGTCAAAGGATAACCGGAAAAGGATTTTTGTTATGCTAAAGAGATTTAAATCGTCTGTCACTTTTTTAATGAAGCTGCTGGCATTTTTGCTGTGCGGCGTATGTTTTTTTGGACTGTTTGGTTTGGAATATTTCTTCCTGCTGCGGCCCAGCCGCACCTTGGGCGTTACTGCGGTGGCCTTCATTGTGGTTTATGTGCTGATGACCAAGGTTTATGGCGGTTTCGACATCGGCAAACGTAAGAGCAAGCCCATCGTGTTCTCCATGGCCCTGGTGCTGCTGCTGACGGATTTGGTTACGCATTTTCTGCTGTGCATCATGAATACCACCGTCATCCACGGAGGCCATTTCGTGTATGAGCGGCCGCTGCTGCTGCTGGCGGTCTATCTGCTGCAGGTAGCCCTGGTGATCGTCATGGCTTATGGCGGAAACGATTTGTACTTCAAGGTCAACAAGCCCCAGCGCTGCCTGATGGTGGCCCGCCGCGGGGAGTGCGTCGAGGACCTCATCCGGAAGGTCGGCCGCTACAAGAAGCAGTATAACATCCAGCAGGTGGCCTGGCTGGATCAGCCGGACCTGCTGTCCTGCGTGGACCAGGCGGATGCCGTCTTTCTGTATGAGCTTTCCGTCCATGAGCGGACGGAACTGGTGGAGTACTGCTATCAGACCCGCAAGGACGTGTATTACAGCCTGGAGATGTCCGATGTGGTTGCTATGGCCGGGGAGCGCGTCATGTTTGACGACAAGACCCTGATGTTCTGCCCCGTCCGGGAGCTGCGCTTTGAGGAACGCATCGTTAAGCGCACAGGCGACATTCTCATCTCCCTGCTCGGCTTGATTCTGACGTCTCCCATCCTGCTTGTGACGGCTTTGGCCATCCGCATGGAGGACCACGGCCCGGTGTTCTACCGCCAGAAGCGCGCCACTTACGGTGGCCGCGTGTTTGAGGTGTACAAGTTCCGCTCCATGCAGGCCCAAGCCGGGGACATTCACGTCTCCGCCACCAAGGGGGACCAGCGCATCACCAGGGTGGGCCGGATTATCCGCAAGTTCCGCATCGACGAGCTGCCCCAGCTGATCAATGTCCTGAAAAGTGATATGAGCATCGTGGGTCCCCGGCCTGAAATGCTGGAGAATGTCGAGAAATATACCAATGATCTTCCGGAGTTCCGCTATCGCCTGCGGGCCAAGGCGGGGCTTACCGGTCTTGCCCAGATCTATGGCAAGTACAACACATCCCCCCGGGATAAGCTCATTATGGACCTGGCCTACATCCAGCAATACAGCGTCTGGCTTGACCTGAAGCTGATCCTGCGCACGGCGCTGGTGCTGCTGACGCCGGAGGAAAGCACCGAGGCGTTTGAGGACAAAAAAACGGAGGAAAAACCGTAATGCATACCACGAAACGGGCGGTGCTGCTGAGCTGCTCCGACCACTATAACCACCGGCTCTATGTCATCGACGGCTATCTCAAGTCCCAGGGCTATGAGACGGTGTACTATACCGGCGACTTTGACCACTCATCCAAAAAGGTGTTTCACTGCTCGGTCCCCGGATGCCGCCAGATCCATGTGCGGCCCTACCGGAAAAACCTCTCCCTGGCGCGGATCCTGTCACACCGGGACTTTGCCCGGCTGGTGTTCCAGGAGCTGGAACAGGATCCGCCGGATGTGGTGGTGGCCCAGCTGCCCCCCAACTATCTGGCCCATTACGGCGCCCGCTTCAAGCGCCGCCACCCGGATACCAAGCTGATATTCGAGATCTTCGATATGTGGCCGGAGACGTTCCCCTCCGGCTCCGTGAAGCAGCTGCTGGCCCTGCCGTTTTCCGTGTGGGCGGGGCTGCGGGATAAGAACCTGCCTGCTGCGGACCGGGTGATTCCCGAGTGCAGGCTGTTCTGCCGCAAGCTGGGCCTGCCGGAGGAGAACGCCATTTACCTGGCGGCTCAGCGTTCCCCGGACCAGCCCCACCAGGCCAGGCTTCGGGCCGACGGTCTGGACCTGTGCTACCTGGGCGCCATCAACAACGTGGTGAACATTGATGCCATCGCGGACCTGACGGCTCAGCTCCGGCGGCTGAAGCCCGTGACCGTTCACGTCATCGGCGACGGCGAGAAATGTCCCCAGCTGCTCCAGGCGCTGAAGGACGCCGGGGCAGAGGTGGACTGGCGCGGCGTGGTGTACGACGAGGCGGAGAAGCACGCCGTCATGAGCTGCTGTCACTTTGGCTTCAACCTGATGAAGCCCGACGTCTGCGTGGGCCTGACCATGAAATCTGTGGACTATTTCCGCCATGACCTGCCCATTCTCAACAACATTCCCGCCGACACCGCCGAGCTGGTGGACCGGGAACAGGTGGGCGTCAACGTGGGACCGGATACGGCGGCCCGGGTGGCCGGAATGACGGTGGAGGACTGCCTGCGCATGCGGGAGAATGTCCGCCGGGTGTTTGACGAAACCTTTGACCTGCCGGTGGTGCAGGCCCGTTACGCTGCCCTGCTGCGGGGCATTGTGTGAGGATAAGACCATGGAAAAACAAATATTGATCCTGCTGGCGGCCTATAAGGGCGGCCGATTCATCCGGCCCATGGTGGATTCCATCCTGGCCCAGGATGTAGGGGGCTGGAAGCTGATCCTGTCGGACGACGGAGAGGATACCGCCCCCATTTTGCAGGAATACGCCGACCGGTATCCGGATCGGATTACCCATTACCGTTCCGGCCGCCGGTTCGGCAGCGCCCAGAAGCACTTTATGCACCTGCTGGAGCAGTTTGGCGATCAGGCGGATTACGTCATGTTCTGTGACCAGGACGACGTGTGGCACCCGGACAAGGTGCGCCTGACTCTTCGGCTCATGGAGCAGGTGGAGACAGACCCGTCCCTGCCGGTGCTGGTCCACACGGACCTGCGGGTGGTGGACGGCGAGCTGCGGGAGATGGACCCCTCGTTCCAGCACTATTCCGGCCTGGACGGCCATCGGCTGTCCCTGCCCCAGCTGCTGGTCCAGAATGTGGTCACCGGCTGCACGGTGATGATCAACCGCTCCTTGGCGCGGCTGGCCTGCCGCCCGGTGGAGGAGGGGGACATGCTTATGCACGATTGGTGGCTGGCGCTGATCGCCGCCGCCATGGGCCGTGCCGTGTTCCTGGATCGGGCCACCATCGACTACCGCCAGCACGGCGGCAATGTGGTGGGTGCCAAGGACCCCCGCTCGGCGGGCTATGTGCTCCAGAAGCTGAAGGGCGGCACCGTGCGCCGGTCCCTTTTCGATACCGCCCGTCAGGCGGGGGCGTTTCTTGCCTGCTATGAGCAGGAGCTGACCCCGGATCAGCGGGCGCTGCTGGCGGATTATGCCGCCGCGCCCCAACGGGGAAAACTGGCCCGGCTGGCCCTTTACCGGCGGCGGGGTCTGTGGAAGTACGGCCTGAATCGCCGTATAGGACAAATTCTTTGGTGGTGACTTTTTTGCATAATCGAATTCATAACGTGGCGGAGGAGTTCCGGCGGGGCACCTTTGTCCAGCGGTGCAGCCAGCTTTCCTTCGGCGTGCTGTGCCTGTTTCTTCTGGAGTGCAGCATCACCGGCGGCGGCCGCTATTGGGAGGCCGGCCCGGTGAGCATCCGCATTCTGCTGGGGGGCCTGGCGGCTGTTCTGGCCCTGCCGGAGCTTTTCCGGCATCTGGGCGCATACCTGAAAAAGCCCTCCATCTGGCTGACGCTGATATTTGTGGCGTGGCTGGCCTTCTGTGCTTGGCTGGGCATCCGGTCAAACAACCGCATGGACGTGCTGATCACCGACGTAAAGGGCTTCATGTGGCTGTTCCTGATCCCTGTGTTTGTGGCTGTGGTCCGGTCCCGCGACCGGCTGCGGACCCTTCTGAGCTGGGTCCTGGCGGGGGCGCTGATCCAGGCGGCTCTGATCCTGGCGGTGAACGCCGCCGTGGTGCTGTCGGATAACCCCGAGCCCCTGTGCCGCTGGCTGACGGCCCGTTCCATCGGGCTGGTGGACATTGTGTCCAACAAGCTGGTCCGGGTGTTCTTCAAGAGCAGCCCCTATATGATCGTGGGCTGCGTGGTGGTGCTGTTCCGCCAGGCCCGGGCGCCGAAGCTGCGCTGGCGCTATGTGCTGGCGGTGGCTCTGCTGTTCAACGCCCTGCTTTTAAGCTATACCCGCTCCCTGTATGGGGCCCTGGGCCTGACGGCGGTGCTGAGCATCACGGCGGTGCTGATTCTGTGCCCTGCCGGGCGCAAGCGGGTGCTGGCATTTCTGCTGGCTGCCGTGGTGTGCTTCGGCGTGCTGGTCACGGTGCAGGAGTTTGTCCTGGAGGGCAGCTATCTGAGCTTTGCTGTGTCTCGCACCATCGGCCAGGAGGTCCCCACCTCCTGGGCCTCCCAGCTGCGGGGCCGCATCCGGGGAGATATCTCCGATGACAAGCCCAACGACGCCGAGATGGACCGTCAGCGCTCCTATATCGAGGTCACCGAGAAATCCGACCAGTTCCGCCAGGAAACCCAGGACGGCCTCAAGGACTGCATCCGCCGCAGTCCTATCATCGGCTGCGGCCTGGGCGCTGCGGCCGCCAGCCGGGACAGCGGCGTGGACGAGTATTTCTATCTGGACATGCTGGCCCGGACGGGTATCGTGGGTCTGGTGCTGTACATGCTGCCCTTTGGCTATGTGGTGCTGTGGTGCCTGCAGCGGCGTTCGCTGCTGCGGGAGTGCCCGGAGGGGGCGGCCGTTGTCTGCGGCCTGTGCACCTTCTGGGTCGTCACCTGGTTCAACCCCTGGATGAACGCCGTGCTGGGCATCGCCTGGTATGCCGTCACCCTGTCGGTCCCCCAGGCGCTGGAGGAGCAGAACGCCTGAATCCCACGCAACAGGAGAGTTTATTGCAATGGCAAATGAATCAAGCGGAAAAAAAGCTCTGAAGGCCGGCCTTGGCTACACAGTGGGCAATATGCTGGTGAAGGGCCTGTCCTTCCTGGCCATCCCGCTGTTTGCACGGCTGATGACGGTGGAGGACTTCGGCATTTACAGCACCTTCAGCTCCTATGTCATGATCATGACGGTGCTGGCGGGCTTCACCCTCCACACCAGCGTCCGCAACGCAAAGCTGGACTATGATGAGCGCACCGGGTCCTATTGCTCCTCGGTGACGCTGCTGGTCATCGGCAATTCCCTGCTGCTGCTGGCATTGAGCCTGGTGTTTGCCGCGCCGCTGGCCCGGGTCCTGAGCCTGGAGCAGCCATATCTTCCGGCGCTGATCGTGCTGGAGAGCTTCGGCATGGCCATGCTGACCTTCTACAACTCCGTGCTGTCGGTGGACTACCGGTATAAGGAATACCTGGTGCTGAGCCTGGTCTATGCCGTGGCGGGCATTGGCGGTTCTGTGCTGCTGATTCTGACCCTATGCCGGGGCCAGGGGTATCTGGGCCGCATTCTGGGCACATTGATTCCTGCGGTGCTGGTGGGCATCTATGTGGTGGTCCGCCTGTGGCGGAAGGAGCGGCCCCTGGTCAGCCGGGAATACTGGCGCTACGGTATGGGCATCAGTCTGCCCACCGTGCCCCACGGCCTGAGCCAGCTGCTGCTGAACCAGTTTGACCGCATTATGATCAAGTCCATCATCGGCAGCACCGAGGCCGGGCTTTACAGCTTTGCCTATAATGTGGGGATGATCTTCCAGGTCATCACCAATTCCATGGACACCGCCTGGGCGCCCTGGTTCTTTGAAAAGATGAAGGCCAGGGAGTATCCGGCCATTCGCCGGGCGGCCTCGGCGTATGTGGTGTTTGTGTCCATCGGGGCCATGGCCCTGGCGCTGATCTCTCCGGAGGTCATCCTCATTGCCGGCGGCTCCAAATACAGCGACAGCCGGTATGTGACCATGCCCATTGTCCTGTCCATGTACTACGCATTTCTGTATACCCTGCCCTCGTCGGTGGAGTATTACTATAAAAAGACCAAGCTCATCGCTCTGGGTACCATGCTGGCGGCGGGAATGAACATCCTGCTCAACGCCGTGTTCATTCCGTCCTTCGGCTATGTGGCGGCGGCGTATACCACGGTGGCGTGCTACCTGCTGTATTATCTACTGCATGTGGTATTTGCCTGGTGGGTCCACAAGGGCATGGTGTATGACATTCTCCAGCAGTTCCTCTGGCTGGGAGTGGTGTCGGTGGTGTCGCTGGTGACGGTGGCACTGACGGATCTGTTCTGGGTCCGGATGGGCCTGCTGGCAGCGGGACTGGGCGTGTGCGCCCTGTGGGCTGTCAGGCACCGGGATCAGGTTATGAGACTTGTTGCGGTGTTCCGCAAAAAATCGGCATAAAATCGGGACAAAACCCGGGCAAAAGCGGGACATCCCGCTGCGTATCGGGACAGAAATAGACAGATAAAGACGAAATATCGGATAGGAGTGAGATAAGTGGAGGAACTGACACTGCGACAAATGCAGGAGGGCGCTCTGAGCATTCTCAAAAAATTGGACGGCATCTGCCGGGAGCAGGGGCTGCGGTACTTCCTGTTTTATGGGACCCTCATCGGGGCCATCCGCCACAAGGGCTTCATCCCCTGGGATGACGACCTGGACGTGGCTATGCCCCGGCCGGATTTTGACAGGCTGGTGGAATATTGCCGCCGGCACCGGGAGGAGCTTCTGCCCATGCACCTGATGACCGTGGACGACAACCCCCGGTATGTGTACCCCATCGCCCGCTTCAGCGACACCCGCTACCGGGTGAAATACCAGGGCATCCGGGATTACGGCCTGGGCCTGTTTGTGGACATTTATCCGCTGGACGGCTGCGGTGACACGGAGGAGGAGGCCAGGGCCTGGGTGCAGCAGCCCATGCGGGATGTGAAGTTCATCAACTGCTGCGCCGCCGACCGGTTCACGCCCAGCCGCCGGGGCTGGCTCCACACCCCCGCCAAGCTGGCGGGCTTTGCCTGGGCCCGGCTCCATGGAAGCGCCCATTACATCCACCGCATCGAGGCCTGGGCCCGGCAGAAGGACTATGAGAAGTGCCGCTATGTGGGCTGCACCGTTTGGGATACCAACTGGAACATCGTGTTCCCGCGGGAGGACCTGGAAGAAACGCTGTATGTTCCCTTTGAGGACGCAGAGTTCCCCATTCCCGCCGGATATGACCGGATGCTGCGCCATACCTATGGCGATTACATGACGCCCCCGCCGCCGGAACAGCGGATCGGGCAGCATTTTTACACCGTATGGCCCAAGGAGCAAGGGGCCGCGGAGGAACATAAGGAAGGAGCCATCTCATGAAAGGTATCGTTTTGGCCGGCGGAGCCGGCACACGCCTGTATCCCCTGACCATGGTCACCAGCAAGCAGCTGCTGCCGGTGTATGACAAGCCCATGATCTACTATCCGCTGTCTACCCTGATGCTGGCGGGGATCCGGGATATCCTCATCATCTCCACCCCCACGGACCTGCCCAATTTTGAGCGCCTGCTGGGGGATGGCAGCCAGTTCGGCATTCACCTGAGCTACAAGGTGCAGCCCTCTCCCGACGGCCTGGCTCAGGCATTTCTGCTGGGCGAGGAGTTCATCGGCGACGACTGCTGCGCCATGGTGCTGGGCGACAACATTTTCTACGGCAGCGGCTTCCGGGCCCGCCTGAAGCAGGCGGCGGCGGATGCGCAGCAGGGCCGGGCCAGCATTTTCGGCTATTACGTCAATGACCCCGAGCGCTTCGGTATTGTGGAGTTCGACGAGAACGGCAAGGTCATCTCCGTGGAGGAGAAGCCCCAGCACCCCAAGAGCAACTACTGCATCACGGGCCTGTATTTCTATGACAACCGGGTGGTGGAGATGGCCAAGCGGGTGAAGCCCAGCGCCCGGGGCGAGCTGGAGATCACGGACCTGAACCGTTTCTATCTGGAGGACGGCACCCTGAACGTGCAGCTGCTGAGCCGGGGCTATGCCTGGCTGGATACCGGCACCATGGACTCTCTGGTGGATGCGGCGGACTTTGTGCGCACCATCGAGACCCGGCAGGGCTCCCAGATCGCGGCACTGGAGGAGATCGCGTTTACCGAGGGCTGGATCGACCGGGAGACGCTGCTCCAGTCCGCCCAGCGCTATGGCAAGTCCCCCTACGGCCAGCACCTGATGCATGTGGCTGAGGGCAAAATTCGATATTGATAGGTGATTTGCATGAAAATTCTGGACACAAAAATTCCCGAGGTAAAGATCATCGAGCCGGACGTGTTCGGCGACCACCGGGGCTGGTTCATGGAGACCTGGTCCCTGCCCAAGTATGAAGCCCTGCACTTCAACAGCATGCAGGACAACGAGAGCTTCACTGCTAAGAGGGGGACCCTGCGGGGCATCCACTTCCAGCAGGACCCCATGGCCCAGGCCAAGATCGTCCGGGTGGTGCGGGGCGCCGTTCTGGACGTGGCGGTGGATCTGCGGAAGGGGTCACCCACCTATTTGCAGTGGGTATCCGTGGAGCTCAGCGCCGAAAATAAGCGCCAGTTCTACATTCCCCGGGGCTTTGGCCACGGCTTCGTGACCCTGACGGACGACGTGGACTTCTGCTATAAGGCGGACAACCTGTATGACCATCCCAGCGACCGGTCCATCCGCTTCGACGACCCCGCCATTGGCGTGGACTGGGGCGTGACGGACCCCATTCTGTCCGACAAGGACAAAAACGCTCCGCTGCTGGCGGACAGCGACTGCAACTTCGTTTACGGAAAGGGAGAATGAGCCATGACCATTATCGTTACCGGCGGCGCCGGCTTTATCGGCAGCAACTTCGTGTTCCATATGCTCAAGGAGCATCCCGATTACCGCATCGTATGCCTGGACAAGCTGACCTATGCCGGGAATCTGTCCACTCTTGCCCCTGTGATGGACAACCCCAACTTCCGCTTCGTGAAGGCGGATATCTGCGACCGGGAGGCCGTTTACAAGCTGTTTGAGGAGGAGCACCCCGACATGGTGGTGAACTTCGCCGCCGAGAGCCATGTGGACCGCTCCATCGAGGATCCCGGTGTGTTTTTGCAGACCAACATCATCGGCACCGCCACCATGATGGACGCCTGCCGCAAATACAGCATCCAGCGCTATCATCAGGTGTCCACCGACGAGGTGTACGGCGACCTGCCCCTGGACCGGCCCGACCTGTTCTTTACCGAGGAGACGCCTATCCACACCTCCAGCCCCTACTCCAGCTCCAAGGCTGCCGCCGACCTGCTGGTGCAGGCGTATCACCGGACCTATGGTCTGCCTGTTACCATCAGCCGCTGCTCCAACAACTACGGGCCCTATCACTTCCCCGAGAAGCTGATCCCCCTGATGATCGCCAACGCCCTCAACGACAAGCCCCTGCCCGTGTACGGCGAGGGCCTCAACGTCCGGGACTGGCTGTATGTGGAGGATCACTGCCGGGCCATCGACCTGATCATCCATAAGGGCCGGGTCGGCGAGGTGTACAACGTGGGCGGCCACAACGAGATGCGCAACATCGACATCGTGAAGCTCATCTGCAAGGAGCTGGGCAAGCCCGAGAGCCTCATCGTCCATGTGGCGGATCGGAAGGGCCACGATATGCGCTATGCCATCGACCCCACCAAGATCCACAACGAGCTGGGCTGGCTGCCGGAGACCAAGTTCGCCGACGGCATCAAAAAGACCATCAACTGGTACCTGAACAACCGTTCGTGGTGGGAGACCATCATCTCCGGCGAGTATCAGGACTATTACGAGAAAATGTACGGCAATCGCTGAGTGATGAGGAGCAGAGAGTCAGGGCCGGGGCGGGGCCGATTCCGTCCGCCCATCTGGGCTTTGTGGACGCCACCAAGGGCCTGGGCATCCTGGCGGTGATCTGGGGACATATGGACTATCTGTGGAGCACCAGCTCTGTGTGGTTCTCGTCCTTCAAGCTGGCGGTGTTCTTTGTGGTGGTGGGCCTGCTGAAGGCACGCCGCTATGAGGCCCGGGGACAGGAGGAGAGCTGCGGCACCGTGTGGGGCAAGCGGCTGTATTCCCTGGTCATCCCCTATGGGGTGTACTCCCTGTTGGCCATTCTGGCGCACCTGGCCTTTGCGGCGGTGCGGCACCAGGGCATAAGAGAGGCCCTGGGGGGGGATATCTTCCTGACCATTACGCTGCGGGGCATCGCCACCCTCTGGTTCCTGCCCACGCTGCTGCTGGCTGAGCTGCTGTTTGCGGCCATCCGGCCGGAGAGCCGGCGCCGGGCCGTGAAGCTGCTGCTGTGCATCCTGATGCCGGTGCTGCTGTGGGCGGTGTGCTGGTTCTATGAGGGGATGGACCTGCCGGAGGGGCTGCTGGCCCAAGCGGGGCAGAACCTGTTTGTGGTGGCGGCCAAGAGCGTCAGCGGGTGCTGGTTCATGCTGTGCGGCTATTACATCTATCGCCATCTGGACCCCAAACGGCTGAGCAGGCCGCTGATCCTGGTGGTGCTGCTGGCGGTGAACCTGGGGCTGTCGCTGCTGAGTCCGAAGCTGGATTTCAACTCCTTCCGGCTGGGGCGCTTCGGCCTGGTGTTCTACGTCAACGGCGTTCTGGGCTCCGTGGCGCTGCTGGAGCTGCTGCGGTATCTGGAGGGGCGGGTGTCCCTGCGGCCGCTGATCTGGTGCGGGAAGAACTCCATGTTCCTGATGGCCACGCATCTGCCCTGGTATATCGCGCCGGTGCTGGTGGCTGTGGGGAAGCGGTTCTATACCGCCGCGGCGCCGGATGTGAAGTATTTCCTGGTCATGCTGGCGGAGTTTGCCGCCCTGATGGCCATTGAGTTCGTGATGGTTTGGTGCAAGGACAAGATCAAGGGCACCATTACCGGTGGCGGAAAGGAAAAGGCCGTCAGCCGGGCCATCCAGTATCTGTAAGGAGGCTGCAAAATGAAAATTCTGGTAACGGGCGTGGGCGGTCAGCTGGGCCACGATGTGATGAACGAGCTGGCCCGCCGGGGCCATCAGGGCGTGGGCAGTGACATCGCCCCGGTGTACAGCGGCATTGCAGACGGCTCTGCCGTGACGGAGATGCCCTATGTGCCCATGGATATCACCAATGACGCCCAGGTGCGGCAGGTGATGGACGATGTGCGGCCCGACGCCGTGATCCACTGCGCCGCCTGGACGGCGGTGGACCTGGCCGAGGACGCCGACAAGCAGCCCAAGGTACGGGCCATCAACGTGGACGGCACCGCTCATCTGGCGGCGGCGTGCAAGGCCCAGGACTGCAAGATGATGTACATTTCCACGGACTATGTGTTCAATGGGCAGGGCCAGACGCCCTGGCAGCCGGATTGCAAGGACTATCAGCCCCTGAACTACTACGGCGAGACGAAGCTGGGCGGCGAGCTGGCCGTCAGCTCTGCGCTGGAGAAATACTTCATCGTGCGGATCGCCTGGGTGTTCGGTCTGAACGGCAAGAACTTCATCAAGACCATGCTCCAGCTGGGCAAGACCCACGACAAGCTGCGGGTGGTGTGCGACCAGATCGGTACGCCTACCTATACCCTGGACCTGGCCCGGCTGCTGGTGGATATGATCGAGTCCGACAAGTACGGCTATTATCACGCCACCAATGAGGGCGGGTACATCTCCTGGTACGAGTTTGCCTGCGAGATCTTCCGCCAGGCGGGTCTGCCGGTGCAGGTGGACGCCGTGACCACGGCGGAATACGGCGCGTCCAAGGCGGCGCGGCCCTTCAACAGCCGGCTGGATAAGAGCAAGCTGGCGGAGAACGGCTTCACGCCGCTGCCGGACTGGAAGGATGCCCTGAGCCGGTATCTCAAGGAGCTCGGCACCAATCAATAAAAGAAAAACGCTGCCTGCCCAGCAGGCGGCGTTTTTTTTCGCCTTAACGGGGCTTTCCACCGGGGGGAAAATGCGGTATACTGTCAGATGAGAGTTTTTTGGGACAGCAGCCATGGTATCCTGCTGTCAGTGCGTCAGAAAGGAGGCGGGGCGGATGCTGTCTGTATGGGTAGGACGGGCCGGGTCCGGAAAATCCCGGCGGGTACTGGAGGCTATGGAGAAAAACCGGGGACTGCGGCGGCAGGTGCTGCTGGTGCCGGAGCATATTTCCCATGAGGCGGAGGTGGACCTGTGCCGGGCCCTGGGGCCCACGGCGTCCCGGGATGCGGAGGTGCTGAGCTTCCGGAGTCTGTCGTCCCGGGTGCTGGCCGAAACGGGAGGGCTGGCGGAGTTTACCCTGGACAACGGGGGAAAGCTCCTGACCATGCGGCGGGTTTTGCAGGAGCTGGCGCCGGAGCTGCGGGTGTTCGGGCGGCCCAGTCAGCGGGCGTCGTTTCTGCGGCAGCTGACGGACCTGATGGAGGAGCTTTACGCCTATGAGATCGGGCCCCGGGACCTCTATGCACATGTAGAGGACCTGGAGGGCGCTATGGGCGATAAGCTGCGGGATATCGCGCTACTGTATGCGGCGTATGACGCCCGGCTGCGCAACGGAGACATGGATGCCCGGTCCCGGCTCCAGAAGCTCCGGGAGCATCTGGAGCACAGCGACTATCTCCGGGGCTGCGATGTGTATCTGGACGGGTTTTCCTATTTCAACCGCCAGGAGGAGAGCATATTGGAGCTGGTGCTGCGGCAGGCCAGCAGCGTTACCGTGACCCTGCTGGGGGACCGGGGCAATGAACAGCTGTTTCAGAATGCTCTGCGCCAGCGGATGCGCCTGGAGCGCATGGCCCGGCGTGTGGGGCAGAGTATGGAAGTCCTGTGGTGCGAAAAGCAGGGGAGCGGCCCCCTGGATCACCTGGAGCGGCACTTTTTTGGCCGGGAGACGGCCTATGAGGGCCAGGCGGAGGGAATTCGCCTGTATCAGGCCGCCACGGCCTTCACCGAGGTGGAATGGGTGTCCCAGCAGCTGAGGCAGCTGGCGGCTGAGGGATACCGCTGGCGGGATATGGGCGTGTGCGCCCGGAATATGGAGGTTTATGGCCCACTGCTGGAGAGCGTGTTCCGCCGGGACGGCATCCCGGCCTATATCAGCCGCCGCAGTGATCTGCTGGAAAAGCCGCCCATCACCATGCTTTTGGGGGCCCTGGACGCCGTTACCGGCGGCTTTGACCGGGAGGACGTGTTCCGCTGCCTGAAGACCGGCCTGGGGGGCATTTCCCCGGATGAGTGCGATATCCTGGAGAATTATGTGATCGTGTGGGATATCCGGGGCGGCATGTGGCTGCGGGAGAGCGACTGGACCGCCAGCCCCGACGGCTACGGACGGGAGATGACGGAGACTGCCGCCGCACGGCTGCGGCAGGTCAATGGCGTCCGGCGGCGGGTACGTCTGCTGCTGGAGCCCCTGTATCAGGGGATGAAAACGGCATCATCCGCCAGGAGCAAGGCGGAGTGCCTGTACACATTTTTGCAGGAGGCCGGTGTGCCCCAGGCCCTGGAGGAAACCGCCGGGAAGCTGCTGGCAGAGAACCAGCCCCAGCTGGCGGAGGAATATGTGCAGCTGTGGGAGATATTCTGCGGGGTGCTGGACCAATTTGTGGAGATCCTGGGGGACACGGAGCTGACGGGTGAGGAGTTTGCGCGGCTGCTGCGGCTGGTGCTGACCCAGTACAGCGTGGGTACCATTCCTGCCACCCTGGACCAGGTGAAGGTCAGCGAGATCACCCGCAACGACCGGCACCGGGTAAGGTGCCTGTTCCTGCTGGGGGCCAACGACCACGTGCTGCCTATGCCGCCCAGCGGCCACGGCCTGCTGGACCCGGAGGACCGGGAGACCTTGCAGCAGCGGGAGATCCTGCTGTCGGACGCCGTGTTTGACCCGCTGGACAACGAGCTGCAGAATATTTACGCGTGCCTGGCCCAGCCTACGGAGCGGCTTACCGTCAGCTGGCCGGTGGGGGACATCAGCGGCGCTCAGCTGCGGCCCTCCTTCGTGGTGCAGCGGATGGAGAAGCTGTTTCCGGACCTGCACGTCCTGCGGGAGGACGGGGCCTACCGGCGGATGCTGCCTGCCACGGCTCTGGAGCTGGCCGGCAGCGACAGGGCACTGGAGCGATATTTCCGGCAGCGGGGCGGCTATGACCGGGTGCTGGATGCCATGGACCGGGGCCGCGCCCTGGGCCGGGGGCGGCTGTCGCCGGAGGCGGTGCAGGCCCTGTATGGGCGGTCCCTGCACATGTCGGCCTCCCGGATGGACCAGGTGAAGCGGTGCCACTTCGGGTACTTCATGCAGTATGGCCTGCGGGCCAGAGAGCGCCGACCGGCGGGCTTCGAGGCCCCGGAGATCGGCACGTTCATCCACTATTTATTGGAAAATGTGGCCCGGGAGGTAAAGAACCGGGGCGGCTGGAGCCAGGTGGAGCGGGAGGAGCTGCGCCGCCTGGTCCGGGAATACATAGACCAATACGCCCGGGAGGAGATCGACGGCTATCGGGAGAAAAGCGCCCGGTTCCGGTATCTGTTTTCCCGGCTGCGGACGGCGGCTTGCGCCATCGTGGAGGACATGGCCGGGGAGCTGGCCCAATCGGATTTTTCACCGGTGGCCTTCGAGCTGGGCTTTGGCGGCCGGGACGGGCAGCTGCCCGCCGTTACCGTCACCGAGGGAGATGAGACCCTGTCCGTCAGCGGCAAGGTGGACCGGGTGGACGGCTGGCTCCACGACGGAAAGCTGTATCTGCGGGTGGTGGACTACAAAACCGGGAAAAAAGCCTTTGACCTGTCGGACCTGCGGTACGGCCTGGGTATTCAGATGCTCCTGTACCTGTTCACTCTGGAGAAGGAGGGCCGCAGCTATTTCGGCTATCCCATTGTGCCGGCGGGGGTACTGTATCACCCGGCCCGGGAGGTGATCCTGAAAAAGGACCGGGGCATCCAGCCGGAAAAGCTCCAGGCTGCCCTGCAGGAGGAGCTGCGCCGCAGCGGCATGGTGCTGGCGGACCCGGAGGTGCTGCGGGCTATGGAGCACAGCGCTCTGGAAGCACCCCATTATCTGCCCATTCGGGTGAAGAAGGACGGCTCCATTTCCGACGGCATCGCATCGGCGGAGCAGCTGGGGAAGCTGGGCCGGTATGTGGAGGACCTGCTGCACCAGATCGCCAGAGAGATCGGCTCCGGCAATATTGACGCCGACCCGGTGGCACGGGGACCCCAGGAGCGGGCCTGCGACCGCTGCGATTTTGCTGCGGCCTGTGCCTTCCAGGAGGGCCGGGGCGGCGATCGGGTGCGCTATATCAGAACTGTAAAGCCGGAGGAATTCTGGCAATTCGTGGACGCGGAAAATGGGAAGGAGGGGAGCACATGCCGCTGACGCCGCAGCAGGAAACAGCCGTATATGACCGGGGCGGAAGCCTTCTGGTGTCCGCCGCCGCAGGCTCCGGCAAGACGAAGGTTCTGGTGGAGCGCTTGTTTTCCTATATGGAGCAGGAGGGCTGTCAGGTGGACGACTTCCTGATCATCACCTATACCAAGGCCGCAGCGGCGGAGCTGCGGGGCAAGATCGCCCAGGAGCTGACCCGCCGGGTGGCGGACCGGCCCGGGGACAGCCACCTGCGGCGGCAGACGCTGCGGGTGTATCAGGCGGACATCAAAACCGTGGACGCCTTCTGCGCCGGACTGCTCCGCGAGAACGTGCACCTGCTGCCCCCGGTGGAGGAGCACAGCCTGACCCCGGATTTCCGGGTGCTGGACGAACAGGAGGCCATGCTGCTGCGGCGGCGGGTGCTGGACCGGGTATTGGAGGATTTTTACGCCCACATCGAGGAGGACGGCAACGCCCGCCAGCTGGCGGAGACCCTGGGAGCCGGACGGGATGACCGGGCGCTGGAGGCCCTGGTGCTGGACCTCCACGAAAAGACCCAGAGCCACCCGCACCCCCTGCGGTGGCTGGAGCAGCTGCGGCAGGGCTGGGAGGTCACCCCCCAGGAGCTGGCGGACACCGGCTGCGGCCGGTATCTCATGGAGGACGCCCTGCGCCGGGCGGACTTCTGGGCCCGGCGGCTGACCCGGGCCGTGGAGGATATGGCGGACTATCCCGCCGTGTACAAGGCCTACGGCCACCGGTTTCTGGAGGTGGCCCAGGACCTGGAGGCCCTGCGGGACAAGGCCGCCGGCGGCTGGGACAGTCTTGCCCAGGGCGTGCCGTCCTTCCGGCGGATGGGCGTGGCCAAGGGGGAGGAGAACGCCGCCTGCCGGGAGCGGGCCAAGGCGGTGCTGGAGCAGGCCAAAAAGGCGCTGAAGGACATTCAGGCCATCTTTTCTGTGCCGGAGGCGGAGCTGCTGGAGGATCTGCGGCAGATGGCCCCGGCCATGCTGGCCCTGCTGCGCCTGACGGCACAGTTTACCCTGCATTATCAGGCGGAGAAGGTCCGGCGCAACGTGATGGACTTTTCCGACCAGGAGCACTATGCCATCGACCTGCTGACCGACGGCCAGGGACGGCCCACGGAGCTGGCAAAGCAGGTCTCCTCCCGCTACCGGGAGGTGATGGTGGACGAATACCAGGACAGCAACCAGGTGCAGAACTGCATTTTCCGGGCCCTGTCCGGGGAGGAGCGACGGCTGTTCGCCGTGGGCGATGTGAAGCAGAGCATTTACCGGTTCCGGCTGGCGGACCCCACCATTTTCCTGGAGAAATACCTGTCCTACTGCCCGGCGGCGGAGGCGGAGGAGGGCCAGCCGCGAAAGGTGCTGCTGAGCCGGAATTTCCGCTCCCGGCGGGAGGTGCTGGACGGCACCAACTTTGTGTTCCGGGCCATTATGTCCCGGGAAATGGGGGAGATGGACTACGGCGACGACGAGCAGCTGTATTTCGGCGCGGAGGCGGCGTACCCGCCCCGGCCGGGCATGGAGCCGGAGCTGCACCTGATCAGCGTGGAGAATACGGAGGAGGAAACCTTCGACCGCACGGAGGTGGAGGCCCGGTTTGTGGCCCGGCGCATCCGACGGCTGCTGGACCAGGGCTTCCCGGTGCAGGGAGAGGACGGACAGCCCCGGCCTGTGGAGCCAGAGGATATCGTCATTCTCATGCGGTCCCCCCGGGCGCGTCTGGCGGCCTATACGGCGGCCCTGCGGCGGGAGAACATTCCCTGCACCAGCGGGGAGAGCGAGGCGTTTTTCAGCACCCTGGAGGCGGCGGTGATGGTGTCGTTTTTGCAGATCATCGACAATCCGCGGCAGGATGTGCCGCTGATCGCCGTGCTGCGGTCGCCGCTGTTTGGCTTTTCCCCGGACCGGCTGGCCCAGATCCGGGCGCTGCTGCCGGAGGGAGACTACTATGACGCCCTGTGCCTGGACGAACATGAGGACACGGCGGCCTTCCGGCAGACGCTGGACGGTCTGCGGCTGGCCGCCCGGGACATGACGGCGGACCGGCTGCTGTGGAAGCTCTATACCCAGTGCCACGCCATGGCGGTGTTCGGGGCCATGGAGGGCGGCGCGGCCCGGAAGGAAAACCTCATCGCCCTGTATACCTACGCCGGGCAGCAGGCGGCGGCAGGGCGCGGCGGCCTGTTTGACTTCGTGACCCAGCTCCACGACCTGCTGGAGGAAGGACGTCAGCCGCCTATCTCCACCCAGGCCACCGGCAGCGGCGTGCAGATCATGAGCGTCCATCGGTCCAAGGGACTGGAGTTCCCGGTGGTGATCCTGGCGGACCTGCACAAGCGCTTCAACGCCGACGACTTCCACCGGCCGGTGCTGGTGCATCCCCAGCTGGGGCTGGGCACCGAGCGGGTGGACCGGCAGCGGCGGATCCGGTACGATACCGTTACCAAATCCGCCGTGGCGGCGGCCCTGACCCGGGAGAGCAAGGCCGAGGAAATGCGCATTCTGTACGTGGCCCTGACCCGGGCCAAGGAGAAGCTCATCTGCGTGGACTGCATGTCCCACGCCCGGAAACGGGCGGCGGACCTGGCAGTGCTGGCGGAGATGCCCGCGCCGCCGGAGGCGGTGGCCGGGGCAAAATGCCCCGGGGACTGGCTGCTGCTGCCGCTGCTGTGCGCCCCGGAGGGGGAGCCCATCCGCCGCTGGGCGGAGACGGAGCCCCAGACCCTGACAGGCGCCGGAGGCGGATGGCAGGTGCAGGTGTGGGAAAATCCCGTGGCGCCGGCTCTCCGGGAGCGGGACAGCACGCCGGAGGAGGCGCGCGAAAGCGGCCCTGTGGAGGTCCAGGAGCTGGACTATCCCCACCCGGCAGCCTGCCGCATTCCCACCAAGGTCACGGCCACCCAGCTGAAGGGCCGGGAGCTGGATGAGGAGATCGCCCAGGGTACCGTCCGCCGGGTGCGTCAGGTGCAGGTGGAAACGCCGCGCTTTCTGATAGGGGAGCGGCCTTTGTCCGCAGCCCAGCGGGGTACGGCCATGCATCTGCTGATGCAGTATCTGGACCTGAGCGGCCCGGAGCCGGAGCAGCAGGTGCAGGCCCTGCTGGCCCGGCATCTGCTGACGCCGGAGCGGGCGGCGTCCCTGGAGCTGGAGCAGGTGCGCCGGTTCCTGGCCTCGCCTCTGGCGGAGCGCATCCGCCGGGCGGGGGAGGTGTACCGGGAGTACCGGTTCTCTCTGCTGCTGCCAGCGTCGCTGTATGATCCGGAGGCGGAGCCGGAGGATGAGCTGATGCTCCAGGGCGTGGTGGACTGCGCCTTCCGGACGGAGCAGGGCTTGGTCATTGTGGACTTCAAAACGGACCGCATCCTGCCCCAGGAGGCCGCCCAGCGGGCGGAGCTGTATCGCCCCCAGCTGACGGCCTACAGTCAGGCCCTGAGCCGGGTGCTGGAAGCACCGGTGGCGGAGCGGGTGCTGTATTTCTTCGGCCCCGGATGCCAGGTGACGCTGTAATGGCTTCATCTCCGCTATTTCCGGCAGCGTGTTCGTAGTGGGCCTGGTGCCGGAGCTGTGTCTGCCCAGGGACCCCAAGCGCTATGAGATCCGATAAAATTTGAAATTTTTTCCGGCTTTGCGCCGCAGACTGCTGTCTGCGGCGCTTTTTTTGCCTGCGGCGGAAATGCATCCTATATTTAGCGGACATGAAAGCCGGGCGATTCGCGCAAAGTAACTCTGTCGCCGGCGACAAAATTCAAAAACAGGGGTGATCGCATGTATGAAACGCAAAAAAAGCGACGCATACGCAGGCCGGCCGCATGGCTGCTGGCCGTGCTGCTCACCGGGGCCCTGTGCTGCCAGACGGTATGGGCCGACCAGCGCACCTTGATCCCTGTGGGGAAGGCGGTGGGCATCAAGCTGTTTGCCGATGGCGTGCTGGTGGTGTCTACCTCCAGCGACGGTCCGTGCCCGGCCCGCGACTGCGGCATACAGGAGGGGGACCTGATCGTCAGCTGCAACGGCGAAAGGATCACGTCCGCCGAGGATTTGCAGGCTCTGCTGCAGGCCGCCGGCGGAACGCCTGCAGCCGTGGGCCTGCGCCGGGACGGCAAAAGCCTTACCGTCACCGCCGTGCCGGTGCAGGCGGAGGATGGCTCCTGGCGTCTGGGCGCCTGGACACGGGACTCTATGGCGGGCGTGGGGACGCTGACCTTCTATGACCCGGACACCGGCGCCTATGGCGCTCTGGGCCACGGCATCACCGATACGGACACGGCCCAGCTGATGCCGCTGTCCAGCGGTTCCATTATGGAGACTACCGTGAAGGCCGTGAAAAAGGGACAGAAGGGCGACCCGGGACAGCTGAAGGGCGACTTCACCGTGCAGCACGATGTGGGCACCGTGTCCGCCAATACCAGCGGCGGCATTTTCGGCACTGTGGCAGAAGGCGGCTTTGTATCCGGCGCGGCACTGCCCGTGGCCCGGCGCAGCGAGGTGACCATCGGCCCCGCTGTTATTTTGTCCACCATCTCCGGAGATGATACCCAGGAATACACCGTGGAGATCGTGCGGCTGTGCCCCGCAAACCGGGACGGCCGGGACCTGCTGCTGAAGGTCACGGACCCCCGGCTGCTGGAGGCCACCGGGGGCATTGTCCAGGGCATGTGAGTGTGTTATAATTGGGACAACACGGGAAAAGCTTGATTTCAAGCGGGTTTCCGGTGCTTGTCCAACTTTTCATTGACCACGAAAACAGGACCACATTCTGCGCAGATGTGACGGACAAAAATGCTGCGAACTCTCGGATCCGGAGTTTTTCGGCAGTTAACAGCGGACGCAGGCAGAAAGGAGTCATATTCAATTTAATCGCCGCCTGGCGACTGCCGCACTAAGACCGATGGGGTATAAGCTGCCCATCGGTCTTTTTTTTGTTCCAAGGAAGGAGGCGCTGATGCTGAAGTGGGGTGCAGTTCAGGATGGCACTTCTTTTCCGGAATTCAACCATGCGAGACTATTGGAAACCTGGAAGCTGCTTTTGCAATTTATCGGAAAGCGACAAAAAAGCAAAAATTGAAATCCATCGCTTTATATAGCGTTGCGTTTTTGCAAGAGAAATGATAGTATAATCTAAGATAGACAAGACCGACTGTTCCTATTTTCGGAGTAAATCCTGTCGGTAAATGCACATTCGGAATCATCTTGCCGGGAAACAAATACAATTGCCAAGAAATATTCCTTGATTGCAGGAGAAAGCGAGAAATTTCCCCTATGAAACGGAATACGAAACAGCTGATCCCCATGATCCTGGTTTTTACAATCATTGCGGCGGCCTATTCCTGCCGGATACTGGCCATGCTCGACATCGGCGGCGTTTGGATGAACTATATCCGCGCGGCGCTGTATTTGCTGCTGTTTTCCCTGTGGGGCTATTCCATTGACCGGCGCATTATACAGAAGCAGGCACTGCACTGCCTGCGCCTGACCGCGGCACTGATGCTGGTGTGGCTTATTTTGCGCACGCTGAAATATGAGTTTGTCACCGACCTGACAGTGGCGCGGTACATTTGGTATCTCTATTATTTGCCTATGCTGTTTATACCGCTGCTGGGAGTGTATATTGCGCTGACGCTGGGGAAGTCGGAGGAATACCGTCTGACCGAAAGGGCCGGCTTTCTGGTCGCCGTGCCGGGCATACTGTTTTTGCTGGTGATCACCAACGATCTGCACCAGCAGGTGTTTGCATTCAACAGCGGTGTGCCGGGTGTGCCGGACAATTACGGCTATTCCCACGGCATTTTTTACTTCTGCAGCATGGGCTGGATGGTTGCGTGCATGACTTTTTCCCTTGCCCTCCTTTTGAAGAAAAGCCGCGTCCCCAGCGGCAGCAAAAAAAGGATCAGGCCGTTTGTGATAGCCTGCATAACGGTTTTGTATGGGCTTTTGTATCTGTCCGGCCTGCCGGCCATACGCCGGTGGCTCGGGGATATGAATGTGACATTTTGCCTTTTATATGCGGCGATTTATGAAAGCTGTATACGCTGCCGGATGATACCGTCCAATACGGGCTATGTGGAGCTGTTCGAGGCGACAACGCTGGCGGCGTGCATTGCGGATCGCAGCGGGAGCATCGTTCTCCGTTCCCGGGCCGCAGGGGAGGATATGGTTTGCCCGAGGGAGGGCGTTCCGCTCATCCGGCCCAACGGAATACGCATCTCATCGGCGCCCATCAGCGGCGGCTATGCCATATGGCAGGATAATGTGCGGCCGCTGACGGAGCTGCGCGCAAGACTGAGCGAAAACAAGACCAAAATCAACAGCAACAAAGAGAAATTGCGGGAGGCCTATATCATACAGAAAAAGCTGCTTGAGCTGACGGAAAAAAACCGTATTTACGACGAGATGGAGGCAAGGTACGGAAATCAGATCACCAGAGTCGGGCAGCTGCTGCGGCAATGCCAGGGGGCCGCACCCGAGGAAATACAAAGCGCACTGAAAAGGATCCTGCTGCTGGGCACTTACATTAAGCGCAGCGCCAACCTGTACTTTCTCAGCCAGGAATATGAGCTTCTGCCGCAGCAGGAGCTTCGGCTGACCATAGACGAGGCGGTGCGGGTGATAAACGTTTGCGGCACGGAATGCAGCGTGGTCTACCACACGACCGGGCCTATGCGCGCGACAGAGGTGGCGCGGCTGCTTGACCTTTTGAAGGTCGTGACGGAAGCGGCGATGGGCGGGCTGTATTCCCTGTTTATTTCCGTGTCCGACGGTGAGATGAATCTGTCGGTGGAGTGTGCTGCCGAGCTGTCCTTTTTGGCTTCTCCGGATGTGACGGTTCAGCAGGAGGTTGGCTTCTCGGGATGTGACGGTTCAGCAGGAGGACGGCTTGTGGCTTGTGCGCACAAGGATAGGAGGCGGGAGCGGTGCTTAGAATAAGACACCTGGGCTTTAATGCCATCAAGGAAAGCTTTGACCGGCTTCCCACAGGCGTGTGTTTTTTTGACCGGACGGGCAGCATCGTCCTGTGCAACCGGCAGATGTATCAGCTGAGCCGATTCCTGCTTGACAGCGATATGCAGTATCTGGGCGAGGTCCAGGAGGCGCTGTCTGCCCCGGGAGGGGGCATTGTGCGGATCCCGGATATAGACAACACCTATCGGTTTCCGGACAAAACCGTGTGGAGGTTTGAAAAAACGGAGGTCACCGACCGGTACGGGACGAGGTATATACAGCTTACCGCCGCCGATGTTACCGACCTGCAGCGCGCCTTGGTACAGCTTACTGCGGACAGCAAGAAGCTGCAGGAGGACACGGAAAAGCTGAAGCAGCTTTCCAATAATGCCGGGGCTCTGGCCCGGGAGAAGGAGCTGCTGGACGCGAAATCCGCCATGCACGACGGCCTTGCCGCCTGCATTACACTGACGAAGCAGTACATAACAGGGGAATTTGACGGTATGGATCCGGGCGTTGTATGCCATGAATGGGAGAAGGTCATTGCCTTCCGGGATACAATCTGCCTGCCGGCCAGAAAAAGACTGCTGGACAGCGCCAAGGCCAGCGGCGTGACCGTGCGGATAAGAGGTCAGGAGCCCACGGACGGTGAGGCGGAGCTGCTGTACACGGCCATGCAGGTTTGCCTGAACAACGCCATTCAGTATGCCAAGGCCACGGAGATTTCCGCAAATATTTGGGAAAACCAGGACAGCTATACGGTGGTGATACGCAATAACGGCAAGCCGCCGGAAAAGGAGATCACCGAGGGCGGCGGACTTACCAACCTGCGCCACCGGATCGAAAATTCGGGCGGTAAGATGACGGTGCAGAGCCTGCCGAGGTTTTCTCTGGCAATCGAGATACCAAAATCCGGGAATTCGGGGGTGAATAACCTGTGACTATGAGAAAAATACTGATCGTGGAGGATCAGGCGCTGGCGAGAACCTATCTGTGCGCCTGCGTGGAAAAATGCACGGACTGCCAGGTGGCGGGTACGCTGTTCCGGGCCGACGCGGCGCTTCAGCGCTGCGATGAGGGGCCCATCGATCTGATTCTCATGGACATATGCACCGAAAGCGACTCGGACGGACTGGCCGCAGCCGAATCCATCAAGAAGATCTACCCGCAGATAAAAATCGTTATGGTGACCTCTATGCTGGAGGGACGGTTTCTTGATCGGGCCAGAAGGATCGGGGCAGACAGCTTCTGGTATAAGGACTCCCCCTCCGGCGACCTTGTGGGTGTGATCGAGGGAACCCTTTCCGGAAAGCACTTTTGGCCGGACGGCGTGCCCAGTGTCCGGCTCGGCAACACGCTCTCCTGCGACCTGTCTGACCGTGAGATAGAGACTCTGCGCCTGCTCTGTGAGGGAAAAACAAATGCCGAGATCGCCGTAAAGCTGAATGTGGGCGAGTCCTCGGTGCGGACCTATATTAACCGTATGCTGGAAAAAACCGGCTACACAAACCGCAATCGACTGATGATCGCAGCTGTGGGCAAACGGATGGTCGTGCCCGGGTGCTGGATCGAGGAGCAGGAAGAAACCAGATAAGAGCAAATGGAATAAAGCGTCGTGCTGAAAAACCATTTTTGACACGAAAATACCCAGCTTTCAAAAAGCTGGGTATTTTTTTGCGAAAAACAGACGCTCGTTCACAATTTGTTTACAATTAAAGGGGCGTTTGTCCTCACTTTTGAGGACAGACAGAGCCGGCGTTCCTTGCTACAATAAAGCCATAAAGTAAGACGGAACAGATCCGGTGTATGTATCAGAAAAAGGAGGAACGGTTCGATGAAGAAAATCGTGGTCGATATGCAGAATTTTCTGTTTGCCGATTCCATAGCGACTGCTTTCAAGAATTCGGATTACGACATTGCTGTGGTTCGTGCGGAGTCCCCGCGAGATACCATTGAACTGTGCCGGGTGTTCAAACCGTTTGTCCTTTTAATGGAGGTTACCGCCTATACTCCATGGCTGCTTTGCGAGAGGATGAAGCTGCGGGATGAGGCAAAGACGGTGTGCCCGGATTGCAAAATTGCCCTCATCGTGGATTCCAACACCGAAAAACAGGCGGCAAAGGACATCCGGGAGGCCAAGAAAAATGGTATCATCGACCAGTTTTTCTACGGGTCGATGACCGCTGAATACCTGATGGATCAGATTTACGCGATGTAAGGACGACACAAGAAAGGTGAGGTGAAGCACAGTGAAAAAAAGGAAATGGCTTAGCCTTCTGCTGGCAGTGATGATGCTCGTATCAGCGGTGCCCTTCTTCCCGGTGACGGCCGATGCAGCAGATGGCACGGTGGAGGTTTCTACCTGGGCGGAGCTAAAAAAAGCGCTGGAATACACGACAAATTGCTCGGTGGTGAAGGTGGTTAAGGACATCGAGACAAAGTCTCTGAACGGACACACCGGTCTGCATCAGGACAACATCATCTTCATGTCGATGGCCATGGACAAGGTGCTGGATCTGAACGGACACACCGTCAATGCGTATGCGAAATACTATTCGGAGGTTGCGCAGGGGTATCTGATCAATATATGTGATAAGGATGCCCGCCTGACCATCCGCGACAGCGTGGGGGGCGGCGCCCTGATCGGCGAGTTTAATCAGGAATTCTACTATGAGTTTATCAATGTGAGTAAAGGTACGCTGGTTATGGAGAGCGGTACGGTCAAGATGCTGTGCCCCTCTAAAGATAATCAGTACAAGAAGTGCGCCATCGGTGTATCCGGTACGGCGATCTTTAACGGCGGCGAGGTGCTGACGCAGGTGACCAGTCCCGGGGGCGAGAGGGAGGAGCGGTATTTTTCCCGCCGGCTGCAAGCCATTCGGGGAGAAGCAGGCGGCAGCGTCACCATCAACGGAGGTACCTTCGACCGGGTGGTCCTGCACAGCACCCCCACACCGGAGAACCGGGGAAAGTATGAGCTGGTGGTAAACGGCGGCTTTTTCCGGCAATCCATCGCCCAGGTATTGGTTGGGGATGTGTATGCCAGCCATCTTGACCATCTGACCATGCAGATCAACGATGCATATTTCATGCGCACCACCGATAAGCTGGACCAGTGCCGCCTGGTGCTAAGCGGGAAGATGCAAAGTTTTTATGACAGAAACTGGGATTACCGGTTACTTTATAACGATATTCCGGGCGCGACTTTCGATGATGCACTGAGTATGATGGATGATCTAATACCGCACCTTATCAGTGAAAACGGCGCAGTCTTTACCGATGTGCACGACGGAAACTGGTATGTGCGGGGCAATATGCGCCAGTGGGTTGAAAACGGCGGGCCGATCATGATTTTCCAGGGTACGTCGTTCGGCGTGCAGGGCAGCATAGCCAAGGTGATCTCCAACGCCTACGGCGTGAAGGAGGTTCTGCTGGACGGCGAGCCCATGGCCTGCGGCGAGCGAGGCTTCAGCGCACCCCAGGTGGATACCACCGCAGAGCAGGAGCATCGGGTGAGTTTCGTGATGTATCCGATTTCTCCCATGCTGCGTGTGCTGGGTTACAGCTATTCCAACGAATATTCCACCGGGTATATTCGGATGCTCGTTGATGACGAAACGGGGTATGGCATGGTTCATTATCCCGATGTTCCGGAATCAGGTAAAGAGCCGTTTTCGGTGACTTACTACATTAATGAATCCAATGTGGACACACTGACCACCATGGAGCTGCAGTATGACCTGATGCTGGAGACCAACGGCGTAAAGAAGCAAGTTACGACCGGCTACAAGGGCGCAAAGCTGGCACGGTGGGTGGATCGGACGAAGGCTATCGACACCGTCTATCTGGATATCAGCCAGCCTCTGGTGCAGGGGGATTACACCAGCGGTGCCTTCACTGTGGATGGGAGCGCCCCCTATACCATCGAGGACAGGCAGGGCTACTGGGAACATGAGGATATTTGGGACCTGACCGGAAACGGCAGTGTTCCCGCGATCTTGGGGGATCAGTATTATCGCTTCATCCGTGTGTATCTCAAGGACGGCTATGAGGGGTATAAATTCGATAAGAAAAACCCGCCGAAGGTCAAGATCCGGGGCCTCAACCGGGAATGCGACAGTATATCTGTTTCGGTCGCCAGTGATGAAAGGTCCCTGGGGGTGTCCCTGGCCTCCCATCCCTCCGAGCTGATTCAAAACGCCTGGGGTACCGTTACCGGACTGCGGGCGGGAAGCTTGGTGGATGGAGTGAACATCAGGCCGAAGGACAGTTACTTTGATTTTGAGATTAAGGAGATCCAGCGAGTCAAGAACGGAGTTGTTTACAGCACCAGCCCCAATGAGGTGATTGATCCCGACTATACCTATCGGATCAAGCTGGTGGGCACGGGCAAACAAGGAATGACATTCCACAACGGTCCGTGGCGGTATGATTACACATTTCACTATTATCTCAACACGAATGTCAAGCTGCGGATGTACAGTGATCTCAACATTGCAGAAAATTATCTTGAAGTGCCGTATGATGCATCCGCCCAGGCATACGTAATAGATTTGGTACCGGAACCGGATGTGATTCATTATGACTATCTGTCTTTGGGCGTGCCACTTCCGTGGGCGGGCGAAAGACCGATATATAACAATAATCTGGTTACGGGACTGCCGGGCGGCGTTTCGGTTGTAAACTATACATGGTATGCTTCCGCTACGGGGGAGCGGATTCAGGCTGATATGACCTTTATCGCAGGCAGAAGATATCACGTAAACGTGATTTTACAGTGCGAAGAGGGCTATTACATAGCTGACGACGAGGAGCTGGATGCTTATGTGAACGGGGCAAAAGCGTATATAAGCGCGCAGGACGGGGACAGAACAACTCTTACCGTAGGATACTCCGTTCCCGTTGCTTCGGGTGTACACGGTCAGGTGGTGAGCTTCTGCGATGGCAGCGATGTGACCGTTTCCCTGTTTGCCGATGGCAGCGCAGAGTCCAAGTACACCGTATCGGTGCCGGGGGGAACAAAAGACAGCTCCGGACAATACACCACCACCTACGACATTCCCGAGGTTGCTCCCGGCACCTATACCATGCAGGTGTCGAAGAAGAATCATGTCACCCGGGAGTACACCGTGACGGTGAGCGGCGATGCGGTGACGCAGGATGCGAAGATACATCTGATGGGCGATATCAACGGCGACGGCAGAATCAGTATCGGTGATATCAATAAAGCAAACCTTCACGCAAAGGGAAAAAAGATATTGCTTGGGTATGAACTCGCCTGTGCAGACATCAACGGCGACGGCAGAGTGACGACCAGTGATGTTAACAAGATGAATCTTCACAATAAGGGAAAGTCCCTTCTGTGGTAGCCCAACCGGCTTGTCTTAATGCCAATGCGCCTGCCCTATACGCCATATAGGGTAGGAGCTGCGGTTTAAGAATAAAAAATGCAGAGCAATCTGCACCGCCGCTCTTCGGAACTAAGCGAGACTTCGGAAGCGGTGCGTAAGAAATGTCCCGCAAATCTATTTTCAAAGGAGGAGCTTGGTCATGAACAAGCGAATCACATCCCTACTGCTCAGTTTCGTCATGATTCTTGCGATGTTTGCAACTGCGGCACCGGTATCAGCAGAGCCTGCGACGTCGACATTTACCTTCACGGTCGAAGCTGACAAGACAACAGCAGGCCCCGGGGATACTGTCACGTTTACCGTTTATATACAGCAAACAGGTACGATGACTTGTTTCCAGGGCAAACTTGGCATCCCGTCCGGCTTAACATACGTTGTGGATAGCGGTGCTCTTACGGAGGGTATCCAGGAGAAACTTGGCCGGGACGAAGTTGCCTGGACCCAGGATCCCTATAAGCTCTTGAGCGCATTTGGCGCAGAGGATTTCACCGGGACAGATAAGATCGCAGTGATGAAATTTCAGTGCACAGTGGATAACGATACTGCTGCAGGAAATTATGAGGTAACTCTGCTTGAAATTGAAGCGGACGGCGGTTCTACTGAGAACTACGAAACCAAAAATCCCACATGCATCCCTGCGACCATCACTGTCGCTGCCGCACCGAAGCCGGCAACGGGTATCACTCTTAACAAGAGCGAGCTGACGCTGACAGTCGGTGCAGTGGATGACAGCCTGAAAGCGACGGTCACGCCGGCCGATTCTACCGACACGGTGGTATGGTCTTCTGACAAGCCCGCTGTTGCTACCGTCGATCCTGCCACGGGCAAGGTGACCGCCGTAGCCCCCGGTGAAGCGATCATTACCGCAACGGCAGGAACAAAAACGGCCACCTGCAAGGTGACGGTAAACTGTGGTCACGACTCCTTCACCCTCTTCCCGGAGAAGGAATCGAACTGCACCGAGAAGGGCTGGGACGCTTATAAGAAGTGCGATCTCTGCGGCAAGCTGTTTGACATGAGCGATAATCCCCTTACCGGGATCCCGTACAGGGCCACCAACGACGATCATGATTTCAACACTTCTGAGTGGGGATACAAGGAGGCCGACGGCCACGCCCATGTCTGCAGCCGCAACGCGGCGCACCATGATACCGTAATGCCTCACACGGCAGGCCCTGCCGCAACGGAAACCACACCGCAGACCTGCACAGAATGCGGATTTGTGATGCAGGCTGCAACGGGCCATGTCCATGCCGACCATCTGACCAAGGTGGACAAGGTGGACGCTACCTGCACCACTGACGGCAACAAGGAGTACTACCGGTGCACCTGCGGCAAGCTCTTCGAGGATGCTGCCGCCGCCACGGAAATTACCGACCACAGCAGTGTGGTGCTTCCCAAGACGGGTCATAGCTACACCGTGCAAAACAGCGATGAAGCTCACAGAAGATCCACCGCTGCAGATTGCCGCGAGTTTGACACCTATTGGTACACCTGCGCCAATGACGCAACCCACAGCGCCAAGGATGATGCCGCCGCTGCGGATAAGTTCTATAACGGCAAGCAGGGCGCCCATGTTTACGGCAGTGAGTGGGTCGATTGCGGGGAGACCGGTCACGCCCACAAGTGCCAGTATCACGATGCCTATGATGCAGTGCAGCCCCATACGCCCGATCATGAGGGCGGAGCGACCTACGATTACGCTGTGAAGTGCACCGGCTGCGGCCGTGTGCTTGAGCCCCAGCGGGAGAACGGCAGCATTCGCGTTGAGGTCCCCTTCAAGCTCACTGTGAAGAAGACCGGCGAAATGGATCCCGGCCAGAAGACCTTCAAGTTCGCTATTGACAGATTCGGCGCCCCCACCGTCTATACGCTGGTGCAGGATACCGTGGAGACCAATGGCGAAAAGACCTATGAGGGTAAGTTCATTTTCACCATCAGTAAGGATCAGGCCGGCAATCTGTCCGAGGGCTTCGTTATCCACCAGGTCAAGGGCAATGCTGCGGGCTGGACTTACGATGAGAGCATCTTCTACGCCATGCCTCTGTTTGTCGACAGCTATGACAGCGTTCGGGGCTGGGCCTTCTTCAAGTTCGACGAGAAGGGCGAGCTGGAATACAACGATCCCATGGAGGAAATCGGCTTCACCAACAGCTATAGCGCCAAGAAGCCGGTGACGCCTCCTGCGCCGGAACCCCCCGAGAAGCCGGTGACGCCTCCTGCGCCGGAAACCCCCAAGACCGGCGACGGCAGCATGATCGCTTTCAGCATCGCGATGGCGATCGTATCCGGTGCGGCTCTGATGGGAGCAGCCCTGTATTCCCGCAGAAGGAGCAGATAAACCACCTAACCGAAAAATCGTGCTAAAGGATTGAAGCAAAGGGCGGGACGGAAGCCATCCGCCTCCGCCCTTTCGCTTTTCCAAAGAAAATCAAGCAGTTGGTTTTCTTTGGAAAGGTAATGTTATACAGCAATCCGCTAAGGTGCTCGGCTTCAAAAACCATCTGGACTTTGTAAAGGAGGAAAAGAGATGAAAACAAGTAAACGAAATCGATGGCTCAGCTTTTTGCTGGCGCTGATCATGCTGGTGGGCTTGCTGCCGCTTTCTGTGCTGTCGGTGGGCGCTGAAAGCGGCGGCGAGGAGACGACCGGTGCCAATCGGGGCGCAGCGCGGGCCTCTTCTTCGTCGTATCCCGCGCTAACCAATTTGGTCGAGGGAACGGAGATAATCTACGGTCACGTCTATTTTTTCTATAAAAACGGCAGGGTGGTGAGCCGTTCGGTCATTATAGACCCGGAGGATTGCATATATAACGAGAGATTACTCGAAGGCTATAAGAGCGATACAAATCTTCAGCGGGTCGTGTCATACGATAACGGCATTCTTATGTATTGGACACGTTATGAGAATGATTTCCTGGATCTTTCGGGGCTTGAGGGAAGGTCTCTGATGCTGGTTCTGTTCGACAATCTGAAGCTATCCGCCCTGTATGCCCCCGGCGTTGATCTGAAGCTGATGGTGACCGACGGCGTCAATGTCACCTTCAACCACAGCACCCGGTATAAGAACAAGACCGCCTACTGTCCCCAAAACGGTGCGACCGGCGCGGTGATCGATCTGGCCCAGTCGGAGGGAAGCTTGAACGGCTGCGGTACCTTTGAGCTGTGCGGAGACGGGGAGCTGGGTATCGTCACGACGAGTGCCCCCAGGAAAACCAGCCCCGACTATGCCATCGTGGCGAAAAACACATCGGTTCTGGAGGATGCTGCACTGAATATTGTCTGCGGCAACAGCCACAGAGATGTGAGTTCCCTGATCCAGACGATCTCGCTCACCATCGACACCACCAGGGATGTTTCCCTTTCTATCAAAAATCCCCGGACCAACGCCGCCGCTTGGAGCTGCCATATGAACAACTTCAAGCTCGTCAACGCAAAGAGCCTGAATGTCTATGTGCAGCGGGGCTCCGGCGGATGGATCTTATTCGGCAACAACGGCGAAACCGACCCGGCGAAGGTGTTTAAGTATTACAGGAGCATCGGTAAGATCGGCAGGGAATGGTATATAGCCGGAAGAACCAACAGCGGCTATACTCTCACCATGGATCGCAGAGACTACATGCCGCAGATACGCTTCAACCTCAACTTGCAGGAGGTGAAGGGGGGTCAGACGGTGCGGGGCCTGAAGGCCGGCCTGGGCTATGAGATGTCTGCGGATATTGTGTATATGCCCCAGTGGATGCAAAAGCTGAGGGATGCAGGCAGAGTCAGGTTCGATTTCTACGGCCTCCTGTGCAAGCCGGGTCAGGAAGAGGGCTATGAAGGAGAACCCTATACACTTGATTTTTATGTGGACCGCACCGGAAAACACAGTGTGGAGTTCTACTGGGCCTGCTGGCCGTCGGCAAATACTGACTATCGTAAACCGAAGACAGAAGAGAGTGTCCTTTATCAGACACACATCGAATTTGATGTGCAGATGAACGAAGCGGTCAGCGGCAAGCAATACATATATAGTGTTCAGCTTCTGCAGGCGGGGGGCGAATTTACCGAAGCAACCAACGCCACCCACAAGATCTCCCTGCATCCGGATACATTGGCGAAATGCTATACCGACAAGTCATATTCAACTGGTATCCCCTCCGAGTGGACGTATCAGTCCGATGCGGATGCGTATACTATGCACTTCTGGATAAGCGCACGGCACGGATACGAGCTTGCCGATTCGACTGCGACGGCAGACAACGGAGTTACTCTGAATGTGCAGCATACAAAGGTTACAAACAGATCATTCACCTATGG
This sequence comes from Oscillibacter sp. CAG:241, assembly GCA_000435975.1. GTDB lineage: Bacteria > Bacillota > Clostridia > Oscillospirales > Oscillospiraceae > Vescimonas. The sequence goes on along the minus strand of FR884118.1, from coordinate 4,015 downwards.
AGCCAAATCCCTCGTTGTCAACCTTGTGGCAAAGCGGAAGCTGACGGACGTGCGCGGTACGCTCAAGAATTTCCGTCTCGGCATTGACGCCGGGTTTACGGAGATCGTATCGAATGAACCGAAAAAGTATACCTTCAAAAATACGGTGGTATACGATGTCGCCTATGGCGCTTACGGCGTAGAGGCCGGTCAATTGCGTGAAGGCGATACGTGTTATGTCTACTTCGACGTAAAGCCGGGGGTTGGGTATTATCTCCCCGAGAATGCTTCGGTAAAGGTGATCCAGCCCGCAGGCTACAGAGCCAACGGGATATTCGACTCTGCGGAAACATACAGCACAGTCTATAAGGGCGATTGGTACGACTATTCACCGATAGGACGGAAATACCGGGTCTCTCAACTGTTGGAGCCGAACAGCGAGGGAGTGAAATACGGGACCGATATCCGCGTACAGGAGCCTAAGGCGGGGGACTGCCCCGCTGCCTTTGCCGACTATGAAAAACCGACAAGCCTGCCGTATAATATGAAGGTGCTGTCGATGCAATGGCTGGGACCCGATCAAAAACCAATGAGGAAATTTGACAAATTTGAGGTTGGAAAATCGTATTTCCTCGATCTTCGTATCGGATTTGAGGGCGGCGAAGAAATGGGCTATGTATACCCGAAAAATTGGAAAGATTTCAAGGTGAACGGTAAGAGCGTAAACGCATGGATGGAATATGAAGACAATACAGACGGGCATGTCTGGCAGGTGTATGAATCCTATAAGGTGACTGACCCCAACGCCCGCGGCTCCGTCAGCGGCACGGTGAAGAGCTTTAATTCCGCTTCCGATAAGGTGACCGTTCAGCTCATTCAGCAGGGACACTCAGAGCCTGCGTATGAGACCATCGTCCCCAGCGGAACGAAGGAGGGGAATCAATATACCGCCTCCTACAGTATTTCCGGGGTCGCTTCCGGTACCTATACCATGCGGGTGATGAAGAAAAATCATGTCACCCGGGAGTATACGATTACAGTGGGCGGAGAAGCGGTGACGCAGAATGTGAAAATACACCTGAAGGGGGACATCAACGGCGACGGCAAGGTCACGATCGGCGATGTCAACAGAGCAAACCTTCATGCAAAGGGAAAGAGTAAATTGACTCTGTATGAATTTGCCTGCGCAGACATCAACGGCGACGGCAAGATCACGATCAGCGACGTCAACAGAGCGAACCTTCATGTGAAGGGAAAGTCTTTGCTTTGGTAGTCTGATTGAGTTTGCTTCAACACCTCAGCTCCTGCCCTATGCCTGCATAGGGCAGGGACCGAGGCTTAGGAAGATAAAGCTATCTGTACCACCGCACCTTACTATTTGGAAAGGGCTTGTAAAAGCCCCTTTCCGAAAGGCGATGAACAGATAAAAAACGCATCGTCTTTCGGAAGGGTGAGAATTTCATTCAGGGCGTATCTATGGAAAACAGGCAGGGATGCATTGTGCCACAGGAATACTTCGGAATAAGAAAGAGGAGGTCCATATGAAAAGAATTGTGCTGCTGTTTTGCACAGTAATGTTATTCATTTGCTCTTTGTGCGGATGTTCGGCTTCACCCGAAAAAAACCCTTCTATCCCAGGCGGGAGCACGATCCCCGGGGGCAACACCGCGAAGGATCCGGATGATAAAAACACAGAGGAGGCCGCTTTTGCGGCGCTGCAAAAGAAAATCGCACAGAGCGGCAGCGCAGTCGCCGTCGCCTTTATCGGCTATGTGGATAGCGAGAGCTCTGAGGCTGACCTGCGCGCCTATGTTGCGGGCAGCGAAACGGGAAAGGAATATCCCAGCCTATCCCGCGCACCGCTTTACATGGCTGAGGGACAGGAGCTGTATGCAATTATACCGCCGAATGACAAGGGAACGATAATCGTGTACCCATCCATGATGACCGAAGACGGCGAATACGCCGACGACAGGAGCAATCCCCTCCACGTGGGGGAGCCCGGCGAGCCGCTGTTGCTGCGGTGCAACCTCAGCGAGATATACTCCAATGTGCTGATTGCCGCTACTGACGGCGGCGGGGCCATGGACTTCCGCCCGTCGCTGTCTATGGAAAACGGGCACCTGCAGGAGATCGCAGGGGTGTACGATTTCTCAACATACGAGGAAGAGCCCGATGAGCGATCCATTCAAATTGCAACAGAGCTTCTTCTGGAAACGGACGAGGTAAAGCAGGCGGTCATGCAGGGAATGAAGGTTATGTATACCGGAAATACCCAGTGGATCGAGGGGCGCCCCTGCCTGCTGTTTGCCCTGGGAACCGACAGCGAGGACCAGTTTGTCAGAGAACGTTATTACGGCGTGTGCGACAATCTCGTCTATAGCTACGATGCCATAAGCGATACGTGGTCTACTGTCGGGCGGCAATAAAAACAAGGGGAGAACAATCATTCATATTCCGTGGGGGTCCACGGAAAAAAGAAGTGATCTGCCGGCTCCGGTCGGAAAAGTATATGGATCATTCTCACAATTGGAAAGGAGCTTTTATTATGGGACTTATTAAAGCGGGTATCGGTGCATTGGGTGGCACTCTTGCCGACCAGTGGAAGGAATTTTTCTACTGCGAGTCTATGCCCAAGGAGGTGCTGGTCACCAAGGGACAAAAGCGCGTCAGCGGCAGGTCCTCCAATACGAAGGGGAGCGACAACATTATTTCCAACGGATCCGGTATTGCCGTGGCCGACGGGCAGTGCATGATCATTGTGGAGCAGGGCAAGGTGGTGGAGATCTGCGCCGAGCCCGGCGAATTTACATACGACACCTCCACGGAGCCCTCCATCTTCTCCGGCAATCTGGGGGACAGCGTCCGCGCCACCTTCCAGACCATCGGCAAGCGCTTTACCTACGGCGGCGACACCGGCAAGGACCAGCGGGTGTACTATTTCAACACCAAGGAGCTTATTGACAACAAATTCGGCACGCCGAATCCCATCCCCTTCCGTGTGGTGGATTCCAAGATCGGTTTGGATGTGGACGTTTCGGTGCGCTGCTCCGGCGTTTATTCGTATAAGATCGCAGACCCTCTGCTCTTTTACACCAATGTCTGCGGAAACGTGGAGAAGGAGTATACCCGGGACGAGCTGGATAGCCAGCTGAAAACCGAGTTTGTCAGCGCTTTGCAGCCGGCCTTCGGTAAGCTGTCCGACCTGGAGCTGCGCCCGAATCAGATCGTCAGCCACAATACCGACCTGGAGGATGCCATGAATGTGGCGCTCTCTGCCAAGTGGGGTGAGCTGCGCGGTCTGAAGGTAGTCAGCATTGCCCTGGGTTCGGTCACGCTGCCGGAAGAGGATGCGGAGATGATCAAGCAGGCCCAGCGCACGGCCATCATGCGGGATCCCACCATGGCGGCAGCCACGCTGGTGGGCGCACAGGCGGATGCCATGAAGACGGCGGCAGGCAACCAGGCAGGCGCCATGACCGGCTTTATGGGCATGGGCATGGCCATGAATGCCGGCGGCGGCATGAACGCACAGAACCTGTTTGCCATGGGACAGCAGCAACAGCAGCAGGCTCCGGCGGCACCGGCAGCCCCGGCAGCGGGCGGCTGGAAATGTGCCTGCGGCGCAACCGCCACGGGTAAGTTCTGCCCGGAGTGCGGTGCCAAGAAACCGGAGCCCGTACAGGCCGGCGCATGGAAATGCAAGTGCGGCGCTACGGCCACCGGCAAGTTCTGCCCCGAATGCGGCTCTCCCAAGCCGGCGGATTCCGAGGGCTGGACCTGCACCTGCGGCACTTTGAATAAGGGTAAATTCTGCCAGAGCTGCGGCGCCAGAAAACCCGAGGGCGCACCGCTCTACCGCTGCGATAAATGCGGCTGGGAGCCGGAGGATCCGACGAATCCGCCGAAGTTCTGCCCCGAATGCGGAGATATATTCGACGATAACGATAGAAAATAAGACTGCTGCTTAGCGGGAACCGTATTAACGGAAGTGTTGTTTCGGCCAGGTATGAACGGCTTAGACAAAAAGCCGTTC
>FR884117.1:7630-9667 GCA_000435975.1 Oscillibacter sp. CAG:241 | reverse complement strand
GATACGCCTTCAGCTCACTGATGGGGATGCGCACCTGCTCCATGGTGTCCCGCTCACGGACGGTGACGCACCGGTCGCCGGGGTTTTCGCCGTCGCCTACGGTATCAAAGTCCACGGTAATGCAGAAGGGGGTGCCGATCTCGTCCTCCCGGCGATAGCGCTTGCCGATGGAGCCGGTTTCGTCGAAGTCCAGCATAAAGTCCTTGCACAGATCGTTGTAGATCTCCATGGCGGGCTCGGACAGCTTCTTGCTCAGGGGCAGGATGGCAGCCTTATAGGGGGCCAGAGCCGGGTGCAGGTGCAGCACCACGCGAACGTCGTCCTTGCCGTTTTTATCCTGGCCCACCACCTCCTCGTCATAGGCGTCGCACAGCACCGCCAGAACACTGCGCTCCACGCCCAAAGACGGCTCCACCACATAGGGGATGTACCGCTGGTTGGTCTCGGGGTCAAAATAGGTCAGGTCCTTGCCGGAGGTGTTCTGGTGCTGGGTCAGGTCATAGTCGGTGCGGTCCGCCACGCCCCACAGCTCGCCCCAGCCGAAGGGGAACAGGAACTCAAAGTCCGTGGTGGCCTTGGAATAGAAGCACAGCTCCTCGGGATCGTGGTCCCGCAGGCGCAGGTTCTCGTCCTTCAGGCCGATGCCCAGCAGCCAGTTGTGGCAGAAGGTCCGCCAATACTGGAACCACTCCAGGTCGGTTCCGGGCTTGCAGAAGAACTCCAGCTCCATCTGTTCAAACTCCCGGACACGGAAAATGAAGTTGCCGGGGGTGATTTCGTTGCGGAAGGACTTGCCGATCTGGCACACGCCGAAGGGCAGCTTGCGGCGGGTGGTGCGCTGGGTGTTGACGAAGTTGGTGAAAATGCCTTGGGCCGTCTCGGGCCGCAGATACACGGTGTTCTTGGCATCCTCGGTGACGCCCTGGAACGTCTTGAACATCAGGTTGAACTGGCGGATATCGGTGAAATTATGCTTGCCGCAGGAGGGGCAGGGGATGTTGTGCTCCTCAATGAAATTCTTCATCTCCTGCTGGGAGAACGCGTCGATGGGCTTGGGCAGCTCCACTTTTTCCTGCTGGCACCAGTCCTCGATGAGCTTGTCGGCCCGGAAGCGCTCCTTGCACTCCCGGCAGTCCATCAGAGGATCGGAGAAGCCGGACAGATGGCCGCTGGCCACCCAGGTCTGGGGATTCATGAGGATAGCGGCATCCTGCCCCACGTTGTAGGGATTCTCCTGGACAAACTTCTTCCACCAGGCCCGTTTCACGTTATTTTTCAGCTCCACGCCCAGGGGGCCGTAGTCCCAGGTGTTGGCCAGGCCACCGTAGATCTCGGAGCCGGCGAAGATGAAGCCCCGATTTTTGCACAGGGCCACGATCTTGTCCATGGTCTTTTCCGTGTTTTTCATGTGTCAAATCTCCTTTATGTGATGTTTTTGGATGCAAAATAAAAGCCGCCCCGAGCCATAACAGCTCAGGGCGAACGAAATAACGTCCGTGGTTCCACCTGAATTTGGATATATCCACACTCTTGCGCCGGTAACGGGGCGTCCGGCGGGCATTTCCTCCCGCGGCTCCGGGCTGCCGCACCCATCATCGCCTGTAACAGCATGAGGATACCATGTTTTTCCCGCCGCGTCAAGGGAAATTTGCGGCCTATTCCAGGGACATGACGTACACCTGGCAGGGGTTTCCTTCGTCCCACAGGGTGGGGAACACCTCAAACTCCCGGAAGCCCAGGGCCAGATAAAATCGGTTGGTCCGGTCGTACTCCTCATATTTCCCCATCTGCACGGTTTTCACCTGCATAAAGGCGTACCCAGCCCCGGCGGCGGCGTCCCTGGCCTGCCGGAACAGCTGGCGGCCTATGCCCTGGCGGTGATACTCCTTCCGAATGCCCATGACGTACAGCTCCACGGTGGCGTTTCCCGTTTCCTTCAGATACAGAAAACCCACCGGCCTGTTCCGGTCATAGGCGCAGAAGAATATCCTGCCTGCACTTTCCCGGATATACGCCTCCCGGGCCTCCGGAATGCCG
>FR884117.1:0-7598 GCA_000435975.1 Oscillibacter sp. CAG:241 | reverse complement strand
ATGCCGAACCACTCCGGCAGCGCCTCCAGAATCAGGCGCGTTACGGCCTGTTTTTCCGCCGCATCGGTAAGCTGTCTGATCTCCATAATTCCCCTCCGTCACATGGGAGACGTGACCCACAGGTATCCCAGCACGGCTGTGCTGACGGCCATAACGGCCAGCACTCCGCCGCCCAGAGCCTTGCGCCCGGACCGGAAGGCGATGACCGCAAGGCCGGTCAGGGCCAGATAGGCAAGCAGTAAAATAAAGGTAAATCCCATGACGACCTCCTTGGATCTTAAAACTTCCGACATTCTACCACGCGCGGGCGCAGAATGCAACCTGGTGCAGGAATTAAAAAGGCGGGACGTCCTTAGAGCCGGAAAAAAGGACGTCCTCTCGGGACGTCCTTTGGTTTGGCTTCATCAACCGATCTGATTCAGCTTCAGAGTCAGAGCGCTCTTCTTGTGGGCTGCATTGTTCTTGTGCATCAGACCCTTGGCAGCGGCCTTGTCGATGGACTTCACTGCGACCTTGTAAGCGCCCTCGGCCTCGGTGCGATTGCCTTCCACGGCAGCAGCCTCGAACTTCTTGATAGCAGTCTTCAGCGCAGACTTGTTGGCCTTGTTGCGAGCGTTACGAACCTCGGCGATCAGCACGCGCTTCTTAGCAGACTTGATATTCGGCAAACCAAACACCTCCCCGGCAATAAATTTTCTTGCACGGGCACTTAAATACCCAGGCAGGATAGTATTTTATCACCTTTGCCAGAAAATTGCAAGCACTTTTTGAAATTTATCTGTAGTTTTTCGTATAATTTCTTCTCTCCCGGGGAAACTGGGCTATAGCCACAATATTTGGTGTTTTCTGGGGGGCGATGACCATAGATATGAGCATGACACGAACGGACCTGGCGCTGGAATCCGTCCAGGCCGCTGCAAAGGCGGCCCGGGAGGATGCGGTTCCCGGGGTCCGCAGCCAGGAGAACCGGCGGGAAGGCTATGCCATAACACACATCCGGATCGACAGCGACGTCGGGGCCCAGGCGCTGGGGAAGTCTGTGGGCCGGTATGTCACCGTGGACCTGGGGCCGTATTTCCGCCGGGAGGAGGACTATTTTGACCGGGGCGTCCGTTGTCTGGCGCAGGAGCTGCGGGGAATGCTGCCGGAGGGACCGGTGCTGGTGGCGGGCCTGGGGAACCGGGCCATGACCTGCGACGCCGTGGGCCCGGCGGTGGTGGACAATCTGTTGGTGACCCGCCACATGATCCGGGCCATGCCCCGGCAGTTCGCGGATTTCCGCCCGGTGGCGGCAGTGTGCCCCGGCGTTCTGGCCCGCACGGGCATGGAAGCCCTGGAGCTGGTGCGGGGAGCTGTGGAGCGGGTGCATCCGGCGGCAGTGATCGCCGTGGACGCTCTGGCTGCCCGGGACAGCGCTCGCCTGTGTGCCACGGTGCAGCTGTCGGACACGGGGCTGGTGCCCGGCTCCGGCGTGGGCAACCGCCGCAGCGCCCTGGATCAGGGTACCCTGGGGGTGCCGGTCCTTGCCGTGGGTATCCCCACAGTGGTGGATGTGGACCCGGAGGCAGGGTTGTTTCTGACGCCCCGGGACATTGACCAGCGCATCCGGGAGCTGGGCCGCCTGCTGGGCTATGGCATCACCTTGGCGCTCCAGCCGTCGCTGACGGCGGCAGATGTGACTGCTCTGCTGGGGTAAACCATCAAAGGTGCGGACCAACGGTCCGCACCTTTGATGGTTTCTGGGATGATAGTGATTACTTCTTGATTTCGCCGTTAGCGGCGGCAGTCAGATAGGCGTTGATGAACCCGTCAATATCGCCGTTCCCCCACAAAGCAGCGCTTTGTGGGGCCCCTGGATCAAATCCTGTCGGGCAGAAATGAATTCCGCCCGACCAAGGTTTTGCCTCGGGCAAAACGCTTGTGCGCCGCAGAGCGGCGAGTCATGGACGGCTTGTGCGTCCCGCTTACTTCTTGATTTCCCCATTAGCGGCGGCAGTCAGATAGGCGTTGATGAATCCGTCAATATCGCCGTCCATGACGGCCTGGATGTTGCCCATTTCATAGCCGGTGCGGGTGTCCTTGGCCAGGGTGTAGGGCATGAACACATAAGAGCGGATCTGGCTGCCCCACTCGATCTTCATCTGCACACCCTTCAGGTCGCTGACCTTTTCGGCGTGCTGCTGCATCTTCAGCTCCGCCAGCTTGGCCCGCAGCATCTTCATGGCGTTGTCACGGTTCTGGAACTGGCTGCGCTCCGTCTGGCAGAACACCACGATGCCCGTGGGCAGGTGGGTCAGGCGGACGGCGGAGGAGGTCTTGTTGATGTGCTGGCCGCCGGCACCGCTGGAGCGGCAGGCCTGCATCTCGATGTCCTCAGGCCGGATCTCGATCTCGCTGTCGTCGTCCAGCTCGGGCATGACCTCCACGGCGGCGAAGCTGGTCTGCCGCCGGGCGTTGGCGTCGAAGGGAGATACACGGACCAGTCGATGCACGCCGTTCTCGCTCTTGAGATAACCGTAGGCGTTGTCGCCCTCGATGAGGATGGTGGCGGACTTGATGCCTGCCTCGTCGCCTGCCTCGTAGTCCATCAGCTGATAGGTGTAGCCGTGGCGCTCAGCCCAGCGGGTGTACATGCGGTAGAGCATCTCGGTCCAGTCCTGGGCCTCGGTGCCGCCTGCACCGGCGTGGAAGGTGAGAATGGCGTTATTGGCGTCGTATTCACCGGACAGCAGCGCTGCCAGACGCCGCTCGCTGATTTCCTTTTCCAGGTTCTCGTACCCGCCGGTGACTTCCGGCAGCAGGGAGGCGTCGTCCTCCTCCTGGGCCATTTCGCACAGGGTCACGGTGTCCTCCCACTCGGACACCAGCCGGTCATACTTCTTGATGCGGTGCTCCAGACGCTTGATCTGCTGGGACACCTTCTGGCTGTGCTCGATGTTGTTCCAGAAGCCCTCCTGCTCCGTTTCGGCCTGGAGATTCTTCAGCTCCTGGCGATCCTTGGGGATGCCCAGGGCCTTCTCCAGCTCCCGCAGAGTGGGCTCCAGGGCCTGGAGCTTCTGTTTGTACTCGTCGTATTCAATGACTGCCATAGATGGTCGTCTCCTTATCGAAAAAATTCCTTAGCTTATCCATTATAGCCGGATATGGCCATTCTGTAAAGGAAAATATACCATTACCAGGAATTTTCTTTACAGGATGAAGCCGCCGTCGCAGGTGAGGACCTGGCCGGTGATGAAGGATGCCTGCTCCCCGGCCAGGAAGGCCACGGCGTGGGCAATGTCCTCCGGTGTGCCCAGGCGGCCCAGGGGCGTTTCCTGAGCCAGCTGCGGCAGTACCTCCGGCGGCAGGGCATCCAGCATATCCGTGCGGATAACGCCGGGTGCCACGCAGTTGACCCGGATGTGGGTGGGGGCCAGCTCCATGGCCAGGGAGCGGGTCAGACCGATCAGCGCCGCCTTGGTGCAGGAGTATGTCACCTCACAGCTGGCGCCCCGCTGACCCCAGATGGAGGAAATGTTCACGATGCAGCCTGCGTGCTGGTGGAGCATGTGGGGCAGCACCGCCTGGATGGTGTGGAACGCGCCGTCCACATTGACGGAGAAGTACCGGTGCCACAGCTCCGGGGTGATGTCCTGGAACAGGGCTTGACCCGCCACACCGGCGTTGTTCACCAGCAGCGATACCGGGCCGAAGGTTTCCTCCACCTGCCGCACCATGGCCGTCACCTGGTCCTGTTGAGACACGTCGGCCTGGACCATCATGGCCCGGCAGCCCTCTGCCGTCAGCTGCTCCAGCAGCGACCGGGCGCAGTCCTCCCGGAGCCGATAGTTGATGCACATGGCCCAGCCCTGCCGGGCCAGCTCCGCCGCCACAGCCCGGCCGATGCCCCGGGATGAGCCTGTTACCAGCGCGATTTTTTCCATGATGTTTGTCCTCCTGGGTGGTTTTGAGAAAAGTATAGCAAAAAAAAGGAAACTTGGCAAGAAAACTGTTGACAAATACGGGCAAACCGTGTAAAATACATACTGTTCCGCGCGGTTAGCTCAGCTGGTAGAGCACATGCTTGACGTGCATGGGGTCACAGGTTCGAGTCCTGTACCGCGCACCACTTGAAAACCTTGAAACCGTGATGGTTTCAAGGTTTTTTGTTTTGCCCAAAAGTGGAGTTAGCCTTATTTTTGGCCTTATGAAGTCACCCGATAGAAACAGACTGGATAAATTGCTCCATCCGCTGTGCACTGTCCTGCTTCATCTGCTTCGTCACATGGCCATACACGTCCAATGTGAAAGCAGCGGTGGCATGGCCGAGATTTTCCTGCACGGTCTTAATGTCGTCACCACTTTTGATACAGGCAACTGCGTAGGAATGGCGCAGGTCGTGGAAACGGGTGGATGGCGAGCCTATTTTTTTCACAATGCGCTTGAAGCAGTCGTACACCGTGCGATAGGATAGGTATCCGCCTGTTTGGTTGGAAAAGACAAGACCATTCTCCTGCCAGGCATCGCCTGTTTCCAGCCTCATGCCGTTTTGCTTCAGCTTCTGCAGACGAAACAGAAACACCACTGAGGGAGCAAGAGAGATACTGCGGGCACGGTTATTCTTCGGCAGAGAGAAGTAGTATTGCCCGCCCTTTTTCTGCTCCTTGCGGAGTTGGCGTTTCACTGTCAGGATTCCGTTCTCAAGGTCAATATGCTCCCAGCCTAATCCAAGTATTTCACCCTCCCGCAGCCCTGTAAACAGCGCGATTTTGTAAAGATATTCGTGGGGACTTCCCTGAACTTCTTTCAGAAATGCAGCGACTTGATCTTCCTCCAGCGGGTGCATTTCCTTTTTGATAACACGGGGAAGTGTACAGGCATCCGTTGGATTGACGCGCAGATAGCCGATCAGCACCGCTTGCTGCATGGCCTTGTGAAAAACACCGTGAATATTCTTTACCGTCTTTGCCGAAAGGGGATTGACTGCTGAGTCGGTCGGAGAGACAAGTTGATTGTAAAAGTGCTGTACCGTATGGGCATTCAGGGCCTCCAGCTTGATGTTCCCAAGATGCGGCGCAATATACAATTCCACATTCTTCTTGTAGAGATACGCCGTAGACGCTTTCACACCGCCGAGATAGTCCTGTGTCCAGATGTCCAGCCACTCTCCAACCGTCAGCTTGCAGGGGGCTTTGTAGGTGCCATCGTCCAGCGACGCCGTGATCTGGCGCAGCTTCTGCGCCACTTCCTTCTGCGTCTTTCCGGTGATGCTGCGCTGGATCTGCTTGCCTGTACCGGGGTCGAAGCCCTCTGTGTAGCGGCCCTGCCAGTAGGTGTAGGTCTTTCCGTTCCTTGTTGTTGTGATTTTCCGGATAGAACCGGCGCCGCCGGCTCCTTTCCCTGTTTTTGTACGCGGCATATACGCTCCTTTCCGCCGCGCGGAATGTACCACCTCCATGATATATCCCGCGCGGCTGTTGTGCAAGTTTTATTTCTGTGACGAAAAGGTTTACTTCCGCAGGAACTCCAGCAGAGCCTCCCGAGGGATACGGATCTGCCTTCCGATGCGGACACTTCGTATCTGTCCGCTGCGGATCAGTTCGTAGGCGGTGTTGCGGCCAATGCCGAGAATGGGCATCAAGTCCTCCACCCGCAGTGTCATGGGAAGGTCATGCAGGTCGCGGTACTTATTCTCCACGGGCAGCGCCTCCCTTCACGGACGACAGATAGATGTTCGTCACGTCGGGCCGCTCATGTCCCAGCAGCCGGGATACGGTGAAATGGGCGTCCAAGGGCGTCATGCCGCCGCTGACGAGAGATGTATACTTTTCAGCGGCGTAGGTATGGCGCAGTCCATGGAAGGTAATGCGTCTGTCCGGTGCGGTGGGGTCACAGATGGCGTCACGGTGGCGGAGGATAAACTGCTGCATGCCGTTGATGGCCCGGTCGGTGGGAACGCCGTCCGGCACCAGCAGCTTGTGGCCGCGCTCCGTTTTCTCCAGCAGCCGTTGCAGCATCATCGTGATACGGTCGTCCTCGATGGGAACAATACGCACCTTGCCGCCCTTGCCTTTCACGGTGAGGGCGCTTTCACGCAGCGCACGCTCCGCCGCGGCGGTGTCCATACGGAAGCACTCGTGGATACGCAGACCGGCGTAGCGGGCCAGATACAGGGCGAGAATGTAGTCCTCCCTCTCCTCCGCCATGGCGCGGCCAATCAGCTTGCCGAACTCCGGGTTCGTCCATGTGCGATCCTGCTGCCCGAAGCGGCGGCGTTCCAAGGCAACGCCCAGATCTTCATTGCCCGGCAGCGCATAATGAGGCTGAGACATCTTGTCGTGGAAAAATCGGATGGCGGAGAGGTCAGTCTTGATGGTGCTGGCCGACTTGCCCTGCTCCTGCAAATAGAGAACGTAGCTTACCAGATGGTTGCCGTTGATGTTCTCCAGCTTTTGCAGATGGTAGTGGGCGGCGAGATAGGCGCAGAAACGCTTGACCGCCTCATAGTAGCGGTCTTTCGTGCGGAAGCTGCCCTGCCGGTTGTGCCGCGCCAGCTTGTCCAACTGGGTAACGAGGGTGTTGTAAATGCCTTTTGTGGTCATATAAAGAAATCTCCTTGTAATCGTAGTTGTGTTCAGATGGGCGCACTTCACCCGCTGGCAAGGAGGGCCGTTTCCGGCGTATCTCCGCAAAACTGATAGACTTCCGCAGGCAGAAAGCCTTGGTGCTGCGTGCTTTTCGCGGCTTGCCCGTATGTCTGTCTCTCTTTACTTGTGCCAGGTCAGTACGCTGCGGTAAGGAGGTCTTTGACCTCTGCTCGTGTGAGCAACCGCGGACACCAGGCCGCTGAACTCGGCTGCGGAAGGCTCCGCCGGTGTCCTGCGATCCGTCCGGCGACGGATCGAGGAATGCGCGATACCCCGTATGACCGGTGCCGCACTCTGACTGCGGCATACAGGGCGGGAGCTTGCCTCTCCCTTGACGATTTTCCTGCCGTATCGTCCTGACGGCTTTTACAAAACTTCTTCCTGGCCTGCGCCGAAGCAACTTCGGCGCTTTTTCTTTTCCTGCGGTATCGCGGCGGTGGCAAGTGCCGCGACAAAAATAGTAAGCAAAAACGCAGGAAGAATCTTCCTGCCGTTTCGGCTTCATACGATCCTTCCTGCGTTTGCAGTATTGTTCAATTCTGATGGCCGTCCGTTTTTCGGGAGGCACATTTTGACATACTTCGAGTTCTTAGTCAGAGCGAAAAGCTGTTGATAGCCTTCCACCCGTGCCTGCTCTGCTCCGACCTAAATGCTTGATGCCTTAAGTACAGGCACATCATAGCACGGCGGCAAAGCGGCGTACAGGTGGAAAATGCCACGAGAGAGAATTCCCGCAGCATAGTCATTGAAATGCAAGGGCACAATGGCCCTAATCTCAAACGGGAGCATAATGCTCCTCAAGTACAAACTTAACAACGTGTGCGATGCAGATCACAGCCCTGCAAATGGTGCACAAAGAACAATGATAATTCTTATATACCACAATATATTGTAGTTGTCAATTCCTAAATACACAATATTATTAGATTTGACAAAGCAAAGTCCCGGTATGCGGCCTACGCCGCATACCGG
>FR884116.1 GCA_000435975.1 Oscillibacter sp. CAG:241 | reverse complement strand
GGCGCTAAAGCCGCCACCTGCACCGAGGACGGCTACACTGGCGATGAAGTCTGCACCGTCTGCGGCGAGACCGTGAAGAAGGGCGAGACCGTCCAGGCCACCGGCCACCATTATAAGGATGGCAAGTGCACCGACTGCGGCGAGACCGACCCCAACTACAAGCCCGCCGTCAAGACCGGCGACGACAGCAACACCACCCTGTGGGTCATGCTGCTGACCGTCTCCGCTCTGCTGGCTGCCGCTGTGGTGGTCCTGCCCCGCAAGAAGCACACCCGCTGAATATGACGCCTGTCTCTGATCCGGAGACAGAGTGACCCGCGAGACCCGGAGACCGGAAACGGCCTCCGGGTCTCCGGCATTTTGTACAAAAATTGTTCACAATCCGGACTCGCTAAAACATGCAAATAAATTATTACTGCGCAAAATTCTGCCGACAATAATAGACACTGTGTCGAATTGAACGATGAATGGTGACGCAAAAGCAACATGAACGATGAACTGTGCTGTTTTTAACGATTTAGCACGGTAACGCTTAATACACTGATGTGTTAAAATGACCAACTTGGTTTATACATAAATCCTGATTTGTGTAAAAACTCACAAAGTGTCGTTATAGCGCGAACAAAGTGCTGGTTTTTGTTTTTGTCGAAATTTCTATAAATTTTGTGGCAAATTACACGACTTTTTCATTGCGCTGGACAAGGAAACATGGTATAGTAACCATAGCTGTATCGGACAGGCCGGCTGATAGGGCATCACGGCGGCCCGAACCGATCCAGTACCCAACTTTACCGGTATAAACCGGAGAAAGAGAGAGTACGCATATGAAACACGCGCATACCCTCAAACGGGCGATGGCCGTGATGCTTGCCCTCGTACTGACGCTGAGTCTCGTGACCCCCACCTGGGCCATGAGCAGCAGCTCCGTTGCGACCAAGGGCGAGAACAACGGTATCACCTGGGAAAAGGTGGACAACATCAAGTTGCCCATCAAGGAAAACGCGGCTGTTGAGGAAGAAGCCCAGCAGCAGTATGCCGACACGGACGTGGTCCGCGTCTCCATCGTGCTGAGCGACCCCTCCACCTTGGACAAGGGCTTTTCTGCGTCCGACATCGCCTCTGGCAGCAAAAAGGCGATGAAGTATCGCGACAAGCTGGAATCCAAGCAGGATAAGATGGCCAAGACCATCTCCAAGAAGGCCCTGGACGGCCAGTCTCTGGATGTGGTTTGGAATCTGACCCTGGCCACCAACATCATCTCCGCCAACGTTCAGTATGGCCAGATCGAGAAGATCGAGAAGATCAAGGGTGTTGATTCCGTCCTGATCGAGACGCAGTATGAGCCTTGCGTGGTCAAGGAGTCGGAGACCACCGACCCCAACATGGCTACCTCCTCTTCCATGATCGGCTCCAGCGTTGCCTGGGCTGACGGTTACACCGGCGCAGGCTCCAAGGTGGCCATCATTGATACCGGCGCTGACACCGATCACCCCTCCCTCAACGGCGCTGCCTACAGCTACGCTGTCAAGGGCCTGGGCATCACCCCCGTCACCGCTGCGGATTACGCTGACAAGCTGGAGAAGCTCAACGCCCTCAAGAAGAACGGCGACCTGAAGGCCTCCGACCTGTATGTCAGCGCCAAGATCCCCTTCGGCTTCAACTACATTGACGCCGATCTGGATGTCACCCACGACAACGACAAGCAGGGTGACCATGGCTCCCACGTCACCGGTATTGCCGCCGGCAACCGCTACATTGAGCAGGCCGACGGTTCCTTCGCTCCTGCTCTGGATACCGCTCTGACCCAGGGTGTTGCCCCTGATGCCCAGGTGTACACCATGAAGGTCTTCGGTAAGGGCGGCGGCGCTTACGATTCCGATTACATGGCAGCCATCGAGGACGCTATGATCCTGGGCTGCGATTCTGCCAACCTGTCTCTGGGCAGCGGCAACCCCGGCTATTCCCGCCAGTCTGACGCCAAGTACCAGGCCATCCTGGAGGCTGTTGTCAACAGCGGTATGGTGGTCGCCATGTCCGCCGGTAACTCCGGCCACTGGTTCGAGAACACCCCCTATACCTATCCCTACGCCGAGAGCGTCAGCTGGGCCACCAACGGCAGCCCCGGCTCCTACACCAACTCTCTGGGCATTGCCTCCGTGGATAACGTTGGCTCCACCGGCAACTATATTGAGTTCGCCGGCACCAAGATGTTCTACAACGACACCTCCGAGGCTCCCATCCAGCCCATGACCGCTCTGGCCGGTGAGCAGCGCTTCGTCTATGTGGATGCCGTCGGCAATCCCGAGGACTTCGCCGCTGCGGGCGATGAGCTCAAGGGCGCCATTGCCATGTGCAACCGCGGTGAAATCAACTTCACCGCCAAGGGCAACAACGCCGTTGCCGCCGGCGCCATCGGCACCATCGTGGTCAACAACGCGGCGGGCACCATCAATATGTCCACCGACGGCTACACCGGCACTGCTCCTTACGTCTCCCTGCTGATGTCTGACGGCCAGATCATCAAGGCCAATGCCGAGAAGAAGGAAGCCAACGGCGTGACCTACTATGTGGGCAAGCTCACCGTGGGCGCCAAGCCCGGCGTGAACGTTCAGACCGCTGATTACTACACCATGAGCGACTTCTCCTCCTGGGGCATTCCCGGCTCCCTGGAGCTGAAGCCCGAGATCACCGCTCCTGGCGGCAATATCTACTCCCTGCAGAATGGCGGCGGCTACCAGAATATGTCCGGTACCTCCATGGCCTCTCCCCAGGTTGCCGGTATGGCCGCTGTGGTGGCCCAGTACATCCGCGCCAACAAGCTGACGGAGAAGACCGGCCTCACCGCCCGTGCTCTGGCTCAGTCCCTGCTGATGTCCACCGCTGTCCCCATGTATCAGGATCACGGCGAGGGCAAGTATGGCTACTATTCCGTCATGCAGCAGGGCGCCGGCCTTGCCAACGTGGGCGCCGCCACCTCTGCCGGCACCTATATCCTGATGGATAAGGGCACCAACGCCGGCGCTGCCGACGGTAAGGTCAAGGTGGAGCTGGGCGACGATCCCGCCCGCACCGGCGAGTACAGCTTCGGCTTCACCATCTACAACCTGAAGGATGCTGCGACCTCCTTCAACCTCAGCGCCGACTTCTTCACCCAGAATGTCTTCGCCAATCAGTTCGAGGACGGCTCCGAGGTGAACTTCGAGGATACCTGGACCACCGACCTGACCTCCAACGTCACCTGGACCGTGGACGGCCAGATGGTGGAGATGACCGCTCCCGAGGGTCTTGCCAACTGCGACTTCAATGGCGACGGCAAGGTCACCAAGGCCGACGGCCAGGCGCTCCTGGACTATGTCACCGGCGTCCTGGATTCCATCTCCAATAAGGACAACGCCGACTTCGACAACGACGGCAACATCGACACCTACGATGCTTACCTGTTCTTCCAGCAGCTGAACAAGAGCACCGTGGAGATCCCCGCAAACGGCAGCATCCATGTGGAAGTCAATGCCAAGGTCCTGGGCCTGGACAAGTATGACAAGGCCAGCGACAACGCCGGCACCTATGTCGAGGGTTATGTGTACGCCGACGAGGTTGCCTCCGCCGAGGGTGTCAAGGGCGACAGCCACTCCATCCCCGTTCTGGGCTACTACGGCAGCTGGACCGATCCCTCCATGTTTGATATCGGCAGCTATCTGGAGTATCATGAGGCCAAGACCGAGTCCCGTGTGCCCTACATGTACGCCTACAACAAGAACGCCACCAAGTATCAGGCCCTGACCGTCCAGTACGCTGGCGATTCCGGCATGTACTACTTCGGCGGCAATCCTTACGTGGATGAGACCTATGATCCCAACCGCGCCGCCATCAACCCCGACACCACCGTCTTTGCCCGTGCTAACTTCTCCCTGATCCGCAACTCCGCGGATGCCCGGGTGACCATCACCGGCGAGAACGGCAATGTCTACTATGATAAGGCGTCCGGTTCTCCCGCCTCCTCCGCTTACTATTACTCCAACGGCGCTTCCTGGCGCAATGCTCAGGGCAACATCAGCCTGAACACTGCCCCCACCGCTGCCGCTAACGGCGAAAAGATCACCGTCAAGGTCACCGAGGCTCCCGAGTACTATGTGACCTACAATGCCGACGGCACCCACGTCACCAACTGGGATGCCCTGGGCGACGGCGCCAGCCGGACCTACACCGCTTTCATCGACCGGACCGAGCCCGTCCTGTCCAACGTGTACTTCCGCGAGGATGCTGAGACCGGCGCCCGCAGCCTGGTCCTGACCGCTCAGGATGACCGCTATGTGGCGGCCGCCTTCCTCATCGACTATGACAAGATGTCCATTCTGGACCGCACCGCCGGCTCCCCCGAGGGTGCCGCTCTGGGCGCTGCCACCGACATCTCCCTGGATCTGAGCAAGGCCGAGGGCGTGGATCACCTGTACATTCAGGTCAGCGACTACGCCGACAACGCTGCCACCTACAAGATCAACCTCAACAAGGAAGAGCTCAGCGGCCCCGTGTCCGTGACTCTGGATAAGCAGTCCATCAAGATGTACAAGGGCGGCACCGCTGCTCTGAGCGCTGAGGTCAGCCCCTTCGGCGTGCATCCCGATGGCGTGACCTGGAAGTCCTCCGATGAGACTGTCGCCACCGTCAACGAGCGCGGCATCATCACCGGCGTCAACAAGGGTACTGCCACCATCACGGCGGCTTCCATCAAGGATCCCACCGCCACCGCCTCCTGCGCCGTCACCGTCCAGACCGTGGATACCACCCTGGTGGGCGCGCTGATGGATACCAACGGCGATGCCCAGTTCTTCACCTGGGATCTGGAGCATGATGCCACCTGGAAGAAGCTGGTGAACTTCGAAACCACCAAGAGCGTGTCTGCCTCCACCTTCGACGCCCGCACCGGCGACGTCTATCTGCAGGATGGCAGCTTCAACATCAACAAGATGGACCTGGATACCGGTAAGACCCTGGCCACCTATCCCGGCTTCGAGGGCGAAATCCCCATGTGGGATATGGAGTACAGCCTGGTTTACTCCACCGAGGCCAAGCCCATGCTGGCCAGCGTGTACGCCACCTACTTCCTGGCTCCCAAGCCGGTGGATAACCTGGATCTGTCCGCCTTCGACCTCGGACTGTATCTGTGGCTCTATGCCGACGCTTCCTACTTCACCGCCGTTACCTCTCTGGGTGCCAACAAGATCGACACCGATAAGGACGGCGTGAAGGATACCGACACCGAGCTGTTCCTGGCGCTGGATGACGCCGGCAACATCTGGACCATGAATGTTTATCCCACGGTGGATGAGGAGACCGGCAAGGACAGCTGGACCGCCTCCTTCGGCATCATCGAGTCTAACCTGGCTAACGTTGGCTACGCTGCCAACCCCACCGATGACGGCGACCTGTATGACTCCCTGTACGCCACCGTCGAGGGCCAGGAGCTGGTTCTGTACCTGTCCAACTTCACCGGCGACGCCAGCCATGTCTACCGCATCCTCCTGAATGAGGACACTGGTAAGTGGGAAGCTGCCGACATCGGCAACTTCGGCGATGGCGTGTGGCCCGCCACCCTGGTGGGCTCCATGTACCACGCCAATGAGAACGCCACCGAGGCCGTGAACGCTGCCATGAGCAAGACCACCGTCCACACCGCTCAGGCTGTGGAGATGACCTCCGCTCAGATCCAGCGCTACAACGGCGCCGAGACCAAGGCTGCCTCCGGCTCCCTGAACGCTTCCGCCCCCGTGGCCAAGGTGGTGAACCTGCCCATGGGCGACGCTGTTGAGAACGCCGGCGCCTCCAAGGTCACCGTCTCCGCCGATGAAAAGACCGTCACCGTGGATGTCATCGCCAAGGATGCCGCCACCAACGGCCTGTTCACCGTGGATTACGATGCCGCCAACCTGACCCTGACCAACGTTTCCTTCAACACCCAGTACTCCTCCCACAAGGATGAGGCTGGCAAGGTCACCCTGGGCTATGTGGATCTGAACGGCGTGACCGCCGGTTCCACCGTGGCCACCCTGACCTTCACCGTCAATGATCCCACCGCTCTGGACAAGATCAACGTCACCGTTACCGAGACCCAGCGCAACGATCAGACCGTGAACAACGCTGAGACTCTGGCTGCTGACCTGCACACCGAGACCGAGACCGTGAACGCCAAGGCCGCCACCTGCACCGAGGATGGCTACACCGGCGACGTGGTCTGCAAGGCCTGCGGCAAGGTCATCACCAAGGGCGAGGTCATCCCCGCCACCGGCCACGATACCGAGATCGTTGGCGCCAAGGAGCCTACCTGCACCGAGGACGGCTACACCGGCGATGAGGTCTGCAAGACCTGCGGCGTCACCGTGAAGAAGGGCGAGGTCATCCCCGCTCTGGGTCACAAGATCAAGCTGGTGGGTGCTAAGGAGCCCACCTGCACCGAGGACGGCTACAGCGGCGACGAAGTCTGCACCATCTGCGGCGAGATTGTGAAGAAGGGCGAGGTCATCCCCGCCACCGGCCACGATACCGAGATCGTTGGCGCCAAGGAGCCTACCTGCACCGAGGACGGCTACACCGGCGACGTGGTCTGCAAGACCAACGGCGAGACCATCAAGAAGGGCGAGGTCATCAAGGCCACCGGCCATCAGTATAAGGACGGCAAGTGCACCGTCTGCGGCGCGGCTGATCCCAACTACAAGCCCGGTGTCAAGACCGGCGACGAGAGCAACACTGCTCTGTGGGTCGTGATGATGGCTTCCGCCGCTCTGCTGGCTGCCGCCGTGGTGGTTCTGCCCCGCAGAAAGCGCACCCGCTAAGCATGAAAAACAGCCTGGGATGATCTTT
This sequence comes from Oscillibacter sp. CAG:241, assembly GCA_000435975.1. Taxonomy (GTDB): domain Bacteria; phylum Bacillota; class Clostridia; order Oscillospirales; family Oscillospiraceae; genus Vescimonas. The sequence goes on along the minus strand of FR884116.1, from coordinate 16,482 downwards.
CATCCCACGCGCTGAGATGCCCCATCCCCCATAGAGTCAGCCCCCGGCGGACCATCGGTCCGCCGGGGGCTGACGCGTTTGTCAGGGAGAGAGAAAAGGTATATGCGGCGGAAAGGAAGATAGTTACGAAAGAAACCCATCAGGGGTGTCTTTCGTATTCAATACCGGAAGGGGCGGACGACTTTGTCCGCCCCTTCCTGCGTCAGACATGCCGGTTTACCCGTCTGTCCGCATGTTCAGCGGGTCATCCCGCAAAACAGGCGGCATGTCCCGCTTTTGGGGCGGGATTGGCCGGGACATGCAGAAGTACCGGCTCTCGTCGGCCACATGGTCCTCCTGCCGGGTGTCCACGTCCTCTGCGTCCGTCTGATCGAACAGCAGCTCCGGGATCGTCCGGATAAACGCCCGGCACCCGGAGAACACATACAGCATGGGATACCCCTGTTCATCGAAGCTCATGCGGTAGTGCAGCTGCATCCATCCGGGGATACGCCGGTTGTCGCCCCGGGTGAAATAGACCCGGTGCCGCAGAGCCGTCTCGTAAATGCTCTCCCCCCGGCTGGTATCCCAGATGGCCGGGTCCGCCACCCCCTGGATATCCCGGCCCTTCAGCCAGGGATGGGTGTCCTCTATCCGGCGGATCTCCGCGAATTGCCGCTCCGGCGTCCACCGCACGCCTACATCCGCCTCCCCGGTACAGCCGTACAGCTCCAGGATCCGATAAATGACTCCGTCGTGGTCCACCGCCCACCAGCCGCAGGAGAAGGGCTTGGCATAGCCGAAGTCATAGCTGCGGTACACCCGCCACTCCCGGGGAATGTCAAAGGGGGCGATGACGTGGGTGAACCGCCGGTCCTGATAGTGGGCGGGGTCGTTGGTAAACTCCTGGAATACCTGCCCCTGGAACACGTCCCACTTGCCGTCCAGCCAGGCGTCCCGCAGCCGCCGGGGCAGGGCCTGCAGCTGCCGCAGATAGTCCGGCTGGGCCCGCAGCAGAGCCCGGTTGTCCGTGACCTTGGCGGGGATGAACACATAGTCCTCCGGGTTTTCTCCGGCCTGAAAGCGCCGGTCGATGAACAGACGCTTGATGTAGCCGTGGCCCGGGCCGCCGGGGTTGCAGGTGTAATACAGCCGTTTGGGAAATCCGTTGACGCCCCGGAGACAGGCCGCGAACTGCCGCATCCACTCCTCCTTCAGCTGGGTGGCCTCGTCCAGGAAGATCACGTCGTATTCCGCGCCCTGATAGCGGTCCATGTCGCCGTCGGCGGCGCAGTAGCCAAAGTCCAGCACGCTGCCGTTGGGGAACGCGAACTGCCTTGCCGTGGCCCGGTACTCCGCCAGATTGGCCAGCTCCCGGCGAAGAAAGCGGATGTGATTGGCTTCCAGCTCCTGGTAGGTCCGGCGCACCAGCAGCAGCCGGATGCCCGGATACCGCAGGGCCAGGAGCTTGGCCTTGGTGCGGACGGCCCAGCTTTTGCCGCCGCCCCGGGCCCCGCCGAAGGCCACATATTTTTTCTCGCACGCCAGAAACTCCCGCTGCCGGGGATTGGGGCGGCCGATGGTGAGGATTTTCTCCGTCATACGCTCCAATCCTCCGTTTCCTCCTCCAGCACCACCCGGAGGGGGCTGCCTCCGGGCTGCTGCCCCTCCAGGGTCTGCTGAAGGTTCATCAGCTCCCGCAGAACGGCGGTCAGCTCCTTGATCTCCCGGGTGTCCAGCTCACCGGCCAGCCGCTGCTCTGCCTGGCGGCGAAGGCCGGCGGCCAGATTCCGCAGCCGGGCGTTGGCCCGCTGGGCATCGGTGCCGTGCCAGCACTCCTGCACCGCCCGGCGGCCGATGGCCGAGGAGGATACGCCGAATTTTTCCGCCAGCTGCCGGTAGCTCCAGCCCTGGGCGTTGAGCTTCTGCACCTCCGCCCAGGGGACATCGTCCCGCCTTACCATTCCGCCGCCTCCTCTCCGCAGGCAAAGCCCGCGAACACCGCCCGGGCATAGTCTGCCAGACAGTCCGGACACACCGTTTGACCGTTGATGCGGTAGTATCGCCGGCCCCGGTAAATTTCGCCGCCGCACAGGTCGCACTCCGCCGCCGTGCAGCAGCCGTCCTCCTCGTAGATTCGGGGAAATCGCATGGTTATCCACTCCTTTCATCTGTACCGGGACAGGGGAGTGCCGTTGCCCGGCAGGTTGTCCCGCCCCGGGCAACGGGGGAAGAAAATTTCCGGGAACCAGGCCCGGGGTGCAAATTAGACTGGTAATTCTCCGCGGAGTGTGGTATAGTACAAATGTATCCGTGCCTGCAAAATGAATACAGGCTGCAATAATTCGACAGAAATAAACAAAACGTAATCTAAATAGACAGGAGAATGTGACCTATGAACGTGTTTTCTTCCTTCCTGCTGGGCCTGGTCCAGGGCGTGGCGGAGTTTTTGCCCATTTCCAGCTCCGGACATCTGGCCATCGCGCAGAATCTGCTGCACATTGACGCGGAGGTGCCGGAATTCTTTGACGTGCTGCTGCATCTGGGCACCCTGGGGGCGGTGTTCGTGGCCTATTGGCAGGACATCAAGGACATGATCGCCGAGTTCTTCCGGGGAATCGGGGACCTGGCCCACCGGTCCACCCCCAAGCCCCTGCCCCCGGCCCGGAGACTGATTTTGCTGATCATTCTGGGCACGCTGCCGCTGTTCGCGGTGCTGCCCATCAAGGACAAGGTGCTGGGGCTGTCCAACAACATGCTGTTCATCGGCGGGGCGCTGGTGGTGACGGGCTTCCTGCTATTCGCCAGCGACCGGGTGAAGAAGGGGAGAAAGAACGAGCGGACGGCGTCGCTGCTGGACGCGGTGGCCGTGGGTGTTGGCCAGGCCATCGCCACGGTGCCGGGCATCTCCCGGTCCGGCATGACCATCACCTCCGGGTGCTTCGTGGGCTTTGAGCGGAAGTTCGCGGTGCGGTTTTCCTTCCTGCTGTCCATTCCGGCGGTGCTGGGGGCCAATATCCTCAGCCTGAAGGATGCCATTTCCGCAGGCGTGGACTGGGGCCAGGTGCCGGTGTATCTGGTGGGCGTGCTGACGGCGGCGGTGTCCGGGTATCTGTGCATCGGCCTGCTGCGGCGGATCGCCAACAAGGGAAAATTCGGCGCGTTTGCGTATTACTGCTGGGCCATGGGTCTGTTGACCATCGTGCTGCAGCTGATCAAGTAAGAGAAAGGATTCGTTATGGCGTCTGGACAGAAGAAAAAAACAACTGGAAAGGCCCGGCAGGGCGGCGGTCAGAGCCGCCAGACCAGCCGCAGCCCGCAGAAAAACCCCCGCCCGCCTATCCGGCGGGAGGTGGGCGGCGGCGTGTGCCTGCTGCTGGCCCTGTGCGTGGTGGTCAGCTATTTCCAGGCGGACGCCATCGTTCTGAACCTGCTGGGGGATCTGCTGAAGGGGCTGACGGGGTATGGCTATTGGCTGGCGGCCCCGGCCCTGGCCCTGGCGGGGGTGAACCTGCTGGCCCACCGGGGACGGCCTGTGGCGCTGCGGACCGTCTGCACCCTGGTGACGCCGGTGCTGCTGGGGGCGATCCTGCATTTGTTTTTGTATCAGGGGGAGACCGTTACGGGCCTGGGCCCCATGATGAAGAGCCTGTGGGCCGATGGGCTGCTGCTGAAAAGCGGCGGAGCGGTGGCCGGAGGGCTGGCCGCAGGCATGAAGCGGCTGGTGGGCACGATGGTGTCCGTCATTGTGCTGCTGCTGCTTTTGGCGGCGGCGTTGTTGGCGGCTCTGCGGGTATCGCCCCGGGAGCTGGTGCAGCGGGCCAGGGACCGGGTCCCCTATGAGCCCCAGCCGGAGCCGGAGCGCCCGGCGCGGCCGGAGCGTCCCCGGTGGCAGCGTCCGTCGGTGGACGTGCCTCTGGATGACGCTCCTGCGCCCCGGGAAAAGACGGCGGACCGGCGGTCGGAGCCGCCGGAGGAGCCGCTGCCCCGGAAGAAGGGAAAGGGCTTCTTTGCCCGCAAGGGCGACGACGTGATGACTCCGGACCAGGTGCTGCGGCCTCAGACCCCTGCGCCGCAGACGGAACCGCCCACGGTGCAGGAGCCTGCGGCAGAGCCGGTGCAGACACCGGCCCAGGCACCGGCCCAGGAGCCTGTGCCGGAGAAGAAGTCCCGCCGGGGGCAGGCTGCCGCCCAGGAGGTGGAGCAGCATGCCCAGGAGGTGGGACAGGCCATCGAGGAGGAGCTGGCGGAGCCGGAGGAGGCGTATCAGTATCCCCCGGTGACGCTGCTGGACCAGAATACCGACGACAATTATACCGAGGTGGGGGCGGAGCTGCGGAACAACTCCCGCCGCCTGGCCCAGACCATCACCAGCTTCGGCGTGGATGCCAAGCCCGGCGACGTGGTCCACGGACCCAGCGTCACCCGGTATGAGTTCACCCTGGACCAGGGTGTGAAGCTGTCCAAGCTGACGAACCTGGCCGATGACATCGCCCTGGCCCTGGGCAGCGGCGGCGTGCGCATTGCGCCCATCCCCAACAAAAGCTCCGTGGTGGGCATCGAGGTGCCCAACCGGGTGGTGACGGCGGTGCGCATCCGGGACGTCATCGACTCCCGGGCCTTTGCCGAGCACCGGTCCCGGGTGGCCTTTGCCGTGGGCAAGGACATCGGCGGCAACGCCATCGTGGGGGATATTGCCAAGCTGCCCCATGTGCTGATCGCCGGTACCACCGGCTCCGGTAAATCCGTGTGCACCAACTCACTGATCGTGAGTCTGCTGTACAAGTCCACGCCGGAGGAGGTCCGGTTCATCATGGTGGACCCCAAAATGGTGGAGCTGGCCCCGTACAACGGCATCCCGCACCTGCTGATCCCGGTGGTGACGGACCCCAAGAAGGCCGCCGGGGCCCTGCAGTGGGCGGTGTATGAGATGATGAAGCGCTATAAGCTGTTTTCGGAGAACGGCGTGAAGGACCTGGCCGGGTTCAACGCCCTGGCCGGACGCAGCCAGGAACTGAAAAAAATGCCCACCGTGGTGGTGGTCATCGACGAGCTGGCGGACCTGATGCTGGTGGCCGCCAAGGAGGTGGAGGAATCCATCTGCCGGGTGGCCCAGATGGGCCGCGCCGCAGGGATGCACCTGGTCATCGCCACCCAGCGGCCCTCCTCCGACGTGATCACCGGCCTGATGAAGGCCAATATCCCCAGCCGCATTGCCTTCGCCGTGGCCTCGTCCCTGGAGTCCCGGATCATCCTGGACACCACCGGCGCGGAGAAGCTGGTGGGCAAGGGCGACATGCTGTATGCCCCCCTGGGGGCCGGAAAGCCCACCCGGGTCCAGGGCTGCTTCATCACCCCGGAGGAGATCGAGCGGGTGGTGGACTATGTGAAGCAGAGCGGCGAGGCGGAGTATTCCCAGGACGTCATGGACAAGATCGAGCAGGCGGTGAAGGAGAAGGAAAAGGGCGGCGGCAAGTCCGCCGGTGCGCCGGAGCCTGCCGGGGAGAGTCCCGACGACGAGCTGCTCACCGCCGCCGTGGACGTGGTGCTGGAGACGGGACAGGCCTCCGTGTCCATGCTGCAGCGGCGGCTGAAGCTGGGCTATGCCCGGGCGGCCCGCCTGGTGGATCAGATGGAGGAGCGGGGCTATGTGGGTCCCTTCGAGGGGTCCAAGCCCCGGCAGCTGCTGATCGACAAGGCCAAGTGGCAGGAGCTGAAAATGGCCAAGGCCCCGGCTCCGGAGCCGGAGATCGACCGGAACGGCTCTGTCCGCGACGTGTTTGAAAGCCGCGACGCGCTGGATTAACAGAAAACAACAGGGCGCCCCGGATGGAAGGATGTCCCGGCGCATTTCGATGCGTAGCAATACGGAGCTCTCCTGGAGGAGAGCTCCGTATTGCTTGAGACTGTCAAAAAAGCGGGATCATCTCCGCCTTCGGAAAGGAAGATAGTTACGAAAGAAACCCATCAGGGGCGTCTTTCGTTTTCAATCACCGCATTTTCAGAACTTTTATGAAAGTTTTGAAAATGCTTGCTCAGCTTGTCAAAAAGGAATTTTGACAAGCTAAGCAATACGGAGCTCTCCTGGCGGAGAGCTCCGTATTGCTTATGATGGCTCACTTCCACAGCGAGCAGATCAGATCCGTGTACGCGGACGGGTTTTCAATGGGCAGACCCGCGATCAGGCAGGCCTGGTTATAGAGGATCTGGGCGTATTTTTTCGCCTTGTCCGGGTCGGTGATCCGGGCAGTCTCGAAGGCGGCAAAGGCGGGATGATCCACGTTGATCTCCAGAATGCGCTTGGCCTTCATGCCCAGCTCCGGCTGCACGGCGGTGAAATACTTCTCCATCTCGAAGGTGATGCCCTGGCCGCTGGACAGGCACACCGGGTGGGTCTTGAGCCTGGTGGATGCCTTCACCTGGTCCACCTTATCCCCCAGTGCTTCCTTCAGGAAGGCAAAGCTCTCCTGATGGCTGTCGGTCTCGTCGGGCTTCTGCTCATCGCCCAGCTCCAGATCCCCGTCAATGGCGGAGCGGAAGGGCTTGTCCTGGTACTTTTGCAGCATGTCCGGCAGAAACTCGTCGGCCTTGTCGGTGAAGTACAGGATCTCCATATTGTGATCCTTCAGCAGCTCCGTCTGGGGCATGTGGTCGATGGCGTCCACGGTGTCGCCGGAGGCGAAATAGATGAACTTCTGCTCCGGCTGCATCCGGGAGACGTACTCCGCCAGGGTCACGGGCTTCTTCTCCGTGGAGGAGTAGAACAGCAGCAGGTCCTGGAGCTGCTCCTTCCTGGCCCCGTAGTTGTCCAGGGCGCACAGCTTCAGCTGGCGGCCAAAGCTGCGGTAGAACGTCTCGTATTTCTCCCGATCGTCCCGGAGCATCCGCTCCAGCTCGGCCTTGATCTTCTTTTCCAGATTGGCGGAGATGATCTTCAGCTGCCGGTCATGCTGCAGCAGCTCCCGGGAGATGTTCAGGCTCAGGTCCGGAGACTCCACCACACCCCGGACAAAGTTGAAATAGTCCGGCAGCAGGTCGGCGCAGCTGTCCATGATCATCACGCCGGAGGCGTACAGCTGGAGGCCGGGCTTATAGTCCTCGGTGTAGTACTGGCTGGGGGCCTGGGAGGGGATATACAGCAGCGCCTTATAGGTGACGGCGCCCTCGGCGGACACGGTGATAACGCTCAGGGGCGCGGCGGGATCGCCGAACCGCTCCTGATAGAACTTGTCATATTCCTCCCGGGTGACATCGGCCTTCTTCCGCTGCCACAGGGGCACCATGCTGTTGAGGGTCTCCCACGCAAGGACCTCCTCGTATTCGGGCTTGTCCTGGGGGCTGCCCTCCTTGACCTGGGAGTGGGGCATCATCATCTTAATGGGAAAGCGGATGTAGTCGGAGTATTTCTTCACCAGCCGGCGCAGGGCGTATTCCTGGAGATACTGACCGTATTCGTCAGGCTCCTCGTCGCCGTCGGGCTTGATGTGCATGATGATGTCGGTGCCCACGGCGTCCCGGGTGCAGGGCTCGATGGTGTAGCCCTCCAGGCCGTCGGACTCCCAGCGGTACGCCTGCTCCTGGCCGTATTTCCGGGAGATAACGGTGATGTGGTCCGCCACCATAAAGGCGGAGTAGAAGCCCACGCCGAACTGGCCGATGACGTCGGCCTCGGCCTCCTTGTCCAGCCCCTGGCGGAATTGGTAGGTGCCGCTGGAGGCGATAACGCCCAGGTTGTTCTCCAGCTCGTCTGCGTCCATACCGATGCCGTTGTCGCTGACGGTGAGGGTGCGGTTTTCCTTGTCAACGGACAGGGTGATGGCGAAATCCTCCCGCTTGAGCCCCACGTTCTCGTCTGTCAGGGACAGATAACACAGCTTGTCGATGGCGTCGGAGGCGTTGGAGATGATTTCCCGCAGGAAGATCTCCTTATGGGTGTAGATGGAGTGGATCATCAGGTCCAGCAGCCGCTGCGACTCCGCCTTGAATGCCTTTTTTTCCATAAATTGACTCCTCTTTTCTGTCAGCAGCGGGGAGACGCACTGCGTCCCCCCGCTCTGTTATAAAATACGATAGGAAATTTACTTTTTCCGGCGCACCAGCCACAGGACCACAGAGCCCACGGCCAGAACGCCGGTGGCAGCGGCGGCGATGATCATCAGCATCCGGCGGTGCTCCCGGGACATGGTGCGGACCTTATCGCACACGAACTCCCAGGTGGTATTGGCCAGGCGGGTGAACAGCTGCACCACGCTGCAGCCCAGCTCCACGGCGCTGTTCAGGGCGGCCTTGCCGCCGGTCAGCAGGACGTTTTTTACTTTTTCCATAAGCTCGCTCCTTACTTCACAGAATTGTACCAGTCGATGACCGGCCGGAGATTTTCGGGACACACGGCGCCGGCGCCCTTGGTGACCATGTCATACGTCAGCTGCTGGGCGGGATTCAGGGGAGCCTTCTCCTCCGGCTGCTTTTTGATCTGGCGGCACCTCGCCTGCATCACCAGGCGACAGGGGCCCCGCCGATCCTCTATCCTATACTAAATTATAGACACGATGTTGAAAAATGTCAATTGCTTTGGGAAAATGTTCACAAATTTTACCGCATAAACCGGTCAATGGCCTGGTTCAGGGACTCCACGGCCTCGTTGTCGCCGGACTCCACAGCGTCCACAATGCAGTGGGCAATGTGATCCTTGAGGATCACCCGGCCGGTGCTGTTCAGGGCGGAGATCACCGCCGCCAACTGCACCAGCACCTCGGCGCAGTCCTCGCCCCGCTCCACCATTTTGCGCACAGACTCCAGGTGCCCCTGGGCCCGGGACAGACGGTTCAGAACGGCCTTGGTCTGGGTATGGCTGTGAGTATGCGGATGGGGGTGGTCGTGGTCATGCGGGTGGGAATGGGTATGCTGGTCCATATTCCGTGTGTCATCTCCTTCTGGCGGGCATGCCCGGAGCGCCCATGAGCCGGGGGTCCGCTTTCGGGTCGATGACCTTCCGCTTCGGCACCCGGTCAATGGCCTGCTTCAGCCTCGCGTTCCTGGCGCAGCCGCCGTGGCAGTTCATAGTCAAGTACTCCTTTTGCAGCGATTTCCTACTGAATTATACAGAAATGCAAAATATTTGTCAATCAATTCGCTGATTTTATTCACTTGCCCAACATGTATTGCAGTTCTGTACTTTGAGCGTGCGGATCGACTACAAAACCATTGAAATTCCCAAAATACTCTGCTATAATATCTGCGCATGTCAGGCCGCATATCTTGGGAAGGGTGGGCTGTACCACCCGGCCATGAAGCCGTCCGGGCCATTGCAGCCGAGACTCCGGACAGCGAGCTCATCCGCTGGGTGGACGAGGCCCTGCGGGAAAAGTCCGGCTACACCCTGCCCCCCAAAATCCACATCGCCCAGCAGGACGGCGACTATTACAATGTCATGCCCTGCATTTATGAGCGGGGCAACATCGCCATGGTGAAGATGATCGGCCGCCACAGCATCAAGCGGGGCGAGGACCGCTCCAGCATGATGGGCGATATCCTGCTCTATGAGTCTGACACCGGCATCCTCCGGGCCCTGATGGACGGCGAGTATATCACCACCCTCCGCACCGGCATCTCCGCTGCCCACTCCGCCCGCCTGTTCACCCGGCCAGACTTTGAAACGGTGGGCCTTATCGGCCTGGGGAACATCATGACCGTCTGCATCCGGGCGTTTATCGCCTCTCTGCGGGCGGAGGGGGATCGCCGGGACGTGACGCTGAAGCTCATCCGCTACCACGACCACCAGCAGCGCATCATGGACCTGTTCCGGGAGGACCCCAACGTGCATTTTGTCCTGTGCGACACCTATGAGGAGGTCATCGGCGGCTCTGACCTGGTGATTTCCGCCAACATCTATGACCGGGCCACCGTTCCCGACACGCCGTACCGCTACTGCCGGGAGAAATACTTCATCTGACGCTGTTCTTGCGCCGTGCGCTCCGGCGTGGTATACTGAAAACAGTTCTGCTTTTGGCAGACATCAGGAAAATGCATTGGATTTTCGCCGCCTGCGTGATATGATAGTGCAAAACGAGAAATGGGAGGTTTTTACCATGGCAATGATCGGATATGTGGCCCGGGTGCTCACCGGCGTCCGCTTCAAGAAAATGAACCACATGATCGACGTGGTGCACCAGAAGTGCGGACAGAACAACGTGCGCACCTTCTTTGATATGCTGTGGTGCGCCGTGCGGTACGGCGCAGGGTATTATGACTACACCATGTTCGGCTTTTACAACATGACCGGCGCCCAGCGGGACACCTACCTCACCCGGGTGCGCAACAAGAAGGTCAGCAATCTCATGAATGATATGGCACACGACGACGATTTTGACGATAAGCTGCTCTTTAACGTCCGCTTCGCCAAGTACCTCCGCCGGCCCACCCTCAACGGCGAGACCGCTACGGTGGAACAAATGGCTGGGTTCCTGGAGGGCCAGGAGGCCATTTTTGCCAAGATCAACCACGGCTCCTGCGGCAACGGCGTGGAAAAGCTGTATGTGAAGGATTTTGAATCCCCGGCGGCCATGCTGGACTATATCCGGGAGAAGAAGCTGGTGGTGCTGGAGCATGTCCAGGCCCAGCATCCCGATATGGCGCGGCTGCATCCCCAGTCCGTGAACACCATGCGCATCTGCACCGACCTGGTGGACGGCCAGGTGCACATCGCCTATATCACCCTGAAAATGGGACGGGGCGGCGGTGTGTGCGACAACTCCGGCCAGGGCGGCATCCTCTGCCGGGTGGATATCGACACCGGTAAGATCTGCTCCCCCGCCACCGACGACTATTTCAACGTCTATGACCGGCACCCCGACACCGGCATCCCCCTGGTGGGCTATCAGCTGCCCATGATCGAGGAGGCCAAGGCCATGGCCTGTGAGGCCGCCCGGGAGATCCCGGAGGTGGGCCATGTGGGTTGGGATATGGCCATCGGCCCCGACGGCCCGGCCATCATCGAGGGCAATGACTTCCCCGGCACGGACCTGTGCCAGCTGGCCCCCTTCTGCCCGGAGAAAACCGGCCTGTGGCCCTATTACAAGGAGCTGCTTCACCTGTAAAATGAATAACAACAGCCCCGCCGGGTGACCGGCGGGGCTGCTGTTATCCAATGATCTTTTCCGGATTCTTCAGATCCCGGTCGAGCTGCTTGCGGTAGCGGTCCTCCTCGCTGAACACGCACCCGCAGTATTTCTGCATGTAAAAGCCACGCTCCCGGGCCTCCTGCTGGCCTGCCCGGAATCCGGGACGGAAATCCCGGTACAGGAACTCCACCCCGTATGCCTCTGCCGCCGCCTGAGCCGTCTGCCGCAGCAGCTCGTGGTTCTGATAGGGGCTGACGAACAGGGTGCTGGTGAAGCTGGCATAGCCGTGCTCCGCCGCATACCGTGCCGTTTCCCACAGGCGGATATGGTAGCAGTGGCCGCACCGGTGGTCGATGTCGCCGCACACGGCCCGGCAGAAATCCCGCAGGCCGTAATCCTCCCGGACGATGAGCTTCATGCCGATGGCCGGGGCATAGGCCATCAGCGTGTCCCGCCGGGCCTTGTACTCCTGATAGGGGTGGATATTGGGATTATACCAGAAGCTGACAGGCTCGATGCCCTCGCCCCGCAGCTGGTGGATGCAGGACACGGAGCACGGCGCGCAGCAGGTGTGCATCAGTGTTTCCATAAAATCACTTCTCCTTGGGATGCTTCAGCAGCTGACGCAGCCGCTCCAGGGGCTGGGGCAGGGGAGAGGCGGACAGAAACCGGTTGCGCACCTGCTGGAAGGGCTGCTGACAGAAGGCCGCGAAAAAGTCCTCCCGGCTGCCGGAGGCTTCCTGGGGAGCCGACAGAGCCCCGGCGCAGGCTACCGCCTGGTCCAGGGTCAGCTTTTCCCGCTTCAGGGGCAGTGTGTCGAAATAGTGGGCGCCCTTGGCACTGTTCACCAGCAGCAGGGAAATGCTGTACCGGGGTACCTCCGGGTGGAAGTCCTTGGGCGGGTCCCGGTATATGCCCAGGGTCAAGTCCGCCGGGCGGTCGGTGCTGGTATAGGGACACCGGTGGCATGCCGGGCGCAGAAACAGCCGCTGCCGCAGACCCCGGCCGAAATCGGACTTGCCGAAGGGGGCGTCATACTGGGCGCCTCCGGCGAAGCGGACACGGAATCGCCGGTCCTTTTCCCCGGGCAGCTTGCCGCAGAAGCACACGTCCACCGGCGGCTGCCGCTTGATATACGCCATAGACCGCACCAGCTGGCCCCACACCCCCGGGGAGGACACGCCGCTGCACACCACGTCGCAGGTCAGCAGCCGCTCCGGATGCTCGCCTAAGAAGTGATACAGGCCGTCCACCTGACAGGGGGTGCCGGAGAACAGCACCCGCCGCCCCTGGTCCAGATAGTGGCGCACCCGGCGGAAGCTGTCGCCCAGGTCGCTTTGCACGGGCTTGGCCCCCTGGAGCCGGGGCAGCTCCGCCTTGTCCTTTACGGCGATGTGCCGCACCCGCAGCTCCTGGTCCAGGGCCGCGCCGAACACCACGCCGCCCTCGTCCAGGATATACTCCGCCAGCAGGGGAAATACGCCGCCTGCGGTGGAGGTCTGGCGCACGGCGGGATTCGGGTTCCAGGCGGCGAACACCGCCGGCTCCGGCCGGGGCTCCCGCTGCTTCAGAACGGGGCAGATATGGGCGCAGTGGCCGCATTGGATGCAGGCATCGGTGACGGTGGGGTACAGGAACCCCTCCCGGTCCGGCAGCATATGGATGGCCCCCTTGGGGCAGCCGCTGGCGCAGGCGCCGCAGCCGGTGCATCTGCCGCGGTCCGGCAGCAGGGAAGTGGGATAGTCCGTCACGCACTCAGCTCCTTTTCGATGTTTTTGCCATTTTACCACATAGGGCAGGAAAAGACAAGAGGCGGCGGTTATGGGAGGAAATAGGCACTGATGCGCCGGGAAAACGGATCGCCGCACCAGCCTGCGGCTGACTCGAAATGACATATCAAGAAGATTTCCGGTAAATGGCTGCCGCGAAGGAGGGTAAATACTAAATCGAAAATATTTTTTTTCGTTGACAATTGTGCATAAATATAGTAACATAATTGTACAGAGAACCACAGCTGCAACAGACGGAAATTCGCTGGAAAGGTGAGGGAATCCATCATGAAAAGCATCATCTGGAAAATCGAACTGGCCGCCGCGGTGCTCCTGGCGGTCTCGGCCCTGGTGTGGGGCCTGCGCCCCGGCGTGTGGAACTACGGCGGCTTTTACCGCATGACCGCCGGGGAACAGGGCAGGACCTATACCCGCCCGGGCTGCTCCACGGTGGAGGTGACGGAGGACAACCACCTGCGCATTCAGTCCCCCACGGGGCAGACGGCGGAGTTTACCCTGTCCCTGGCGGAAAACGGCTCCTATCGGGCGGCGGAAATGGCCATGGACGGTGTGGTCCGCAACGTCACCTACAACGCCGCCACCGGAACGTTCATGACAGCGGGTGACAGCTGGTCCATCAGCACCCTGGTGCAGGAGAAGGCCGGGTTCAGCCCGGGCCTGACTGATAACGCGCTGTACAGCATGGCCCTGGGCAATCACCAGACCCGCATCGCCGGGCGGCCCGGGGAATTTCTCACGGCGGGGCTGTTCCTGCTGCTGGGCCTGGTGCTCCCCCTGCTGCTGAAGCCCGCCATCGCCCTGGACAAATTTCTGCTGGGCTTTTTCTATCACAACTCGGAAAAGCTCCAGGCCACGGACCTGGCCCGGGGCATCATGCTCCTGCTGGGGCTGGTGGTATCTGTCATCGGCGCCATCTGGTGGTGCATCCTTTTGTTCGGATAAAGATCGGGGCGGGCGCCGGCGTCCGCCCTTTTTGCGGGCCGCCGGGGACGTCGGCCCCTACGAAGCGCCTATTGATAGAACACCCGTGGGGCGGGGCCCATGTGCCCCGCCGTCAGCTACCGATAATCTTCTTGATATGTCATTCCGAGGAGACCCATCGGGCCGACGTGGGAATCCGTTTTCCCTGGGCCTGTCGAACGCATAAGGAACGGATTGCCACGTCGCTTCGCTCCTCGCAATGACACCGCAAGAATTACCCCCTGATAACGCGGCCCGCTGAGGGCAGCGGGCCCTACGGCTCCCGGGAGACGCCCCGCGGCCGGCGGCCTCCCCCGCTTGGCTCTCCCTCTGGGAGAGCTGTCACCGAAGGTGACTGAGAGGGCCTGTGGGGGCGGGCACCGGCGTCCGCCCTTTTTGCGGGTGCCGGAAATCTCCGTCTTGCCCCGGGGGGCGGGGTGTGATACAATGGCCTTACTTTATAATGAAGGAGCGTGCCGGTATGATGCACCTGGAAGCGGACGTATTTACCAAATTCGACAAGCAGTGGGCCCTGGTCACGGCGGGGACCCCGGAGCATTACAACACCATGACCATCAGCTGGGGCGGCCTGGGCACCCTGTGGGAACGCCCGGTGGCCACAGTGTATGTGAAAAAGAACCGCTATACCTTTGAATTCATGGAGGAGAGCGACTACTTCACCGTCAGCTTTTACCCGGAGGAGCAGCGCAGGGCCCTGTCCCTGCTGGGCAGCACCTCCGGCCGGGACGGCGACAAGGTGGCGGCGGCGGGTCTGACCCCGGAGCTCCTGCCCCGGGGCATCACCTTCCGTCAGGCGGAGACTACCCTGGTCTGCCGCAAGATCTATTGCCAGGACCTGGACCTGGAGCAGATCCCCCAGGAGGTCCGGGACGCCTTTTATAAGGACGAGCCCGTCCACCGTATGTATATCGGCGAAGTGGTGGAGATCATCAAGGGGTAAGGGGGGTACGCGTGCAGGCGCTGCCCGGAAAAAAAGGGCTTTTCATTCTGCGCCGTCTGCGGTATAATAGGTGCCAGTTTCTGAGCAAGGAGTGACACTATGAAGATCATGACCGACAGCCCCATCCGCTTTCCGGGGCTTTTTGGCGACTGGACCATTACCCTCAGCTCCAAGGCCATCAACATCGGCAACGGCATCTACTGGTACGGCATCCTCATCGCCCTGGGCATGCTGGTGGCCCTGTGGTGGTGCATGCGCCAGCGCACGAAATACGGCATCCGCGAGGATGACCTGATCGACGGGCTGCTGTGGGGCATTCCCTGCGGCATCATCGGCGCGCGGATCTATTACGTTCTGTTCTATCTCAGCCAGTTCAAGGACCACGAGGGCCGGTTCAGCTGGTCCAAGGCCATCGCCATCTGGGACGGCGGCCTGGCCATCTACGGCGGCGTCATCGCTGTGGTCATCGTGGCCATTATCCTGTGCCGCAGCCGCCATATCAAGCTGGGGGCCATGATGGACCTGGTGGTCATGGGGCTGCTCATCGGCCAGGCTATCGGCCGCTGGGGCAATTTCCTGAACCGCGAGGCCTTTGGTGCGGAAACCACCATGCCCTGGCGCATGCAGCTGACCACCACTGCCGGGGAGCTGGTGGAGGTACATCCCACCTTCCTGTATGAGAGCCTGTGGAACCTCATCGGCCTGCTGCTGATCGTTTTTGTGGTATCCAAGGCCAGGCGGTTCGACGGTGAGAACACCTGCTTCTACTTCCTGTGGTACGGCGTGGGCCGCTTCTGGATCGAGGGCCTGCGCACCGACAGCCTGTATCTGTTCAACTGGACCATCGCCGGCCAGCCCATCCGGGTGTCCCAGGTGCTGAGCCTGGTGCTGATGATCGCCGCTCTGGCGGTGCTGTTTTACAACATCAAGCTCCACCCCCACCGGCCTGAGGACCTGTATGTGAACCAGGTGGCTGCCCGGGAGGCTGCTGCCGCTGCGGTGGCTGAGGCCCCGGCAGAGACCGAAGCGGCGGGGTCCCGGGACGACGCCCCGGAGTCCGCACAGGCGGAGCCCCTGGACGATGAGCCTGCCGCCCCCAAAGATGAAACCGGCGGGGAGTAAGCCGCGCCGGCCAAGAAAATGACCGGAAAACCTGTAATCGTTTATACCTATGTGCGCTGAAAGGCGGACGACCGCAAGGCCGTCCGCCTTTCAGCGCTGTTTTTGACGATTCCTCTTGTTACATAGGACCATCCCCTCCGGGCATAGGATTGCCGTGAAGGAGGGATGACCTATGTTATCGGCGGCATTGCTGCTGCTGTCCAACAGCCTGTTTTTGACCCTGCATTTGTCCGGTAATCCCGGCTCCTTTCCCCGTCCCCTGTCCCGGCAGGAGGAGCGGGAGTGCTTGGAGCAGTGGGCCCAGGGCGATCTGTCCGCCCGCAACCGCTTGGTGGAGCACAATCTCCGCCTGGTGGCGCACATCATCAAAAAGTATTATACCCAGGCCAGCAATCAGGAGGACCTGATCTCCATCGGCACCATCGGCCTGATCAAGGCGGTGAACACCTTTCGGCCCGATAAAAAGATCCGCCTGGCAACTTATGCGTCAAGATGTATTGAAAATGCTATACTAACGTAACGGAACAAGCAGCAGTTGAGGTGGAAAACC
>FR884115.1 GCA_000435975.1 Oscillibacter sp. CAG:241 | reverse complement strand
AGCTCCTTTTCATTTTCGGGGTCAACATTGGCGGTGGCTTCGTCCAGAATGATGACAGGCGCGTCCTTCATAATCGCCCGGGCGATGGAAATGCGCTGGTGCTCGCCGCCTGACTGCACGTCCCAGAACCGCGCCGTGAGATTGCACAGCGTGGTCTTGCCGCTGCCGGAGGGGCCGACAATAGCGACCGTGGCTTTTTCCAGGATGGTCAGGGACACGTCGTGCAGGATGGGCTTGCTGCCGTAGGAGAAATCTACATGGTGAAGTTCAATGTCCTCCCGCTCCGGCGTCAGGTCTTCGCCATCGATGTCCATAGGTTCTACGTTCAAAATGGCGCTTGCCTAATGGTGAACGGGCATAAGCAGGTGGGCGTTGACATCCACTTTACCGGCGTCGGACTTGTAGACCTTGCAACCATAAAGGAGATGCTTGCTATCGCAGAATCGTCAAGGCCGTGATCTACCATAGAAAGAGAAAAGGCCGCAGCCTCCATAACAGAGGTTGCGACCAATCTCTCATAAGAAAATACATCCTTATGAACGGAAACGGTTGAAAATGCTGGACTTTTGTGCCCGGGAATTGCCCTGTGACAACAAAATGGCAACATTTTAGATTATCCAAGAATAAAGAGCTATCTGATTTCTGTTAGAGAAGTCAGATAGCTCCTTTTGTTATACGCCAATTATAATGAATCCTTTGTTCTCTCCGATTTCTTCTGTAACCCAACGGTCTATAGCAGACACAGTTTCCTTAGTTCTTACCGGCACCAGAGTTTCCTTTTCTGAATTCAAGGGAATCGCTGCCACTGAATCCTCCGAGCTTACAAGTATATTCATTCATCGGAAAGCATAAAACAGCATATTGTGCCGAATCCGTCTGACCACGTGCCGTACCTGGACCTTCTGTCTGTATGCCGATAGTTGAAACATGATGATTTCACCATGGCCCACGCGCTGAAAAATAGACGCAAACCGGGCCCCACAGAGGGTTTTTCCTCCGCGGGGCCCGATCAGTGAAATGGTTATTGGGCGCGTAGCTTACAGAATTGTAAGGCAGCGTGCTCTTGTTTTTTGCTGATGGTGGTTGCTTTTCCGGGCAAAAATGGTATGATAGAATCGGAACGATAGAAAAAGGACCCAAGTGGAGACAAGCTATGACGGCATTTTTACAACAATACATCTCTCCGGCGCTGCCGGTGATCCTGTGGCTGGGAAGGGCGCTGGTTTCTGGGCTGGCAGTCTGGCTGCTGGTGCGGTGCTGCCAGTCCCTGTTCCGGGGAAAGGACCGGGAGAGCTGGGGCTTTGTGACCCTGTCCAATGGTGCGCGGTATGAAATTTATCACTGGGAAAACGTGATTGGCCGCGCAAAACGGTCGGATATTCGCATAAACTTTCCCTCTGTGTCCCGCAGTCACGCCATTTTGTCCCGGGACGAGGCCGGGACATGGCGGGTCAACCCGTTGAATCACAGCAGCGGCGTGCTGCTGAACGGGCAGCGGACGCTGACGACCGCCGATCTGCATCCCGGCGACTCCATCGCCGTGGGCGGTGTGGAGCTGTTCTTTTTCCCGTCGGACAAGCCCCAGCCATCCGGCCAGCCCCGGCGGCGGCCCGGGCCGGTGGGCGGCCTGTGGCTGCTGACATTTATTCAGCTGCTGCTGTGGGCACAGTTTGCCCCGAACTTCGGAGCGGAGAATATCTATCCCATCAGCGCAGGCTTTTTTGGATTGTGCGGCCTGGGGTGGGTGCTGTACGCCGTCAGCCGGAAGCTGCACCGGAGACAGTTTGATCTGGAGATTCTGGCGCTGCTGCTGACCACGGTGGGCTTTGCCATTACCGCCGCCTGGGACCCGGGGGCCCTTTACAAGCAGCTGGCGGCGGTGACGCTGGGCATGGGCATTTACGGCACCCTGGTGTGGCTGCTGGGGCGGCTGCATCTGGCGGTGAAGCTGCGCTGGCCAGTGGCTGCGGCCGCGGCGGCACTGCTGGCCTTCAACGTTGTGATGGGGGAGCGCATTTTCGGAGCCAAGAACTGGATATCGGTGGGCCCCATTTCCTTCCAGCCGTCGGAGCTGGTGAAGCTGGCGTTTATCCTGGCAGGGGCCGCCACCCTGGACCGGCTCTTTGCCAAGCGGAACCTGATCTTCACGGTGCTGTTTTCCGCCTATTGCGTGGGATGTCTGGCGCTGATGAGTGACTTTGGCACGGCGCTGGTGTTTTTCGTGGCCTTTCTGTGCATTGCCTTTTTGCGGACCGGGGACCTGGCCTCCATCGTGATGATGACGGCGGCTGCGGGCTTTGCCGGGGGACTGGTGCTGCACTTCAAGCCGTATGTGGCCCAGCGGTTCACCGTCTGGCGGCATGCCTGGGAATTTACCCAGACCACCGGCTATCAGCAGAGCCGCACCATGTCCGCTGCTGCGTCCGGCGGCCTGTTCGGCACGGGGCCGGAGGACGCGTGGCTGAAATATGTGGGGGCGGCCAACACGGACCTGGTATTCGGCGTGGTGTCGGAGGAATTCGGGCTGCTGCTGGCCCTGGTATGCGTGGGGGCGGTGATGGCCCTGGCGGTGTTTGCCCTGCGGGCCGGCGACAGCGCCCGGTCCGGCTTCTATGCCATCGCCGCCTGCGCCGCGGCGTCCATGCTGATCTTCCAGACCACCCTGAACGTGCTGGGCGCGGTGGACATCCTGCCGCTGACCGGCGTGACGTTTCCCTTTGTGTCCATGGGCGGGTCCAGCATGCTGTCCTGCTGGGGGCTGCTGGCCTATCTGAAGGCCATCGATGTGCGCCGTCCGCCGGAAAAAGAAATCTCTCCGCCGCCCAAGAGTGAAAAAACGCCGGAGCGGCAGGAGGGATTCTTCGACGGGATCCCCGGGGTCCCTGTGGATGAGATATTCGGAAAGGAGGAGCGGTCTTGAAACAGGTAAAGCTGCGGTCCATGCTGGTGCTGGCACTGATCGCTGTGCTGGGTGCGGGCGTGGTGCTGTTCTGCGTGCGGTATGTGGTGCGGGGCGGACAGTGGGCCGCCTTCTCCGCCAATGACCATGCCTATCGGAATGGGCGGCTGGCCCTGGGTCAGATGCTGGACCGCAACGGGGTGCTTTTGTATGACGGGGCCTCCGGCAGCTGGGCAGAGGACGGCGTCATTCGCCGGGCGACGCTCCATGTGGTGGGCGACCGGGACGACAACATTTCCACCTCCGCCAAGGCGGCTATGCGGCGGCGCTTGGTGGGCTTTGACCCGCTGACGGGTACCTCCGCCGGAGGACACAAGGTATATCTGACCATTGACGCAGAGCTGAACGCTGCGGCTCTGGAGGCCCTGAACGGCCGGAAGGGGGCCGTGGCGGTGTACAACTACCGCACCGGCGACGTGCTGTGCATGGTGTCCAGCCCCACCTTTGACCCGGCGGACCCGCCGGAGATCCGGGACGGGGACAGCCGGTATGACGGCGTGTATCTGAACCGGGTGCTGTCGTCCACGTTTGCCCCGGGCTCCGTGTTCAAGCTGGTGACCACTGCTGCGGCTTTGGAGAATCTGGACGGCGCTCTGGACCGGCACTTCACCTGCACCGGGCGTCTGGAGCTGGACGGCGGCGTTATCACCTGTCCCTATGCCCACGGGGATATGGACCTGTACGATGCCCTGGCCCGGTCCTGCAACTGCGCCTATGCTCAGATGGCGGTGGAGCTGGGGGGCGAGACCCTGGCTCGATACGCGGAAAAGGCCGGACTGACGGAGAGCTTCACCGTCAGCGGCATCAGCGCGGCGGCCGGACAGTTTACCGTGGGTCAGGGGGCAGATCTGGGCTGGTCGGGTGTGGGCCAGTACGACGATCTGGTGAATCCCTGCGCGTTTCTGCGATTCTTGGGCTCCATCACCGGCGGCAGGTCCGCAGGACCCCGGCTGGTATATAAGGAGACCACCATGCACGGCATTCCTCTGCCCGGAGACGGCGCGCCGTCTCTGAAGGCCCCCTTTGACGCGGACACCTGCCGGGTGCTGCGGGATATGATGCGCAACAATGTGCAGCAGACCTATGGTCAGAGCATGTTCGGCTCGCTGGCGGTGTGCGCCAAGTCCGGCACCGCCGAGGCTGCGCCGGGTCAGTCGCCCCATGCATGGTTCGCGGGCTTTGTGGCGGACGAGGATCTGCCCCTGGCCTTTGTGGTGCTGGTGGAAAACGGCGGCGGCGGCGCGGACGCCGCCGGGCCCATTGCTGCCCGGCTGCTGACCATGGCCGCAGGATGAGCGAACCCCCTGGAGGACGTGTGTCCTCCAGGGGGGATTTTTTTATTCAGCCGGGGGATACAGGGCCGACAGCAGCCGGGTGTAGATGCCCTCCGGGTCCTTCCGGAACCGGTCCGCCAGATCCCGGGCCATGGCCTCGGTGGCGGCGGTGAGCTCCAGGTGCAGGATACTGTCCACATCGTCCTGCAGGCGCAGCTCCACCAGATAGGAGCCGTTTTCCTGGGCGGCCACCCGACTCTGGACCTGGTTTTTCCGCAGCAGGAGGCGGTTGTATTCCGCCACATTCTTATCCGTCCGCAGCCGCACGGAGTAGGGGAGACTGGACTCGCAGATCTCGCTGTTTTTCAGCCCCTTGGGAGTGATGGCATAGCAGCCGTCCTCCGTCAGGCGCAGATGCTCCGTCCGTACCAGGTCGTTCAGGCACTCGGCATAGGCA
This sequence comes from Oscillibacter sp. CAG:241, assembly GCA_000435975.1. Taxonomy (GTDB): domain Bacteria; phylum Bacillota; class Clostridia; order Oscillospirales; family Oscillospiraceae; genus Vescimonas. Next base: position 39,505 of record FR884115.1, on the reverse strand, counting down.
AAGTAGTCGATGCCGTCGTCACACATGGTCAGCTCCTGCATGCCCTCCGGCGGCAGGGGCTCCGATACCCGGGCGGCAATATATAGAATCAGGAATTTGATCTCCAGCTTATCGTGAATGAATCCGGCAGCCATGCGTATCCCATCCTCTCCAACCGTTTTTCTTTATTATACCGGAAATTCCTGGATTTGTACAGGCCTTTTTCCCGCACCACCGGCGGCAGGCGGCATACACTGGAATGAAGGGCGCAGCCAGCCCCTTCATTACTTAATGGGAGGTTTATTTCATGCCTGAAAACGGAATGCCGGGCCCGGTCTGCGATCTGAGCAGTGTTCGCGAGTCCGTTTGTATCCATACACGGAAGATCTTCGACTCCTGCCGCGACAAGGACTGCGTGGAGGACCTGCGGTTCTATCCCACGGCGTCGGCTATGGAGCTGCTGTCCGGATGCCAGATGGTTCGGGGTGGCACGGCGGAGCTGCTGTACGTTTACACCGATGTGGAGCCGGTGACCTTCAACCGGGGATTCTACTCCATCGATATGCGGTTTTTCTACCGCGTGACCCTGCAGGTGGGTACCGGAACGCCCCGGTGCGCCGGGGCCGAGGGCCTGTGCGTGTTCGACAAGCGCTGCATCCTGTTCGGCAGCGAGGGCAGCGCCAAGATCTTTTCCTCCGACACGGTCATTGACGAGCTGGATATCCCCGGCCGCATGCGTACCAACCTACCCACCGCCGTGGTGGAGGCCGTGGATCCCATTGTCCTGGACACCCGGGTGGACGACGGCTGCAAGCCCCGGTGCTGTGAGTGCGGCCTGACGGAAATTCCGGCGTTCATCGCCCGCAGCTTCGGCGAGGAGCTGGTGTTCGACGACAGCGGACGCCGCCGGTTCTATGTGACCCTGGGCCAGTTTACCCTGGTGCGGCTGGAGCGGGACACCCAGCTGCTGATCCCGGTGTATGACTACTGCATCCCCCAGTCGGAGTGCAGCTGCGGCGACCAGGAGGACCCCTGCGGCCTGTTCCGCAACGTGGCCTTCCCCATCGGGGAGTTTTTCCCGCCCAGCACCCTGGAAATGCCCAAGGACTATGCCAGCACCCGCAGCTACTGCGCCTGCCACTGACGGGCAAACATGCCACAGCCCCCGGCCGTGCGGCCGGGGGCTGAGCTTATTTTTCCTTGACTACGACGTTTTCGCTGCCCAGCCACTCCCGGCACTCCTGTAGCAGGGCCGGGTGATTCAGGCAGTGGGTGCCCAGCAGCTTGCCGGTGTCCGCCAGGCGGATCTTTACCGGGGTGCCTCCCTCAAACATGGTCATCACCAGCCTGATGTGGCGAAAGGCGGGACTGTCGGCGCTGGGGAAGCGGAGATAGATGGTGCTCTCCTTCTGAGCCGGACGGCGGGCGGGCTGCACCGCCGCAGGCGGCAGTCCGCTTTCCAGAGGGTACAGAGAGTCGCACATGATCTGGGGCGGCTTCTCGTCCCGGACGGACAGGCGTCCCTTTACCAGCACCGGGGTGTTCACCTGCATATAGCTGCCGCACTGGTCAATGACCCGGCTGAAGCACAGCAGCTCCATGGACGCCAGCTCATCCTCGATGGTCACATAGGCCATGAGGGTGTTGCTTTTCGTGGTGCGGGTGCGGCTGGCGGTGATGACCCCGGCCACGGTGACATTCTGTCCGTCGGCAAACCGCCGGGGACCGCCCTCGGCCTCGAAATCGGACATGATGGCGTGGATGGGTACGGCCCCGGCCCGCTTGGCCAGGGGACGGTAGTCCTCCATGGGGTGACCGGACAGGTACAGGCCCGTGGTGTCCTTCTCCATATTCATCCGCTCCACGGCGGTAAACTCCGGGATATCCGGCAGGGGAACTGCGGACACGGCGGCTCCTGAGGGGGTGGACATGCCGAACAGGTCCATCTGCCCCTCCACATTCTTCCGGCGGGAGGAGGCAATGCCGTCCAGTACCCGCTCGTACACCGCCACCAGCTGGGAGCGTCTGGCTCCCAGACTGTCGAAGGCACCGCAGCGGATGAGGTTCTCCACAGCCCGCTTGTTCATGTCCGTGCAGTCGAACATCCGCTGGCAGAAATCCTGGAAGGAGGCAAAGGGCCCGTCCTGCTGCCGCTGGCGCACCACGGCCTGGATAAAGCCCCGGCCGATGTTCTTCACGGCCACCAGGCCGAAGCGGATGCCGCCCTCCTCCACGGTGAACCGGTCATCGGATGCCGCCCCCCCCCACGGTGAACCGGTAATAGGAGCGGTTCACATCCGGCGGCAGCAGGGCAATGCCGCAGTCCTTGCACTCGGCGATGTATTCGGCCACCTTGTCGGAGTTGTCCAGCACCGAGGTCAGCAGGGCAGCCATATACTCCCGGGTAAAGTGGCACTTGAAGTACGCCGTCTGATACGCCACCACCGCATAGCTGACAGCGTGGGCCTTGTTGAAGGCGTAGTTGGCGAAGTCGTAAATCTCGTTGAAGATATCCTGGGCCGTGGCCTCCGGAATGCCGCTGGCCACGCAGCCCCGGATGCTCCGGGCGGGGTCGCCGTGGAGAAAGGCCTCCCGCTCCCGCTCCACGTCCTTGGCCTTCTTTTTGGACATGGCCCGGCGCACCATGTCCGCCTGGCCCAGGGAATAGCCCGCCAGCTCCTGGAAGATCTTGATGACCTGCTCCTGGTACACGATGCAGCCGTAGGTGCCGGAGAGGATCGGCTCCAGCTTGGGGTGCTTATAGGTCACCAGGGAGGGGTCGTGCTTGCAGGCCACAAACCGGGGGATGGAATCCATGGGCCCCGGGCGGTACAGGGCGATGATGGCGGTGATGTCCTCGATGCTCTGGGGCTTCAGGCCCAGGCAAACGCCGGTCATGCCGGAGGATTCCATCTGAAATACGCCGCCGGTTTTGCCCTGGGTCAGCATGTCGAAGGTTTCCCGGTCGTCCATGGGAATGTCTGCCAGGCGGAAGTCCGGGTGGTCTCTCTGGACCATCTTCACCGCATCGTCCAGCACCGTCAGGTTCCGCAGACCCAGAAAGTCCATTTTCAGCAGGCCCAGCTCCTCCAGCGTCACCATGGTATACTGGCACACGATGGATTCGTCGTTCCGGGCCAGGGGAACGTATTCGTACACCGGCCGCTTGGTGATGACCACGCCGGCGGCGTGGGTGGAGGCGTGCCGGGGCATTCCCTCCAGGGCCCGGGCGGTGTCGATGAGCTTGTGGACTCTGGGGTCTCCCTGGTACAGGTCCGACAGCTGTTTGGACAGCTTCAAAGCGTCCTCCAGGGTGATATGGGGCCCGGTAGGCACCAGCTTGGCCACGGTGTCCGTTTCGGCATACGTCATGTTCAGCACCCGGCCCACATCCCGGATAGCGGCCCGGGCCGCCATGGTGCCGAAGGTGACGATCTGGGCCACATGGTCGTCGCCGTATTTGCGGCGGACATAGTCCACCACCTCGCCCCGGCGGGTATCGCCGAAATCCATGTCGATATCCGGCATGGACACTCGCTCCGGGTTCAGGAAGCGCTCAAAATACAGGCTGTACTGCATGGGGTCGATGTCCGTGATGCGCAGGCAGTAGGACACCATGCTGCCGGCGGCGGAGCCGCGGCCCGGCCCCACAGGGATCCCCGCGCCCTTGGCATAGTTGACGAAGTCCTGGACGATGAGGAAATAGTCCGTGAAGCCCATTTTCCCGATCATGGCCAGCTCATAGTCCAGTTGCCTGTGATAGGCGGGGTTTTCGCCGTAGCGCGCCCGGAAGCCACGCTGGCACAGCTCCCGCAGATAGGTGGGGGAGTCGTACCCCTCCGGCAGCTGGAACTCCGGCAGGTGATACTTGCCGAAGGTGAAGTCAAACTGGCAGCGGTCGGCAATACGCTGGGTGTTCTCCACGGCGTCGGGATAACCGGCAAACAGCGCTTCCATCTCCTCCGTGGAGCGGAGATAGAAATTCTGCGGCTCATAGCGCATGCGGTTTTCATCGTCAACGGTCTTGCCGGTCTGGATGCACAGCAGCACGTCATGGCTCTCGGCGTCCTCCCGGCGCAGATAGTGGGCGTCGTTGGTGCAGACCAGGGGAATGCCCGTCTCCTGGTGCAGGCGCAGCAGGCCCCGGTTCACCGTGGTCTGGTCGGGGATGCCGTGATCCTGAAGCTCCAGATAGAAATTGCCCTCGCCCAGGATATCCTGCATGGTCAGGGCATATTCCTTGGCCCCGTCATAGTCGCCGTTTACCAGGCGGCGGGGAATTTCTCCGGCCAGGCAGGCGGACAGGCCGATAAGGCCCTCCGAATGCCGGCGCAGCAGGTCCAAATCAATGCGGGGCTTGATATAGAACCCGTCCACAAAGGCCTGGCTCACCAGGTACGACAGATTCCGATATCCCGTTTCGTTTTCGCACAGCAGCACCAGATGACGGGATTCGGCGTCCAGCTCATAGGTCTTATCCAGCCGGGTGCGCCGGGCCACATATACCTCGCAGCCGATGACCGGATGGATGCCCTGGGCCTTACAGGCCCGATAGAAGTCGATGGCGCCGTACATAACGCCGTGGTCCGTGATGGCCACAGCCGTCTGCCCCAGCTCCTTTGCCAGCTTCGGCAGGTCCCGGATGCGGCAGGCACCGTCCAGCAGACTGTATTCCGTGTGGACATGCAGATGGGCAAAGGCCATATTACGCCTCCTCCAGCATGTCGGTGAGGATTTCCGCCGCCGTAACGATCAGGCGGCCGCAGTGGTCGCTGCCGGCCAGCTCCAGCGCCAGCTCCGACGGCTCCAGCTCCTGGGACCGCAGCAGCTCCCGGCAGTCCAGCCGGTGGAACCGCTCCGTAAAGCGCCGCTGGTACTCCTTCACCCGGGCGGTAACGGCGGCCCGGTCTGTGGGATCGGGGCAGGCGGTTCCCAGCAGCATCACCGGTGCGGACACCGCGCCGCAGATACTGCCGCAGCGGACGCCTCCGCCCATGCCGGCCCCCAGGGCCATGGCCTGGTCCACCGTCAGGCCTGCACGGTCCCGGAAGGCGGCCAGCAGGCACTGGCTGCAATTGAGCCCCTGCCGCCGGTAGTCCATGGCGGCGTGACAACGTTCGGCTTTATTCATGGGATTCCCTCGCTTCCTCCATCAGTCTGCGCATACGATGATTCATGCAGGATTTGCTCACCGGCGGGTCGCTGCGCTCCGCTAATTGCTGCAATGACATTTCGGGGTTGTCCAGCCGCAGCTGCGCCGCCTGGCGCAGCTTTTCCGGCAGCAGAGCCAGCCGTCCGCTTTCCGCCAGGCGGCTGATGGCGGCGGTCTGCTCCAGGGCGGCGTCCACGGTTTTGTTGACGTTGGCCATGTCGCAGTTCATGGCCCGGTTGGCGCCGTTGCGGATCTCCTTATCCACCTTGGCGGTCATGATGTCCATGGCCGCCGCCGGGGCCCCGATGGTGGTCAGCAGATCCTCAATGTGCTCGGACTGCTTGAAATAGATGACGCTGCTGCCGCTGCGGCGGACGCTGTGGGGCACGAAGCCCATCTCCGTCAGCAGGGCCGACACCTCGCGGCTGGCCTGCATGTGGGAGGTGGCCAGCTCCAGGTGATATCGCTTTTCCGGGTCTGTGACGCTGCCCCCGGCCAGAAAGGCCCCCCGCATAAAGGCGGTGCGGCAGCACTCATCCTCCAGCAGGCCGAAGTTCACATGCAGCACCAGACTGGGGTCATAGCCCAGCAGATCAACGATGCGACGGAGCTTCTCCTGCCGGGTAATGCGGAAGATGAGCTTGTCCCGGGTGCCATCGGGCAGGCTGTCGAATTTCAGGGAAAATGCCCGCTGGAACAGCCGGGGCAGCCGGCCGGCAAACTCCGGGTTCTCCGTAATAATGCGCACCTCCGCAGAGGAGAAGGTGTTGCAGAACAGCAGCACCCCATAGGCCTCCGCCCGGGCGCAGCACTGCCGCGACACCGGCTGGCGGCACAGTTCGCTTTTGACTTTATAGGCAAAGGACTGCATGGCTGAGTCTCCTTTTATTTTTCCACTTGGTTGTGGGTGGCACGGCGGGGGCCGGCGGTGACCACGCGGATATTCCGCTGGTTGTGCAGCTGTACCAGCTCCCAGGCCAGGTGGCCGGGGTTATGGCGCACCAGGCCGTTTTCCACCGTGGACACCGGGCGGCTGACGATCTCCACCCCCAGGGCCTCCACGGACTCCCGGTCGCAGAAAATGGGCTCTGCTCCCTCTTGGGCATAGCGCTGCACCACCGCCGGGGGAATGGGGGAGGAATTGGTCAGGCACAGGTCAAACAGCCCCGGGCAGGAGTGCTTGAACAGGGCGCGGATGTGGTCGGACACCGTGTAGCCCTCGGTTTCGCCGTCCTGGGTCATGACGTTGCAGACATAGACCTTCAGTGCCCGGGAGCGGCGGATGGCGTCCACAATGCCGTCCACCAGCAGGTTGGGGATGATGCTGGTATACAGGCTTCCGGGAGCCAGAACGATGACCTCCGCCTCCTCCAGGGCCTCCACAGCCGCCGGCAGGGCCCGGGGATGCTCCGGGATCAGCCGCACCCGGCGGATGCGGCAGTCCTGCTCCTTCTTGCAGCGGAAGATCCGGCTCTCGCCCACTACGCTGGCTCCGTTTTCAAAGGTGGCCTCCAGCTGCACGTCCGCCGTTGTCACCGGCAGCACCCGGCCGGTAATGGCCAGCACCTGACTCATGCTCTCCACCGCCCGGTCAAAGCTGGGCATAATGCCGTTGAGGGCCGCCAGGAACAGATTGCCGAAGCTCTGTCCTGCCAGCGTCCCCTCGCAAAAGCGATAGTGCATCAGCTGGGCCATCAGAGGCTCGGCATTGGCCAGAGCCTCCAGACAGCTGCGGATGTCTCCCGGCGGCAGCATTCCCAGGTCCTGCCGCAGCCGGCCGGAGCCGCCGCCGTCGTCCGCCATGGTGACAATGGCGGTGAGGTTCTTTGTATACAGCTTCAGCCCCCGCAGCAGCGTGGACAGACCCGTTCCGCCGCCAATGGCGGCAATGCGGGGCCCGTGCTCCGGGGCCACAGAATAGCAGCCGCCCATAAGCACACCTCCTTACCGGGAGATATCCCGGTGATTTTCCGTGACCTGATATCCCTCGCGGGTGATGTAGGCCGCCAGCTCATGGGCCACGGCCACGGACCGATGGTGGCCGCCGGTGCAGCCGATGGCGATGACCAGGGCGGTCTTGCCCTCCTCGCTGTACAGCGGCAGCAGGAAGCCGATCATTTTCTCCAGCTGCTCCATGAACTCATGGGTCTGCTGGAAGGAGAATACGAAGTCCCGGACCTCCTGATCCAGGCCTGTCTTGTTTTTCAGCTCTGCCACATAGTAGGGGTTGGGCATGAACCGCACGTCGAACACCAGGTCCGCTTCAATGGGGATGCCGTGCTTGAAGCCGAAGGAGAGTACGCTGACGTTGAGCCCGCCCCGGTCCGACGGGGTGCCGAACAGGTTCAGCAGCTCACTGCGGAGCGTGGCCGTGGATAGGGAGGAGGTGTCCAGCACAAAGTCCGCGTGGTCCCGCACCGGCTGCATCAGCACCCGCTCCCGCCGCACGGCCTCCTCGATGCTCAGACCCTTGGCCTGCAGCGGATGCATGCGCCGGGTCTCCTTATAGCGGTTGATGATGGTGGGGGTATCCGCCTCCAGAAACAGCATGCGGCAGTTGACACCGCTGGCCTTCAGCTGCTCCAGGGTGTCGATGAGCATGTCCGTGGGCTCGCCGGAGCGCACGTCGTATACCAGCGCCACCCGGTCATACCGGCCGCTGGAGGCGGCACAGAACCCGGCGAATTTCATCATCATCTCCGCCGGGAGATTGTCCACGGTATAGTAGCCGATGTCCTCCAAAAACGAGGCCGCCCGGCTTTTGCCGCCGCCGGACAAGCCGGATATAATGAGAATTTCCATGTTATTTCCTCTTTTCCCGGGAAATTGCTTATTCACCCACGAACCGGACCTCCGGCTCCAGGCGGACGCCGTGGGCCCGGTATACGGCCACCTGCACCCGGCGGATCAGCTCCTGCACGTCGGCGCAGGTGGCATTGCCGGTGTTGATGACGAAGCCCGCATGCTTTTCGGATACCTGGGCGCCGCCCACCGTCAGGCCCTTGAGGCCGGTCTGGTCGATGAGGGTCCCGGCGAAATAGCCCTCCGGCCGCTTGAAGGTGCTGCCGGCGCTGGGCCACTCCAGAGGCTGGGAAGCCTTGCGCCGGGCCATCAGATCGTCCATCCGGGCCCGGATGGCGGCGGGATCGTCCGGGGTCAGGCGCACCACCGCACCCAGCACCACGGCGCCGTCGGCCAGAAACCGGCTGTGCCGATAGGCGAAGGCAGCCTCGGGGCCGGTCAGACGGCGGATGCCGTCGGGATATAGGGCGGTGACCTCCGTCACTACCTGGCGCATTTCTCCGCCATAGGCCCCGGCATTCATGCACACCGCGCCCCCCAGACTGCCGGGGATGCCGTGGGCAAATTCCAGCCCCGCCAGCCCCGCCTGCTGGGCATATACCGCCAGACGGCTCAGCAGCACACCGGCGTCGGCCTCCAGGGTCACATCGTCCAGACGGCGGATGCCGGTCATGCGCTCCGCCGTTTTGATGACCAGGGTGTCCAGCCCCCGGTCCGACACCAGCAGGTTGGTGCCCCGGCCCAGCAGAAACGGCTGCACGCCGCATTCCTCCGCCAGCCCCAGCAGGATCACCAGCTGCTCCCGGCTTTCCGGAAAGGCCATGCGCCGGGCCGGACCGCCGATGCGGAAGGAGGTATGGCGGCTCATGGGCACGTCATGCTCCACCGTCATGTCCGGCAGGTAATCCCGGAGCTTTTCATCCAATCGTTCATACCACTGCATAGCGTCCTCCCTCATATCCGTTTCTTCTTGCCCAGCAGCGCAGCGCCGATGATGCCCGCCTGATTCCCCAGCTGAGCCTTGACGATGCGTGTTTTCTTGTCGGAGCTGCAGGGAATGGTCTCCTGCTCTACCAGCCGCTGCAGAGGGTGCAGCAGCTGCTCATCGGCCTCGTTGCTGACGCCGCCGCCGATGGCCAGAGTGTCCGGCTGGAAGATATTCACCACATTGGCGATGCCTGCCGCCAGATAGCCTATATACATGTCGCAGACCTGCCGGCCCACCGGGTCCCCCAGCCGGGCGGCCATAAAGGCCGACTGGCCGGACACATGACCGTCGTGCTCACGGATGACCTGGGCCAGGATGCTGTCGGGATTGTCCTGCAATGCCTGGGCGGTGAACCGCTTCAGAGCGCTGGCGGAGGCGTACTGCTCCCAGCAGCCCCGCCGGCCGCAGGGGCAGGGGAGACCCTGATAGTCGATGCAGGTATGCCCCACCTCGCCGGCCATACCGTTGCCGCCGTGGAAAATCTTGCCGTTGTGGATGATTCCGGCGCCGATGCCGGTGCCCAGGGTGATGGTAACGAAGCGTTTGCTGCCCTGCCCGGCTCCGGCGTAGTATTCCGCCAGGGCGGCGCAGTTGGCGTCATTTTCCACATACAGATGCAGTCCCAGCCGCCGCTTGAACAGCTTCCGCAGAGGAATGTTCCGCAGAGGCAGGTTGCAGGTATACACGATGGAGCCGGTGCGGATGTCCACCACGCCGGGGATGCCTGCCCCCACAGAGGCGATATCCTGCACTGCAATGCCGCCCTGGGCTGCCAGCTCCTCCGTCAGGGTCACCAGGGTGTCCGCCAGAACGTCCGGGTCCGATACCTCCCGGATCTTCATGCTTTTCACGGCCAGCAGCCGTCCGTTTTCATCCGTCAGCCCGGCCTTCAGGTTGGTGCCGCCGATGTCGATGCCGATATAGTTCATTGCTTCTCCTTGGCCTGCCGGGACAGCTCATCCATTTTCTGGTCAAATTGCGTCATGAAGTCCCGGGCGGAGTTATAGCCGTATCGCATCTGGCGATTTTTCATGGCGGCGATCTCCACGATACCGGCCAGGTTCCGCCCCGGCCGCACGGGAATGGTGACATAGGGCAGCTGCACCCCCAGGATGGTGTAGGTATCGCCCTCCAGGCCCAAGCGGTCATAGAACTTACCGTCCTGCCAGGGCTCCAGATGAATCACGATCTCAATGTCGGAGTCAAACTGCACCGCGCCCATGCCGAACAGCTGCTGCACGTCGATGATGCCGATACCCCGGATCTCAATGTAGTGGCGGATGATCTCCGGGGCCGAGCCGTACAGCGAGTCGGAAATGCGGCGGATCTCCACCGCGTCGTCGGCTACCAGCCGGTGACCGCGCTTGAGCAGCTCAATAGCCGTCTCGCTTTTTCCAATGCCGGAGTCGCCGATCATCAGCACGCCCTGGCCATAGATGTTCATCAGCACGCCGTGGCGGGTGATCTGGGGGGCCAGGGCCCGGTTCAGATAGTCGATGATGTGACTGGTCAGCTCCACGGTGGTCTTTTCCGTCCGCAGCAAAGTCCGCCCGTGCTTGCGGGCAATCTCCATCAGTTCGGGAAAGATCTCCATATTCCGGGCCACGATCAGCGCCGGGATCTCGCAGCGCAGCAGGTCCTCGAATACCTTCCTCCGCTGCTCCAGGGGCATGGCCTTCAGGAATGTAAACTCCGCCTTGCCCAGAATTTGCAGGCGTTTGGGCTCAAAATAGTCGTAAAAACCCACCAATTGCAGGGCCGGACGGTTCACATCCGGAATGGTGATCATCCGTGTGTCATAATCCAGGCCCTTATATACGACCTCCAGGTCAAAATCCTTCACCAGCCGGCTGAGGCTGGCCGGGTCGCGTCTTACTTTCTCCATATACAGGTCCTCCATCCGGCCTTGCCGGTCCGCGCTTGCATATACTTATACTTATATGTTATTATATCGTATATACCCCTTTTTCGCAAGACCTACGATGCTGTCTGAATTTTTTTCGTTTTTTTGTCAAATAATGCTTGCATTTCGCCTTGCAATCTGCTAAGATATCTATTGCTTGTGATGTTGGCAGGCAAGTTTCTCACAGCAAGGAGGTGCAACGGATGGCAAAGTGCGAGTTCTGCGATAAGGGCGTGACCTTCGGTATCAAGGTTTCCCACTCCCACAGACGCTCCAATCGTCCCTGGAAGCCCAATGTCAAGCGCGTGAAGGCTATGATCAATGGTACGCCTCGCCATGTGTACGTTTGTACCCGGTGTCTGCGTTCCGGTAAAGTTACCCGCGCGATCTAAGCTCGGACAAACAAGACGGACCCTATGCCATGCGGCACAGGGTCCTTTTTCTTTCGGCAAGAAGGCGGGACACAGCGTCCCGCCTTTTGTCATGCAGTCATGCCTTCAGGCAGCGCAGGACCGCCAGAAGAATGGAGTAATACTTGCTGTCCGGCGTGTCGGCGCGGCTGGTGATGATCACGGGGCAGGACGCGCCGCAGATGGTACTGGCCATGGTCTTGCCGGCAATGTAGGTGATGGACTTATACAGCACGTTGCCGATTTCGATAAAGGGCACCAGCAGGATATCCGCCTGACCTGCCACAGGGTCATGGATGCCCTTGTGCTTCACGGACTCCATGGAAATGGCGCCGTCCAGGGCCAGAGGACCGGACACCACGCAGCCGGGAATACCGCGCTTGGCGATTTCGGCGGCGGACACGGTGGAGGGCATCTTCTCCGTGACGTTTTCCACGGCGGAGAGAACCGCCACCTTGGGCAGCTCCACGCCCAGGGCATTGGCCACCGGCAGAGCGTTCTCTACAATGCCGATCTGGGTATCCACGTCGGGGGCAATGTTGATGGCGGCGTCGGTGATCATCATAAAGCGGCCTTCATACTCGAAAATGCCGCACTGGCTCACCAGACGGCGGCCGCTGGCGGGGATCAGACCGGTCTCCCGGTTCAGAATGGCCTTGGCAAAGCTGGAGGTCTGGAGAATGCCCTTCATGGGGATGTCCGCCTTCCCCTGGCGCACCAGCTCCACGGCGGCCTTGGCGGCGTCCAGCTCCGGGCCGTCAAAGTCCACGATCTCATATTCGGCGGGATCCTCGTTCATCTCCTGCAGCAGGGCCAGAATCTCGTCCTTCTTGCCCAGCAGGGTGCCATCCACCACGCCCCGGCGATGGGCGTTGACCACGGCGCTGAGGGCGGGCTCGTCGTGGGCGTTGGCCAGAACGATGCGCTTTTTGTTTTTATGAGACAGGACATACGCTTCCAGTTCCTTAAAATTCGTGAACATATTCGTTCCTCCTATTTGACTTTTCCGTTTGGCTCCCATTTCACCGGGAACAAAACTATTATACAACCCCTTTTCGGCAAAAACAACCAAAAGTGCGGAATTTTTCTTTGCCATGCTGGCGAAAAATCCTTGCTATCCGTGGGCATTTCCTGTATACTTTACTACAATAAGGAGGGGCTGCTATGACCATCGAAAAAATCCTGTTTTACGGCATCATCATCGTGGGCGCCGCGCTGATCATTGGGCTGACGTACTATCGCATCGACTGGGCCCGCCACCCGGAGAAATACCAGGACCTGGTGGACCAGGCGGAGAAGGATGAGAAGGAGGCTGCTCAGCGACGTGCCATGCGCAGACTGGGCAGGAAAAAGAGAGGATAGACGAAAAGCGACCGGCCTTGCAGCCGGTCGCTTTTATACGGTCAGTTATTGTTTTCCGCCTGAGCCAGTCCCAACAGCCGCAGGCCCCGTTCATTGAAGTAGGGCTTCAGCAGACTGTACGGCACCTGAAACGACTGCTCTCCGGCGGCGTAGGGGGCGATGGTATAGGGACTGAAGGCTACGGTGATGCCGCTGTCCTCGAAAATCAGGCACTGGTCCATCCAGGTCTGGAGGGTGTCCTGGTAATCCTCAAAGAAGCCCTTCTCACCGACCTGAGCCCAGACATCACTCTTTTTTACCTGGTACAGCAGGCTCTCGGCCACAGCCGCCCGCATGCCGTCCGCGTCGTCGGTCAGGTCCGTCATTTGAAGGGCCTGCCCGTTGTTCAGGTCAAAGCTCACCGCCAGCCGCCAGGAGTTGGGGTGCGCGCCGCCGGAATAGGAGCTGTAGTACATGCTGACGCACAGCAGCCGGGGACCGACCCAATAGTCGGTGGTGACCGTGTCGGAATACACATACTCCGTCTGCTCCCAGCGGGGGTCCGCGCCGTTGGTACCGGCATAGGAGGTTCTGGCCATCTCTGTAACGTCAGCCAGGAACTGAAGCTGGCTCTTGCGCCACTGCTCGAAATACCGGTTGATGCTGTCCGCCGTCTGGGTGGTGACAGTAAGGGTATTGCCGCCGTCCTCCGGCTCCAGCTGGAACACCTGATAGCTGCCCTTTGCCAGCAGCCGGTCATCCTCGGCATAGTTCTCCTTATTCACCTGCTCCAGGCGGATGCTCCACTCCTGGGGCAGAGGGTCGGCTTTTTCCCCGGTATCCTTCGCCGGAGAGTCGGGGGGTTGCAGCTTGTCATCCGCCAGGGACAACATAGGTACGGCGCTGCATGCCGTCAGACACGCCGCCAGCGTCAGCAGCATGGCCGCCAGCAATAAAACATACAGCTTCTTCATAGGTATTTCCTCACATGATCCATGGGGTGGCCCGCCAGTCTGTGCCGCAGATGCCCTGAGACAGGTCGGGATACGCCAGAGTATACAAATCGGTCCACCCGGCCTCCCGGGTAAACAGGGCCTGGGCCTGGGGACCCAGACGGGACACATCGGCGGGCTTGGTCAGCACCGGCGCACCGCGCATCTGCCGCAGCAGGTCACAGCCCCGACGGCTGGCAGCCAAAAGCCGCAGATAGGGAATATGCTCCGGCTCCGGCAGTTCCAGATATGCTGCCAGCAGCATCCGCCGCAGCCGGGCCAGGGGATAACGCCGGGTTTTCGCAGTTTCCAGCAGGCGGTCTATGTCCGCCGTCTGCCGCACCGCCCGGTAAAACCGGCGGTACAGTCCCTCACCGCCGCCGTCGTAGGGAAGAAAGTCCTTCTCACCCATCCGCCGCAGCCGGGAGAGAATGGCCCGCTGACAGGCTCGCATATCCACCGGAGCCCGTCCTGCCGCCAGCTCCCGCCGCAGCACCGCCGCCGATTCCTCCGGCAGAAGGGCTATGGCCTCCTCCGTCTGTCCCGTCCGCAGGAGCCTGCGGATGTGGGAGGCCGGGGCAATGCCCTCCATCACGGGACCGTCGTGCTGCCCGCCTCTGCGCGGAAACGTTACCGGCTCCATGAGAAAGTCCGCCCGGCGCAGGGCCTTCAGGTATTCAATGGCCAGGATGTTGTTGGGCTGAGCCAGCAGCGCCGCATCCTGGGGCCCCAGCAGCTTTTCCACCGCCAGCTGCCGGCACCGGGCAAAGGTTTCGCCCCCCTCCAGCCGCTGCCGGACGGCATCCTGATATGCACTCCCGGACAGGCATGCTTCCACCCGGCGCAGAGCCTCCAGATCGCCGCACTCGCTGCCGAAGGCCAGGTGAGTCACCACCCCGGCTTTTTGCAGCAGCTCCACGCCGCCCCGGGCAAATCGCTCGGCTCCGGACACTGCCCAGGGGGTAGGCAGCTCCAGCACCAGGTCCGCCCCGTTCCGGACGGCCATTTCCGCCCGGGCGAACTTGTTCACGGCGGCAAACTCCCCCCGCTGGGTGAAGCAGCCGCTCATGGCGCACACCACCGGCCCCTGCTGCCGCAGCTGCTCCAGCATCCACCGGTGCCCCAGATGAAAGGGGTCGTATTCGCAGATCACACCGAAAACCGGCATGCTGTTCACCCCCTCCGGAAGATTACAAATAGTTACAAACCAGTTACAATTTCACAACGATTTTTCCGGCATTTTGTGCAGCGCGCAAAAAGATAATCATCACACTGTTCAAAACTGAGCATTTGGTTCATTTCTGGCTTCATTATACCTCATTTTTGGAAATTTTGCAATCCTCTTGACAACTCCCCCCGGGAATCCGTACAATATAGGTGAAAAATATGATTTATTGGGAGGAAACCAATTATGAAGATCGGACTCGTATACGCCATGACCGGTGAGATCGAGAGCCTGCTGACCCAGGAAAACGCCCAGCCGCTGCAAACCGTGGCCGGGGTGCCTTTTTACCGGATCCGGCCCGACGTCATCGCCTGCGCCGGCGGCGTCAGCAAGGTCAACGCCGCTATGGCCACCCAGCTGCTGATCAGCCTGTATCAGCCGGATCTGGTGCTCAACGCCGGGGTAGCCGGGTGCTTTGAGGATATGCCCATTGGCTCCATCGTTCTGGCGGAGGGCTTTTTGCAGCACGATGTGGATACCAGCGCCCTGGGCGACCCTGTGGGACTGGTGTCCACGGTGAACCGGGTGCAGTTTCCTACCAGCGACCTGGACCGGGCCAAGGCCGCCATGGACCGGGTGGGCGTGCCATACCGCACCGGCTGGGTAGCCACCGGTGACTGGTTCGCCACCGACACCCCCCGGGCCCATTGGATCGCCGATACCTTCCACCCGCTGCTGTGCGATATGGAGGGCTGCGCCGACGCCCAGGTGTGTCTGCGCAACGGGGTGCCCTTCATGTCCGTCAAGTCCGTGTCCGACTGTCTGTTCGAGCACCACGACTTTGTGTTCAATTTCCCAACCGCCATGCGGGATCTGAACCGGGTGGTCATGGCCTTTGTGGACCGGCTGGAGGCGTGATATGGAAAAAATTGCCAGCTTTACCGTGAACCACAATGTGCTGGTGCCGGGTCTGTATCTGTCCCGGCGGGACGGGGAGGTCTCCACCTTCGATCTGCGCTTCAAAAAGCCCAACACCGGCGACCTGCTGACCAATGCCCAGCTGCACTCCGTGGAGCACATTATTGCCACCCTGCTGCGCAATAGCCCGGAAAGGGATGCCGTGATCTATTTCGGCCCCATGGGCTGTCAGACGGGCTTTTACTTCCTGTTCGACAGCCGCCGTCTGACGGATGCGGAGGCCATCGCCCTTTTGCAGCGGGTGTTCACCGCCGCTGCGGCCTATGACGGCCCCATGCCCGGCAAAAGCGCCGCAGAGTGCGGTAATTACCGCAACCTGGACGCAGCCCTGGCCCGGGCGTGCTGCGCCTTTTACGCGGACGTGATCCGCCGCTGGACACCGGAGGACCTGGTTTATCCGGAGGCCTGAATTCCTCTCGGAAAGGGCGAAAACCGGACAGACTGCTATAAAGGATGCCCTCTTGCCAAAATCGCCGTCGTGGGGTATAATACCCTCCGGAATACACAAAAGGAGCTTTTATACCATGACTTATACCTATACGCCCCGGGGCGTCTGCTCCCGGAAAATGACTGTGGAGCTGGAGAACGGCGTGATCAAGAGCGTCAATGTGGAGGGCGGCTGCAACGGCAACCTCCAGGGCATCAGCCGGCTGGTGGTGGGCATGGACGCCCAGGAGGCCATCCGGCGCATGAAGGGTATCCACTGCGGACCCAAGCCCACGTCCTGTCCGGACCAAATGGCCCACGCGCTGGAGGAAGCTCTGGCCCAGGCGGCCAAAAAGGCATGACCACGGAGACCTTTTTTCAGCTGCACTATCACCTGACGGATACGGAGGGGCTCTTTGACCTGGCTCAGGGGATCGCGGTCCAGCGGCGCAGACTGAAAAAGCATGACGCCCGATGCCGCAGCTTCCGGTGGTTTTCCCGGCGGCTTCTGTGGCAGGGGGCCGTCCTGCTGGCGCTGGGAGCCGTTTTGCTGTGGCTTACGGCCAGCCTGGCGCTGGGCCGGGCGTCCGGCGCGCTTACGGGGCTGTGCTTCGGCTGCGGGGTGCTGGAGCTGGTGCTGTGCGCGCTTATGCAGCGGAATTACCGGCGGGGCTGGCGGCAGTTTCAGCAACAGAACGATCCCGATGGGTGCATTCTGTTTGACGGCGGCGGCATCCGGGAGGAGAACCGGAAGGGGAAGCCCACCCATTTCGACTGGGAGGATTGGGACGTGGCCGTGGTGACTCCCAGGGTCATCGTGCTGACCTTCCGTGTTCCCGTGCTGCTGTTCTTCCCCTATACGGAGGAAGCGGCGATCACAGTGGCTCATGCAGCCCGGGCCTTCGGCAAGGAGGATGCGGTGGTTTACCGGCAAAAGATCTGAATCGCCTGAATATGCTGAGCTTGTCAAAAAAGGGCGGCGCCCTTTTTTGACAAATTGTAAAGCGTATTACGCCAGCGCCTGCAGCGCTGCCCTGGCAGCGGACTGCTCGGCCTCTTTTTTACTCCTGCCGGTGCCGGTACCGGCGGTTTCGCCGTTGAGCAGCACCGCACAGGTAAACTGCCTGGCGTGGTCCGGGCCGGTGGCGCCGATCATCTCGTAGTGCAGCGTTTGGTTGCTGCGGCGCTGGACCAGCTCCTGAAGCTCCGTCTTATAGTCCCGGCGGCGCTCCTCCACGGCCTCCTCCTGCTCCTTGTCCAGCAGCACCCGGTGGATCAGGGCCCGGGCGGCTTCCATGCCGCCGTCCAGGTACACCGCCGCGAACACGGACTCCGTTGCGTCGGCCAGGATGGAGGGCCGCTGCCGGCCGCCGCCGGCCTCCTCGCCCTTGCCCAGCCGCAGCTCACTGCCCAGGCCCAGGCGCTGGGCCACCTCATACAGGCTCTCCTCGCACACCAGCGCCGCCCGCATCCGGGTCAGGTCTCCCTCCGGCAGGTCCGGGTGCTTGTGATACAGATAGTCCGCCGTGACCAGACCCAGCACGGCGTCCCCCAGAAACTCCAGCCGCTCGTTGCTGCTGACGCCGCAGCACCGGTGCTCGTTGGCGTAGGAGCTGTGGTACAGGGCCGCCTGAAGCTGCTCCTTGCAGCGGAAGGTGTAGCCCAGCTTTTTTTCCAGTACTTGCAGGGTATGCATGATGTTTTTCTCCCTTCCGCAGCGGAAAAAGGAAACCCCGTTGCAACCAACGGGGCCTTCTTTTTCAGCTGCCTGATTGATTCAGTTCAGCTTATTATACAGATAGCGCACGCAGTCGCCCACGGTCTTCAGACCGGTGAGGTCCTCCTCGTCGATCTCGCCGACGTCGAATTCCTCCTCCATGGCCATGACCAGCTCCACCAGGTCCACGGAGTCGGCGCCCAGATCGTCCACAAAAGAACTATCCATGCCGATCTCGTCGGTATCAATAGCAAACTGCTCAGCGATCAGATCCTGCATGGTCTTGAAGATCTCGTCCATCGTCATGAGATGATCCCTCCTTTCGGGCTTTGTCTTGGAAAATAATACGGCAATTGGTCAGGTCTGTCAATACCCTTTTCGCAATTATTCCGCCTGGAGCTGCATCAGGTGGACATTTTCCTGAATCTGTCCGATAATGCCGCTTTCCGCCACCTGTCTGGCCTGGCCGATGGCGTTGTCGATGGCCTCGGCGTTGGAGGCGCCGTGGGCCTTGATCACGGGCTTGGAGATGCCGATAAACGCCGTGCCGCCCACCTTATTGGGGTCCAGCTGGGCCTTGAAGGCCCGCAGCCCCGGCATGACCATGGCGGCGGCCAGCTTGGTCAGCAGATTCTTTTTGAAAATATCGCCCAGGGCATGGCCCGCAAAGGAGCCAACGCCCTCCATGGTCTTGAGCAGGATGTTTCCGGAGAAGCCGTCTGTGACGATAACGTCGCAGCCGCCCTTGATGGCCTCCTTGGCCTCGATGTTGCCGATGAAGTTCAGGTGCCCGTCGGCGCCTGCCTGCCGCAGCAGGGCCAGGGCCGCCTTTTGCAGGTCTGTGCCCTTGCTGTCCTCCGTGCCGATGTTCAGCAGGCCCACCCGGGGGCGCTCCAGCCCCAGGACCCGTCCGGCATAGAAGCTGCCCAGGTACGCGAATTGCAGCAGATACTCCGGCGTGCACTCGGCGTTGGCCCCGCAGTCGATGAGCACGGCCTTTCCGCCGGTGGTGGGAATCACCGGGGCCATCGCCGCCCGGCGGATGCCCCGGATGCGCTTGGTGATCAGGGTGGCTCCGGCCAGCAGCGCGCCGGTGGACCCGGCGGAAACCAGGGCGTCGGCCTTGCCGTCCCGCAGCAGGGTCAGGCCCACGCCCATGGACGTGTCCTTCTTGTGGCGAAACACCTTGGAGGGATCGTCGCACATGTCCACGGTCTCCGTGGTGTGGACGATCTCCATTCCATGGGGGATGGTATCATGGCCGCAGTCCCGCAGGGCCCGGAGAATGGCCTCCGTGTCGCCGGTGAGCAGCACCTCCACGCCCCAGTGCTCCATGCCCAGCAGGGCGCCCTTTACGATTTCCAGCGGGGCGTTGTCGCCGCCCATGGCGTCAATGATGATCTTCATAGCTCAGAACCTCCTGCTTCAGCTGCTCGATAATGGCCAGCGACCGCTGGGACAGCTGGGCGTTTTTGTTGCGCTTGCCCTTGACCCGGTGGTCCAGGGGCGGCATAATGCCGAAATTGATGTTCATAGGCTGGAACTGGCCCACGGACTCGTTGCTGACGTACAGGCCCAGGGCGCCGATGGCCGTTTCCCGGGGAAAGTCGATGGGCGGCTGGCCCAGCAGCCGCCGGGCCGTCTCCACGCCTGCCAGAAACCCGGAGGCGCAGGACTCCACATACCCCTCCACGCCGGTCATCTGTCCGGCAAAGGCAATGCGGGGCATCGCCTTCAGCCGGTAATACCGATCCAGCAGCCGGGGAGAGTCCAGATAGGTGTTCCGGTGCATCACGCCATAGCGCAGGAATCTGGCATCATGGAGAGCGGGGATCATGGAGAACACCCGCTTCTGCTCCGGGAAGCGCAGGTGGGTCTGGAACCCTACCAGGTTATAGATGGTGCCGTCGGCGTTGTCCTTGCGCAGCTGCACCACGGCATAGGGCTCCTTCCCGGTGCGGGGGTCCTTGAGGCCCCGGGGCTTCAGGGGACCGTAGCGCAGGGTATCCTCTCCCCGCCGGGCCATGACCTCCACGGGCATACAGCCCTCGAATACGTTTTTATCCTCAAAGCCGTGAACCTCCGCCTCCTGGGCGTGGATCAGCTCCTGCCAGAAGGCCAGATACTCCTCCCGGTCCATGGGGCAGTTGATGTAGTCCGGCGTCCCCTTGTCGTACCGGGACGCGAAAAAGCCGCTGTCCATGTCCACGCTGTCGAAGCTCACCAAAGGCGCCGCCGCGTCGAAGAAATGCAGGGCAGAGTCCTGTCCGCCCAGCATGGACATAAGCCGGTCCGCCAGGGCGTCGGAGGTCAGGGGACCGGTGGCCACCACTACATTCCCCTCCGGCAGGTCTGTCACCTCACCGGGGACCACGGTGATCAGGGGGTGGCTTCTGACCCGCTCCGTTACCAGCCGGGAAAAGCCGTGGCGATCCACCGCCAGGGCTCCGCCTGCGGGGACGGCGGTCTCGTCCGCGCAGCGGATCAAAAGGCTTCCCAGTTGCCGCAGCTCCTCCTTCAGCAGGCCCACGGCGTTTTCCAGCCCCGCTGCCCGCAGGGAATTGGAGCAGCACAGCTCCGCAAAATCGGCGGTCTGGTGGGCGGGAGTCAATTTTTCCGGCTTCATCTCCCGCAGGGTCACGGAAATACCCCGCTGGGCCAGCTGCCAGGCGCACTCGCTGCCGGCCAGCCCCGCGCCGATGACTGTTACATGGTTCATGCTTCCTCCGTCTTTTTCTTGGTGGTCTTGGTGGTTTTGGCCGTCCTGGCGGCAGGCTTTTTGGCGGCGGCTTTCTTAGCCGCTGCTTTCTTAGCGGGTGCTTTTTCCTTTGCCGGGGCTTCGGCGGCCTGACTGCCGTCTGCCTGACCGCCGTCTGCCTGACCGCCGTCTGCCGCGGGCTCCTCCGTCCTGGCTTTTTTCACATAGCCGCGCTTGTCCTCCGGCAGGAAGTTGGCACAGTCGGGATTGATGCAGAAGGGCTTGCGGAAGCCCTTGCCGGCCTTTTTGAACATGGTGTGGCCGCACACGGGACAGTCGTCCTTCACCGGCACGTCCCAGGTCATGAAATCGCAGCGGGCGCTTTCGTCGGCGGCGTTGAGCCGCTCACAGCAGTAATAGGTGTACTGCTTGCCGGTCTTTTTGCTGACGCCGGTGCGCTTCATGAGCCGCCCGCCGCACTTGGGGCAGCGGCCCGGCATCTCCACCACCAGGGGCTTGGTAAACGTACACTCCGGATATCCGGGGCAGGCCAGGAACCGGCCGAACCGGCCGGACTTGACTACCATATTGCGGCCGCACACGTCGCACTTCTCTTCGGTGACTTCATCGGGGACCTTCAGATATACGCCCTCCATGTCCTTCTCCACCTGCTGGAGATTGCTCTCAAAACCGCCGTAAAACTGCCGCAGCAGCTGTTTCCAGGGGATCTTGCCGCTTTCCACCTCATCCAGCTCATCCTCCATCCGGGCGGTGAACTTCACGTCCACAATGT
Organism: Oscillibacter sp. CAG:241; assembly: GCA_000435975.1. Classification (GTDB taxonomy): domain Bacteria; phylum Bacillota; class Clostridia; order Oscillospirales; family Oscillospiraceae; genus Vescimonas. Next base: position 18,161 of record FR884115.1, on the reverse strand, counting down.
CCGGGAACCGCTGGCACATCAGGTCCGTCACCACCTGGCCCAGGGGCGTGATCCGCAGGGCCTTGCCCTCCTTCACCACATATTCCCGGTCCAGAATGGTGGAAACGGTGGGAGCGTAGGTAGAGGGGCGGCCGATGCCGTTTTCCTCCATGGTGCGGATCAGGGTGGCGTCGGTGTAGCGGGCGGGGGGCTGGGTGAAGTGCTGGCCGGGCTCAAAGCCCTCCAGCGTCACCACCTCGCCGGGCTGCAGCTCCGGCAGGGCGGGCTCCTTTTCCTCCTTATCGTCGTCGCGGCTCTCCTCATACACGGCGGTATAGCCGGCAAATTTCAGGCTGCTGGCGCTGGCGCGGAAGGTGTGCTCTCCGGCGGCAATGTCCACGCTGACGCTGTCGTACACGGCGTTGGACATCTGGCTGGCCAGGAAGCGGCTCCAGATCAGCCGGTACAGTCGATACTGCTCGCCAGTCAGGTCGCCCTTTACCTGCTCCGGGGTCAGGGTGACGCTGCTGGGGCGAATGGCCTCGTGGGCGTCCTGGGCCCCGGCCTTGGCCTTGTACTGCTTGGGGCTCTCCGGGCGATAGGCCGCGCCGTAGCGGCTTTCAATGAAGCTGCGGGCCGCTGCCTGGGCCTCGTCGGAGATACGCAGGGAGTCGGTACGCATATAGGTGATCAGACCCACGGTGCCCTCGCCGGTGATGTCCACGCCCTCATACAGCTGCTGGGCGATGGCCATGGTCCGGCGGGGGGTCATGTTCAGCTTCCGGGAGGCCTCCTGCTGCATGGTGGAGGTGGTGAAGGGAGGCGACGGGGAGCGCCGCTTATCCGTCCGCTTTACGTTGGACACGGCAAAGGGCGTATCCTGGAGTTGGGCGCGGATCCCGTCCACCTCCTGCTGGGAGGTGGGCTCATATTTCTTGCCGCCTCGGCCATAATAGTGGGCCTTGAACCGGGCCCCCTGGTCATTTTGCAGCAGGGCGTCCAGGGTCCAGTACTCCTGGGGCACGAAATCGGCGATCTCCTTTTCCCGGTCCGCCACCAGGCGCATGGCCACGGACTGGACCCGCCCGGCGGACAGGCCCCGGCGGATCTTTTTCCACAGCAGGGGAGAGAGCTCATAGCCCACGATGCGGTCCAGGATACGCCGGGCCTGCTGAGCGTCCACCAGGTCCTGGTCAATGTCCCGGGGTTGGCGGATGCTCTCGGTGACCACCTTGCGGGTGATCTCGTTGAAGGTGACCCGGAAGGTCTTGTCCTCCGGCAGGTCCAGCAGCTGCTTCAGGTGCCAGCTGATGGCCTCTCCCTCGCGGTCCGGGTCGGTGGCCAGGTAAACGGCGTCGCTGTCCTTGGCTGCCTGCTTCAGGTCCCGGATAATGTCCTCCTTGCCCTTGATGGGCCGGTAATTGGGCTCAAAATCGTTTTCCACGTCCACGCCCAGCTTGCTTTTGGGCAGGTCCCGCAGATGTCCCATACAGGCCTTCACCTGATACGCGGGGCCCAGGTATTTGCCGATGGTCTTGGCCTTGGCCGGGGACTCCACGATCACCAGGTATTTTTCAGCCTTTTTTGCCATATTTATGATCCTTCCTTTTCCGAATGTAGCCTGACTGTGCGCACATAGCTGCGGGGGCCGGAGCGTTGGGCATAGCCGTCGATCTCCAGCACCGTCAGCGCCGACAGCACCCGCCTTACCGGCAGGCCCGTCTGTTCCGCCGCCTCATCCGTCAGCAGAGGCGTTTCTGTATCCAGCACCCGAATCAGCGCCAGCTGATCGTCGGTGAGCCCCTCCTGGTTGCGGTCCAGGTCCAGCACCGGCAGCTGCGGCTTTTGGGCCGGCTCCGGCGGCGTATCGGGCAGGGGAGAGGACTTGTCCTCCTCCGGCTTGGGGGCGTCTCTCGGCTCCGGCACGGTGACGTGGGCCGGATGCAGCCGGTGAGGAAACCGGCTGTGGTACACCGACAGAATGTCCCAGCCCGAGGCCGCCAGCCCCGCGCCGTCCCGGATCAGCCGGTTGCAGCCCACGCTGGCTGCCGCGTCGATGGGACCGGGCACGGCGAACACGTCCCGCCCCTGGTCCAGGGCGGCATGGGCAGTGATCAGGGCCCCGGACCGCACCGGGGCCTCCACCACCAGCGCCGCCAGACTCAGGCCGCTGATGATGCGGTTTCGCACGGGGAAATGCCCCGGCAGGGGCTCCGTTCCCGGGGGATATTCCGACAGCAGCACGCCGGTGGCGGCGATATCCTCATATAGTCTGCGGTTTTCCGCGGGATATACCACGTCCACACCGCCGCCCAGCACGGCGGCGGTGAAGCCCCCGGCCTGCAAAGCGCCCCGCATGGCCGCACCATCGATGCCCTTGGCCATGCCGGACACCACCACGGCGCCCTGCCGGGCCAGCTCATAGCCCATGCGATGGGCGCAGCGCAGCCCGTAGGGAGTGCAGGACCGGGTGCCTACCACGGCGATGGCCGCCTCCTCGTCGAACAGCGGCAGGGAGCCCTTGCCGTACAGCAGCACCGGCGGGTCGAAAATGTCCCGCAGCCGGGCGGGGTAGGCGGCGTCCTGCATGGTCAGCAGGAACATGTCGCCCCGGGCGCAGTCCGCCAGGATGCGGTCCGCCCGCGATAAGCTCTTGTCCGCCAGAAGGGCTGCCTGTCCCGGCGTCAGACCCTCTACCTGGGCCAGCTCCTCGGGGTCGGCGTAATACACATCCTCCGGGGACCCGTACCGCTCCAACAACAGCAGCCTGCTGCGGTTGCTGAGCCCCGGCAGAGCCGTCAGCCAGACCCAGTATTTCAGTGCCGCCACGGCGGTTCCCCCCCTTCGTTTATCGCCAGCTTTCCCACAGCAGCACCGCCGCCGCGATGGCCGCGTTCAGCGACTCGCAGCGGGGAGACATGGGGATGAGCACGGTTTTGTCGCACAGCTCCAGCACCTCCCGGCTGAGGCCCCGTCCCTCGGAGCCGATGGCCAGGGCGCATCGGGAATAGTCCGCCTGCCGGGCGTCCAGGGCGTCCGGCCGCAGGGCCGCACCATACAGGGGGATGCCGCTGTGCCGCAGCAGGGCTCCCAGCTCCTCCGGCGTTACGCTCCATACCGGACGGCGGAACACCGCCCCCATGGAGGCCCGGACGGTTTTGGGGCCGAAGGGGTCCGCGCAGCCGCCGGTCAGCAGCAGACCGTCGGCGTCAAAGGCGTCCAGGGTCCGCAGCACCGTTCCCACGTTGCCGGGGTCCTGGACCCCGTCCAGCACCACATATCGCCGGCCCGGAAGCGTTTCCGGCACCGGCAAAACAGGAATGGAGCAGGTGAACAGCACCCCCTGGGGCGTTTTGGCAGGACTGATGGAGGACATGACCTCCGGCGGCACCAGCACCTGCCGGACCTTTTCCGGCAGCGGCTCCGGCCACGGCTCCACCGACACCACGGTCTGCACCTCCGCCCCCCACTGGGCGGCCTCCCGCAGCAGCTTGGGGCTGTCGCACAGGCATTCGCCGGTCTGGCGGCGGTAGGCGGCGGACCCCGCCAGCTTGCGGATATGGGTCATCAGCGGGTTCTGGCGGCTGGTAATGGTCTCCATGCTTCACGGCTCCTTCTTGGCATCCGGACCTTCTATATTTAATAGGTAAGCCCGGTGTGTGATCAGGTGCATTGTAGCACACCTTTATCCAAAAAGCAACTACCTGAAAAAATCCCCGCCGTCCGGCCCGGAAACTCCCGGATTGACGGCGGCAGGGAAATACGGTATACTGGGAAAAAATGATGGAGGAGCTGCTATGGAATATGTTGCCGTGATTGGCCTGCTGTTTGCCCCTGTGATCTGTCTGCTGTGCGCAGGCTGGTTTTTTGTCCGGTGGAAAAATGAGCACCAAAATCAAAAGCTGGCCCTGCGGGACCGGAAAACCTGCTTCGTCTGGCTCATCGCCGCCGCCGCGTCCCTGGTGATCTTTGGCGTGCTGAAGCTCCTGTTTCCTATCACCGCCTGATATGGATGACTTTTTGCACCTGTCAAGAAGAATGATCTGATTTCATTGACGGGACCCATATCCAGGCCAGCGCGAACAAGGGCTTGGCCGCCGTCACCAGATGGGTCAGGCTGAAGTATGCTGCCATGAATCTGAAAAAGCTGGCAAATTGGAGTTGAAGGGACTCCATTTTCCGGCTGATACACGCTTATTTTTCCCCAAATTGCAAAAGAACCCCCGCTTTCGCCGCATGAAAGCAGGGGTTCTTTGACGGACTGGCCGAAGGAGGCACTTCGTAAGGAAGTGCCTCCTTCGGGGCGATCCTTTTCCCGGATGAAACCTGTCATTTGGTGATGGCCCCAAAGGCAGAGACGCCCAGCAGGCTCAGGGCGCCCATGATGCATCCGGCCAGCAGTACGCCGCCCATACAGGCCAGCACACTCTTGCGGAAATCCATATCCAGGAGACTGGCGGCCAGGGTGCCGGTCCAGGCTCCGGTGCCGGGCAGGGGAATGCCCACAAACAGCAGCAGCGCCCAGAACAGGCCCCGTCCCGCCTTGGCCTGGAGCTTTTCACCGCCCTTTTTTCCCTTTTCCAGGCAGAAGGTGAAGAATTTTCCGATGACGGGCTTATCCTGCCCCCACTCCAGAATGCGCCGGGCAAAAAAATAGATCAGCGGCACCGGCAACATATTGCCCACAATGGCGACGATATACGTCAGCCACAGCGGCAGACCGAAGCCCACGCCGTAGGGGATGGCCCCCCGCAGCTCGATGATGGGCACCATGGACACCAGAAATACGATGAGACAATGCTTGAACATAACGGCTCCTTTTTACAGCGTTAAGCGCATCTAATCAATGGTATAATAAAACAGTATACCCCGTCCCGGTGTAATACGCAAGTATCGTTAATTTTTTACCGAGTATTTTTCCGGAATCTACAAAGAAACCGGCTTTTTTTCTCCGTATTTCTCCATTCTTTCTGCCCGGTTTCCATCGACAGACTTTGCACGGATTTGCTATACTATAAAGGATTAATACACTGGGAGGGGCTGCGTATGGGCGCATCCGAGATCATCAGCCTTCTGGGCGGCATCGCGCTGTTTTTATTCGGCATGGCCATCATGGGCGACGGCCTGAAAAAAGTCGCCGGAAGCAAGCTGGAGCTGGTGCTGTATAAGCTGACCAGCACGCCGCTGAAGGGGGTGCTGCTGGGCACCGGGGTCACTGCCGTGATCCAGTCCTCCTCCGCTACCTCCGTGATGGTGGTGGGGTTTGTGAACTCCGGCATGATGAAGGTGAACCAGGCCATTGGCATTGTCATGGGCGCCATTCTGGGTACCAGCGTCACCGGGTGGATCCTCTGCCTCAGCAGTCTCAGCGGCGGCAGCGGCTGGGTGACCCTGCTGAGCACCGCCACCCTGACGGGTCTGGTGGCCGTCGTCGGCATCATTCTGCGCATGGCTGCCAAGCGGCCTGCCACCCATCATGTGGGAGACATTCTCCTGGGCTTTGCAGTGCTGATGTACGGCATGTCCATTATGAGCGACGCCGTCTCCCCTCTGCGGGACAGCCAGGTGTTTATCGACGCACTGACCTCCTTCTCGAACCCGCTGCTGGGGATTCTGGTGGGCCTGCTGTTTACCAGCGTCATCCAGAGCGCCAGCGCCGCCGTGGGCATTCTCCAGGCGCTGGCCGTCACCGGGGCCATTACCTTTGAGATCGCCCTGCCCATAGTCATGGGCATCGCCATCGGCGCGGCGGTGCCGGTGCTGCTGTCGGCTCTGGGGGCCAACGTCAGCGGCAAGCGCACGGCCTTTGTATATCTGCTGATCGACATGCTGGGCGTGGTGATCTGGGCCACCGTGTTTTACGCCGTCAATGCCATCGTGCATTTCGATTTCCTGACCATGACCATGACTGCCGTGTCTATTGCCCTGATGAACACCCTGTTCCGTCTGGCCACGGTCATTGTGCTGGCGCCGCTTATCGGAGTGTTGGAAAAGTGCGTGTGCCTGCTGATCCCGGAGAACCCCGAAAGCGTCCGGGAGGAGCAGGAGATGGACCGGCTGGAGGAGCGCTTCCTGCTGCATCCGGCCCTGGCCCTGGAGCAGAGCCGCCAGGTCACCGACGCCATGGCACAGCGGGCCATGGACAACCTGCTGCGGGCCATGGAGCTGGTGCACCGATTCAGCGACAAGGGCTGCCGGGCCGTTGAGGATACCGAGGACGCCATCGACCGCTACGAGGACCGGCTGGGCACCTACCTGATGAAGATCACCGGTAAGGAGCTGTCCCAGCGGCAGAGCGAGGAGGTGTCCAAATATCTGCACACCATCTCGGACTTCGAGCGTATCTCCGACCACGCCCTGAATATCTGCGATGCAGCCCGAGAGATCAACGCCAAAAGCGTGGTGTTCTCCCCGGAGGCCGACCGGGAGCTGCGGATGCTGGAGCAGGCGGTCACCGAGATCCTGCACCTGTCCGTGGGCGCGTTTGTCAACGGCGACCTGGAGTCCGCCGGCCGGGTGGAGCCGCTGGAGGAGATCATCGACGGACTGTGCGACGAGATGAAGCTGCACCATGTGGACCGCCTGCAAAAGGGCGTGTGTACCCTGAACCAAGGCTTTATCTTCAACGACCTGCTGACCAACTACGAACGCGTGGCGGATCACTGCTCCAACATTGCCGTGGCCATGATCGAGTTGGAGTCCGACTCCTTTGATACCCACGAGTACCTCAACAGCGTCAAGGCCATGAAGTCCGCGTCCTTTGCCCGTTATTCCGCCGAATATCAGAAAAAATACACTCTGTAACGTACTTTTCCCGCCGGACCTCCGGCGGGAAAAATTTTTTTAAAAATTTACGCAGAAAAAGAGGATTCCGGGCTTTTGCGGGGTATATATAAGTATCACGGGAATTTCACGGAAAGGAGGCGCGGCCATGCCGTTTCCCCAGAGCTTTCTGGACGAGCTGATCGCCCGCAATGACATTGTGGACGTGGTGGGCTCCTATGTATCCCTGACGCCCAAGGGCGGCAGCTTCTGGGGCTGCTGTCCCTTCCACAATGAAAAGACTCCTTCGTTCCATGTGCTGCCGGACCGGCAGTTTTACCACTGCTTCGGCTGCAAAAAGGGCGGGGGCGTCATCAACTTCATCATGGACATTGAGAACCTGTCCTATCCCGATGCGGTGCGGTTTCTGGCCAAGCGGGCCAACATCCCGGTGCCGGAGGAGGCCAACGACGGCACGGAGAAGCTCCGCCGCCGGATGCTGGAGCTGAACCGGGACGCCGCCCGGTGGTACTATCAGACGCTGCAGGGGCCCGACGGTCAGGCGGTCCGGGCATATCTGGAACGGCGGCGTATTCATCGGAAGATCGCCGTGCGCTTCGGCATGGGGGCGGCCCCCGACAGCTGGGACGCCTTGCTGACCGCCATGACCCAGAAGGGATATGGCAAGGACGAGCTGATCCGTGCGGGCCTGGCCGTCAGCGGAAAGAACGGACATCTTTACGACAAGTTCCGCAACCGGCTGATCCTGCCGGTCATCGACGTCCGGGGCGACGTGATCGGCTTCGGCAGCCGGGTGCTGGACAAGTCCGAGCCTAAGTATATGAACACCCCCGAGACCCTTACATACAGCAAGCGGCGGGTGCTGTACGGCCTGAACCTGGCCAAAAAGACCAAGCGGCCCAACATCATCCTGTGCGAGGGCAATCTGGACGTGGTGACCCTGCACCAGGCGGGGTTCGACAATGCCGTGGCCTCCATGGGCACGGCCCTGACGGTGGAACAGACCCGGCTCCTGTCCCGGTACACCAAGGAGCTGGTGCTGTGCTACGACAACGATAAGGCCGGAGCCTTGGCCACCCAACGGGCCCTGGAGCTGCTGAACCAGTCGGAGTTCAGCGTCCGGGTGCTGCGTCTGCCCAACCGGCTGGTGGACGGGGAATATGTGAAGCAGGACGCCGACGATTTTATCAAGCTTCAGGGCCCGGAGGCCTTCGAACGGCTTCTCAGCGGCAGCGCCAACGGCGTGGAGTTCCGTCTGAACGAGATCGCCGGGAAATATGACCTGCGGGACGACCAGGCCCGGGTGGCCTACGCCGAGGAGGTCAGCGCCGTGCTCTGCACTCTGGAAAACGCCGTGGAGCGGGAGGTATACACCACCCGGGCGGCGGAAACGGCGGGCCTGACGCCGGAGGCTCTGCGGATGGAGGTGCAGCGCGCCTTCAAGCGCAAGGCCGCCAAGGACAAGAAGGCCCGGGAGCGCCGGGAGCTGAACCCTGTGGTGTCGCTCCAGCCCCAGGAGCGTGGCCTGCGGTACGAGAATCTCCGCAGCGCTCTGGCAGAGGAGGGCGTCATCCGGCTGCTGCTGCTGGACGACGGCCTGTTTGGTCCGGCGCCGCCCATTCCGGCAGAGGAATTTTCCTCGCCGCTGCTGGGCCGGGTTTATGCCAGCCTGTGGGAGAGCCATATGGCCGGGCGGCCGATGACGGTGGCGTCGCTGAGCGGTGAGCTTACCGGCGACGAAATGAGCCACTTGACGGCGGTGGTGCAGAAGCCGGAGTCCCGCACAGGCGCGGAGCGGGCTCTGGAGGACTATTGCCGCGTCATTCATGAGGAAGCGCAAAAACGCGCCGCCGGGGCCGGGATAGACCCCCTGGCGGCAGCGGCGGAAAAATATAAAAACAAGAAGGGCTATGGAGGAAAGCACAATGACAGATAAAACCTATACCCGGCAGGAGCTCGAGGAGATGGCGGACCAGCTGCTGACCGCCGACGACAAGAAAAAGGCCGAAAAGACTGCCGACAAGAAGCCGGAGAGCGCCAAGACCAACGACAAGACCCTGGAGGAAAAGCTCGGCAAGTGCCCTGCCGCTGCTCTGCTGGCCGGCAATGAGAAGCTCCGGGAGCTGTTCATCAAGGGCAAGAAGAAGGGCCGCCTGGAGCCGGCGGAGCTGTCCGAGGTGGTGGACGCCATGGACCTGGACGGCGACCAGATGGACAGCATCTATGACTCCCTGGCGGATCTGGGCATCGACATCGTCACCGAGGATTTCACCAACGACATCCCCGAGGACATGGAGCCCGCCATGGAGGAGATCGCCGAGATCGAGGAGGAGGAGCTGGTAGATCCCAACACCCTGGTGGACAGCTTCAACATTGACGATCCCGTGCGCATGTATCTGAAGGAGATCGGCAAGGTGCCCCTGCTGACCGGCGAGCAGGAGATCAAGCTGGCCACCGCCATGTCCGCAGGCAACACCGCCAAGGAGAAGCTGGCTCAGGCGGAGACCGGAGGACTGACCCTCACCGAGGAGGAGCTGGCTCAGGCCAAGGCGGACCTGAAAGCCGGAGAAAAGGCCAAAAAGCAGCTGGCGGAGGCCAACCTCCGGCTGGTGGTGTCCATCGCCAAGCGCTATGTGGGACGGGGCATGCTGTTCCTGGACCTGATCCAGGAGGGCAACCTGGGCCTCATCAAGGCCGTGGAGAAGTTTGACCACACCAAGGGCTATAAGTTCTCCACCTATGCCACCTGGTGGATCCGCCAGGCCATCACCCGGGCCATCGCCGACCAGGCCCGCACCATCCGCATCCCCGTCCATATGGTGGAGACCATCAACAAGGTCATCCGCGTATCCCGTCAGCTGCTTCAGGAGCTGGGCCACGATCCCTCTCCCGAGGAGATCGCCGAGGAGATGAACATGCCCGTGGACAAGGTCCGGGAGATTCAGAAGATCGCCCAGGAGCCCGTGTCCCTGGAGACCCCCATCGGCGAGGAGGAGGACTCCCATCTGGGCGACTTCATCCCCGACGAGGGCGCGTCCGAGCCCAGTGAGGCTGCCAGCTATACCCTGCTGAAGGAGCAGCTGGTGTCCGTGCTCAGCACCCTGACTCCCCGGGAGGAGAAGGTGCTGAAGCTGCGCTTCGGCCTGGAGGACGGCCGCACCCGCACCCTGGAGGAGGTGGGCAAGGAGTTCAACGTCACCCGCGAGCGCATCCGCCAGATCGAGGCCAAGGCCCTGCGGAAGCTCCGCCACCCCTCCCGCAGCAAGAAGCTCAAGGACTTCCTGAACTGAGGGACCGGCCATGACGTTGGACTTTGACCGTATGCCCTCTCTGGTGCAGCCCCGGTTCAAGGGCGGCCAGGGAGAGGCCGAGACCCGCATCTTTCAGGACGGTATGGGCAAGATCCTACGGCTGACGCTGGAGCCCGGCTCCTCCATCGGCCTTCATACCCACACCGACAGCTGCGAGGTCATGTATTTTTTGTCCGGTACCGGCGTGTGCCTGGACGACGGCGTGGAGGCGGCGGTTTATCCCGGCCTGTGCCACTACTGCCCCCAGGGCCACAGCCACAGCGTTGTAAACACCGGCACGGAGCCCCTGGTGATCCTGGGCATTGTGCCCAGCGCAAAATAAGAGAAAGAATCGACGAATCATGGATCTGCAACAGTTTTTCAAGGAAAATCCCCGGGTGGCCATTGCCTTTTCCGGCGGGGTGGACTCGTCTTACCTGCTGTATGCCGCTCTGCGTTACGGCGCCCGGATCCGGGCGTATTATGTGAATTCCGCTTTCCAGCCCCGGTTTGAGCTGGAGGACGCCCGGCGTCTGTCCGGGGACCTCCACGCCGACCTGCGAGAGCTGCAAGTGGACGTGCTGTCGTCTCCCACCGTGACGGCCAATCCGCCGGACCGGTGCTACCACTGCAAGCGCGTGATCTTCCGCACCATTGCCGCCGCAGCGGCGGAGGACGGCTTTCCGGTGCTGCTGGACGGCACCAACGCCTCCGACGACGCCGGGGATCGCCCCGGCATGCGGGCTCTGCGGGAGCTGTCGGTGCGGTCGCCCCTGCGGGAGTGCGGCCTGACCAAGGACGAAATACGACGGCTGTCCCGGGAGGCAGGACTTTTCACCTGGGACAAGCCCGCATACGCCTGCCTGGCCACCCGCATCCCCACCGGACAGCCCATTACCGCCCGGGACCTGGCTGTCACCGAGGCGGCGGAAACGTATCTGTTTTCCCTGGGCTTTACGGACTTCCGGGTCCGCCTGGCGGGCCGCAGCGCGAAAATTCAGCTGCCCGCCGCCCAGATGCCCCACCTGCTGGAGCACCGGCAGGAGATCCTGGACCGCCTGGGGCAGGACTACGACGCCGTATGGCTGGACCTGGAGGCAAGAGCATGAACAGCGAGATCCGCAAAATGCTGGAGGGCGTACGCCAGGGGACCGTGTCCGTGGATGACGCGCTGCTGGCCCTGAAAAAGGAGCCCTTCACCGACATCGGCTATGCAAAAGTGGACCTGCACCGCGGCATCCGCCAGGGCGCGGCGGAGGTAATCTACGGCGCGGGAAAGACTCCGGCCCAGATGATCGGCATCATCGGCGCCATGCGCCGGCGGGGCCAGCGGACCATTCTCATCACCCGCCTGTCTCCGAAGGCGGCTCAGGAGATTGCCGCCGCATACCCTCTGGACTATCACGAGGATGCCCACTGCGGCATCCTCGGCACTGTGCCGGAGCCGGACGGCATCGGCCGCATCGTTATCGCTACCGGCGGCACCAGCGATATTCCCATAGCGGAGGAGGCCGCCCTGACGGCGGAGGTCCACGGCAACGAAGTGCTGCGGCTGTACGATGTGGGGGTGGCGGGCCTGCACCGCACCCTGCACCATATGGACGATATCATGAGCGCGTCGGTGATCGTGGCCATCGCGGGAATGGAGGGGGCTCTGGCCAGCGTGCTGGGCGGCCTGGCAGATTGTCCGGTGATCGCGGTGCCCACCAGCGTGGGCTACGGCGCCTCCTTCGGCGGCCTGTCGGCCCTGCTGTCTATGCTGAATTCCTGCGCCAGCGGCGTATCGGTGGTGAACATTGACAACGGCTTCGGCGCCGGGTATTTGGCCAGTATGATCAATCACATGGAGGGAAAGAAATGAGGACCCTGTATCTGGACTGCGGCATGGGCGCCGCCGGAGATATGCTGACGGCGGCGCTGCTGGAGCTGCTGCCCCAGCCCGACGAATTTGTCAAGCGTCTCAACGGCCTGGGTATTCCCGGGGTAACATATCGCCTGGAGCAGGCCGAAAAGTGCGGCATCACCGGCTCCCGAGTCACCGTGACGGTGAACGGGGAAACGGAGCATGACCACGACCATCATCACGACCACGACCATGAGCACGACCACGACCATGAGCACGCCCACCATCACCACAACGGTATGCACGAGATCGGCCACATTGTGGAGCGGCTCCCGGTGTCCGACCGGGTGCGGAGGGATATTCTGGCGGTATATGACGGCATTGCCCAGGCGGAGAGCCATGTCCATGGCGTGCCGGTGACGGACATCCATTTCCACGAGGTGGGCACCATGGACGCCGTGGCAGACGTGACGGCGGTGTGCCTGCTGATGGAGGAGCTTGCGCCGGACCAGGTGATCGCCTCCCCGGTCCATGTGGGCAGCGGAACTGTTCGCTGCGCCCATGGTATCCTGCCGGTGCCTGCCCCGGCCACGGCATACATCCTCCGGGATGTGCCCATTTACGGCGGCGGGATTGACGGGGAGCTGTGTACCCCCACCGGTGCGGCTTTGCTGCGGCACTTTGTCACCCGCTTCGGCGATATGCCGGTGATGACCCTGCGGGCCGTGGGCTGCGGCATGGGCCACAAGGACTTTCCCCGGGCCAACTGCCTGCGGGCCATGCTGGGGGACACGGCGGCAGACATCGGCGACGTGTATGAGCTGGCCTGCAATCTGGACGACATGACCGGCGAGGACATTGCCTTCGCTATGGAGCGTCTGCTGGAGGCCGGGGCGCTGGATGTGTACACCGTGCCCATTGGCATGAAAAAATCCAGGCCTGGCGTGATGCTGTGCGTTCTGTGCCGGGAGGAGCAGCGGGAGGAAATGGCCCGGCTGCTGCTGCTGCACACCACCACCCTGGGCGTCCGGGAGAGCCGGCACCGGCGCTATACCCTGTCCCGCGCGGAGGAAACGGTGGATACACCCTGGGGCCCTGTGGCCCGGAAGCTGTCTCAGGGCTGGGGCGTCCGGCGGCAGAAGCCGGAATATGAGGACCTGGCCCGTATTGCCCGGGAACAGGACCTGCCCCTGGACCAGGTCCGTCAGCAGATCAGGTAAACAAAAAGCCTCCCCCATGGCATCGCCATGAGGGAGGCTTTCGCTATTTTTCCATCGCTTCCGCTTCCTGCCGCAAAAACGACACGAACTGCCGGGCTGCCAGGGAGACATATCCCTCCTTGGGCAGGAGGATGCCCATGCACCGGGCCACCGGCGGCATCAGCCGTGCGGCATGGACCCGGTACGACGTGCGCTGCAGCAGCAGATGAGGCAGCACGCTGACGCCCAGACCGCTTTCCACCATGGCCAGAATGGTGTAGTCATCCTTTACCCGATAGCCCACCCGGACCCCGGCCTGCCGCAGCTGCGGTTCCACCGGGGCATTGTCCTCCGGCTCCAGCAGGATGAAGCATTCCTCCCGCAGCTGCTCCAGGCTCAGCTCCTCCGCTCCGGCCAGGGGATGTTCCCGGGGCAGAATCACAGAATAGCAGTCCTCCAGCAGGGGCAGAAACGTCAGATCCTCGGTCCCCGGGTCGATCATCAGCCCCAGGTCCACGGTGCCCTCCCGGAGCCACTGATCGATATGGGCCACGTCACCCAGCTTCAGCTGAAACCGAATCTGGGGATACAGCTGCCCGAAGGCCTTCAGCCGCCGGGGCAGCCAGTGGCAGGACACGCTGGTAAAGGTGCCGATGGACACCGTGCCGCCCCGCAGGTCCCGAATCTGGTCCATCTGGTCCAGAAGCACCAGCTCCTGGCGCACCAGCTCCTGCAAAGTCGGCAGCAGACACCGGCACTCCGGCGTGGGCATCACGCCCCGCTTGCCCCGAACAAACAAGGTCAGTCCGAACTCCGTCTCGGCGGATTTCAGAATCTGACTGACCCGGGCCTGGGTATAGTTCAGCTGCTCCGCCGTGCGGGTCAGGCTGCCGGTCTCGGCGATTTTGGTCAGGATGCGATATGTGTTGTCAGCCATAAGCTTTTCTCATGCTCCCTACGAAATATATTTATTTTACAGGATGCGCTTTATGCGGTATGATAAATTGGTTCCGCGAAAAGCGGAGTATTTTGTGGAATAGGGACAAGGAAGAAAGGAAAATCGCTATGAGCCAGTCTGTCATCGAGGAAACCCAGGCCCCGCCTGTCGGGGCCGAAGAAACCCACAAGGGGCCCACCTGCTATAAAAAGGAGATCGGACCCGAAAACTTCATTTTCATCGTGCTGTTTGTGGCCTTTTTTGCGCTGTTTGCCGCCAAAATGGGCCTGGGCAACACCATCAACACCATGATCAACACCGCCTTTGTCCTTCTGACGGATACGGTGCTGTATCTGACGGCCCTGTGCGTCATCATGGGGGCCATTTCGGCGCTGTTTTCCGAGTTTGGCCTGGTGTCGCTGATGAACCGGATGCTCAACCCCTTCATGCGGCCGGTATACGGCCTGCCGGGGGCGGCGTCCGTGGGCGTGGTGACCACATTTCTGTCGGACAACCCGGCCGTTCTCTCCCTGGCCCAGGACCGTTACTTCAAAAGCCTGTTCAAGGCGTATCAGTTTCCGGCCCTGACCAATCTGGGTACGTCCTTCGGCATGGGCTTCATCGTGTGTACCTATATGATCAGCCTGTCCCCCGGCAAGGGGGTGAATTACACCGGCGCGGCCCTGACTGGCCTTCTGGGAGCGGTGGTAGGCAGTATCGTATCCACCCGGATCATGCTGGCATTTACCGCCAAGGTATACGGCCGGGAGCAGCCCATGATTGACGGCGGCACCCTGTCCCTGGGGGGCAAGCGGGTGCGTCCCGTCCGGGCCGGCGGCACCGGCACCCGCTTCATGTCTGCCCTGCTGGACGGCGGCATGGACGGCGTGAAAATGGGCGTGAGCATCATACCGGGCGTGCTGGTTATCTGCACGGTGGTGATGATGCTCACCAACGGCCCGGCAGAGAGCGGCCTGTATACCGGCGCGGCCTATGAGGGCATCGGACTTCTGCCCAAGCTGGCGGATAAGCTCAGCTTTATCATGACGCCGCTGTTCGGCTTCTCCTCGCCGGAGGGTCTGGCGGTGCCGGTGACGGCTCTGGGCGCAGCCGGTGCGGCCATCAGCCTGGTGCCCCAGCTGCTGGCCGAGGGGAAGGCTGCCGGCGGCGACATCGCGGTGTTTACCGCTATGTGCATGTGCTGGAGCGGCTATCTCAGCACCCATGTGTCCATGATGAACAGCCTGGGATGCAACCATCTCATCGGCAAGGCCATCATCAGCCACACCGTAGGCGGCCTGTGCGCCGGCGTGGCGGCCCACTGGCTGTATGTGCTGTTCGCGCTGCTGTAAAGTCTACTGTATCTGTGGAAACGTGTCAAGAAAAATCGAGCCGGTCTTCGAACCGGCTCGATTTTTCTTGCTTTATACAGATCAGACCCTGGGCCTGCGCCGCACGCACAGAAGGGGGCAGACTATCAGCAGAGCCAGGGGGATGAGATAGGCATACAGGGAGCAGGTAACGGGGGTCCACAGGCGGGCCAGGGACAGGATGCCTGCCGCCCGCACGCCCACCAGCTCCAGGGCCGCCGGGCCCACCAGTCCGGCGCAGCATACCACCACGGCAGCGTTCACCGTCCGGCACAGGCTCGACAGCAGGCACCCGGTCATGGCGGCAGCCAGCAGCACCAGCAGCCGCAGCAGCAGGCATCCGGCCAGCCACTGTCCCACGGTGCAGTCTGCGGCCAGGTCTGCAAAGTGGGCCACGCTGCGCAGCGGGGCGGACAGGGCCGTCAGGCCGCCGTAATACGACGAGACCTGGTACACCTGCCGCAGGGTCAGGGTCAGCCATACCGCTGCCGCCAACAGGGAAGACAGGATCAGCTTGCAGCGGGGCGCCCGGCGGCGGCCCCGGGGCGTGGTCTGCAGCAGCGGCAGCATCCGCTGCTGCCGCTCTCCGGCGAAGGTGCCTGCCGTAAGCAGTGCCGCTGTCAGCAGTGCCGCCATGGCCGGAATGCGCTGGCTGCCGCCTACGTCGCCGCCGCACAGAGTGAACATGGGCGCAGGATTCAGCACCCACAGGCCGGTGTCCAGCTTTTTCAGAGCCTCGTCCTCCACGGCGGACAGGGCCGCCAGCTGGGCGGAGCGGATCTCGGACTCCGGCCAGCCTTCCACCTCCGCTATGCGGGCCCGGATGGCCCGGAGGGTGTCCTCCGTGGCAGGGCCCTGGAACTCATTCTGAAAGGCGGCGGTATCTGTGTCGTACAGGGACACGTCCGCCGTGGGGGCTGCGGCTGCCCGGAAGCACCAAAGGGCAAAGACCAGCAGCACCAGCAGTCCCTTGTGATACCATAGGATTTTCCTGAACTCGAACCCCGTCAGGGTCAGCCGGCCGGAGGCCCGGGAAAACACGGGACGCAACCGGGCCGCCAGACGCTGGAACACGTTGGCTCCGGCCATGGGCCGGTGATGCCCGGCATAGACCACGGCTCCTGCCGCTGCCAGCACCAACAGCGCCGGCAGCAGGGCGGTACACAGCATGGCGCCGTTTACCGCCCGGCCCAGCAGGTTGATATTCAGATAGTGCAGAAACGTCTTTTCCATGCCGACGAAGGAAAACACGTTGATGTACCGAAGGGCCACGATGGCATAGCTGTCCGGTACAAAGGCGAACAGACTGTATTCCACCGCCAGAAATGCGGCGGCGGCCACCATAGCCGTCTGCAAATGGTGGATCAGCTGAAGAATCAGCCACAGCAGCAGTCCCATCAGCCACATGCCAAGAGCTTTGAGCAGGCAATACGCCCAAAGCACCTGGCGGAGAGTCAGCGGGTACGGAAAATTCTGAAAAATTTCGCTGGACTGGGCGGCGGCGGACAGGTCGCCCAGCCCGCCGTACAGCAGACTGTCGGTGACAAGGCCCGTCAGCATCAGAAGGGCTGTGCCCAATGCGGCGGAAAGGCCCAGAATCCCCACCCGGCGCAGGGCCAGCCATGTCCGGCCTTGGGGGCTGCCAAACACCAGGTATCGCAGACTGCTGCGGCGCTCCTCCGTCAGCCGCAGCACCGTTACCAGCATCCACAGCAGAATGCACACGGACACCACACCGTCCTGCAAGAAATTCTCCAGTCCGGCAGTCTCCGTCAGGGTCAGGGACACATCCGTGCTGCGGGGAAAGTCCCGGTCCGTTTTCTTCACGTTTTCCGCATGGAATTTTCCGGCGCTGCTGTCCATGAAAATGGACAGGGTGGGCATGTTGGCGGCATTTTCGTGGATGGTATCCAGATATCCGGGGTACGCCGCCAGGTAGTCCAGCTGCTGCCGGAGGGTCTGCTGGGCCTGCTGCCGGGCGGTAAATTCCGCCTGGGCCTGGTCGCTGAGATCATATGCCATGGCTGCCGCCTCATAATCGTCGCCCAGCACCTGCCGGGCCTGATCCCGGTATAGCTCCAGCAGGTCCGGGTCATCCGTGCTGCGCCAGAGCAGGGCCGTCATATAGCGGCGGCTCTCCGCCTCCATCTGAGACAGGGCGGCAGACGGGTCCGGGCTGGCTGCCAGCTGAGCCACGGTCTGCCGATAGGCGGCGGCAAAGCCGGGGGCGTTGTGATGGTCCACCCGGTGGAAAAACACCACCGCCGCCATCAGCACCAGCAGCCACAGCAGACTCCTGCGGGAGAAAACACGCCTGCACTCACGCATGGGGATGCAGCCGCCGGATATAGGCGTCCTCCAGGTTGGCCGCACCGCAGCCGCGGATAAATTCCTCCGCCGGGGCGTCTGCCAGCAGGACGCCGTGGTGCAGCAGCAAAATCTCACTGGCAATGGATTCCACGTCGCCGGTGATGTGGGTGGTGATAAGGACGATTTTGTCCCGGCCCAACTGCCGGATATATTCCCGCAGGCGCACCCGCTCCTCCGGGTCCAGCCCGGCGGTGGGTTCATCCAGCAGCAGGACCTTGGGCGCACCCAGCAGGGCCTGGGCCAGCATCACCCGCTGGCGCATGCCGCCGGAAAAGCCGCCGACCCGGCGGTGGGCCGCGTCCCACAGGTTCACCACCTGCAGCAGCTCCCGAAGCTGTTCCCGGGCGGCCCGGGGCCTCAGCCCCTTCAACTGGGCCATGTACAGCAGGA